>JADCGX010000178.1 GCA_020248785.1 Burkholderiales bacterium | reverse complement strand
GGTGTGCTCGGCGTTCAACGCGGGCTTGCGGCCGGGCCGCCCAGCTCGCTCGCTTGCAGTGCTCTTCGCCATCCCCCACCCCATGCTGCATCGACTCGACCGAGACGTAACGCACGAGGCATTGAATTCGTTTACACCCTCCTAGATTGTTCAATTGCGGCAGCGACTTGGCGCGTCTTGCGGCCGTCGACTGCGGTTTTTGGGGTCACTCAAGGTGCGCACGTGACTGACCGCAACCAGTCAGAAGTGGTCGTCGGCGCGCTGATCGTGAGCGTCAGCAGATGGCCGCAAGCTGCGATCACCAAATCTCCGCATGACGGCCCTTCAAACCGATTTCGGGCAGAGCGTCCAGCGGCACGCGCGATATTGCCTCGCGGGACATGGGACTCTCGTCGCAGCAACGAGCAGCGCCAACGAGCCCGGCAGGTTGACCGGCAATCACAGCGCGCGCTGCACCCGGACGACGGTGGCGTCATCGGCTTCCGCGTGCAACGTGAACTTGAGCTTGCGCGCCAGCGCGAGCATCGGTTCGTTCTCCGCGATGACCGCGCCTTCCATCCTCAGGTAGCCATCGCGCCTCGCCCTGCGGATCAGGCTTGCGAGCAGTTGGGCGCCGAGTCCGGTGCCGCGCCAGTCGTCCGCCACGGTGACCGCGAACTCGCAGGTCCTGGGGAGTCGGTCGACCACGCCCACGTACTGCGCCGCCCCCACGATGTCGAATCCGTCCGCCGTGGGGGTCGTGGCCACGAACGCGAAGTCGCGACCAGGGCGCGGGTGCACGCCGCGCTCCAGCGCGGCAGGGTCGAGTTCCTTCTTGTGTTCCATGAAGCGGCTGTAGCGCGAAGCGGCCGACAGCCGATCGAAGGCACGACCGATCGCCGCCGCGTCCGTCTCGCGGATCGCGCGCAGCGTGACCTCGCGGCCATCGCGCAGCTTCAGGAACCGGGGGCGATACGGTGCTGCCGGCATCGCGACTCGACCACTACCGCATGGCCGGCGCGGTCGCAGGCGCCGAAGCCGCGGCCACGTCGTCGCGCAGCTCGCGCCGGAGAATCTTGCCGATGTTGGTCTTCGGCAGCGGTTCGCCGCGGAACTCCACGATGCGGGGCATCTTGTACCCTGTGAGGTGGTGCTTGCAGTAGGCGAGCAGTTCGCGTTCCGTCAGCGCCGGATCCTTGCGCACGACAACCACCTTCACCGCCTCGCCCGAACGCTCGTCGAACACGCCGATCGCCGCGGCCTCGAGCACGCCGGGGTGCGCGGTCACCACGTCCTCGATCTCGTTGGGAAAGACCTTGAAGCCGGACACCACGATCATGTCCTTCTTCCGGTCGGTCAGGCGAATCTCGCCGCGCGCGTCCATGATGCCCATGTCGCCGGTGCGCAGCCACCCGTCGGCCGTCATGACCTGCGCGCTTTCCTCCGGCCTCCTCCAGTAGCCCTTCATGATCTGCGGTCCGCGCAGGCAAATCTCGCCGACTTCGTTCAACGCGGCCGGCTTGCCATCGTCATCGAGCACCGCGGCGTCGGTGCTGGGCAGCGGCACACCGATCCGGCCGCTCCACTCCTCGATGGTGATTGGATTGGCAATCGCCACGGGCGCGCTCTCGGTCAACCCATACCCTTCCACCAGCGGCACGCCCGTCATCTGCTTCCAGCGCTGCGCGACGACGTGCTGCACGGCCATGCCGCCGGCCACCGCTAGCTTCAGTTGACCCCAGTCGACCTTGGCCGCAGCGGGCGCGTCGAGCAGCGCCCGGAACAGTGTGTTGACGCCGATGATCGCGGTGAAGCGCGTGCGCCGGAGCGTCTTGAAGAATGCCGGCAGGTCACGCGGGTTGGCGATCAGCACGGTCTGCGCGCCCGCGCTGAAGAACGACAGGCAGCCGGTCAAGGCGAACACGTGGTACAGCGGCAAGGGGATGACCACGGTCTCCTCGCCGTCACGCAGGTTGGGCGCAACCCAGGCCGCGACCTGCAGGACGTTGGCCACCATGTTGCCGTGGGTGAGCATCGCGCCCTTGGCAACGCCGGTCGTGCCGCCCGTGTATTGCAGGAAGGCAAGGTCGTCGTGGGTGAGCGGGACATCATCGAGCCGCTGCGCGCGGCCGGCATCGAGCATGCGGTTGAAGTCCTGCGCGCCGTCCAACTGCCAGCGCGGCACCATCTTCTTCACGTGCTTGACCACGGCATTGGTCAGCAGGCGCTTGATCGGCGGCAGCAGGTCGCCCACCTGCGTCGTGATCACCACGCGCACCGGCGTGGCCTGGATGACCTGCTGCAGCGTGTGCGCAAAGTTCTCGAGCACCACGATCGCCACGGCGCCGGAGTCCTTGAGCTGATGTTCGAGCTCACGCGGTCTGTACAGCGGATTGACGTTGACTACCACCATGCCGGCGCGCAGCGCGCCGAACATGGCCACGGGGTACTGCAAGAGGTTGGGCAGCATCAGCGCAACCCGGTCGCCACGCTCGAGCTTGGCGACCAATCGCAGCCACGCGGCGAAAGCGCGGCTGGCCTCGTCGAGCTGCCGGAACGTCATCACCGTGCCCATAGAGTTGAACGCCGGCAGGGTGGCAAAGCGTTCGCAACTCGTCGTCAGGACCGCCTTCAGCGAGGCGAACCTGTGAACGTCGATCTCGGCCGGCACGCCGGCCGGGTACTGCGCGAGCCAGGGCTTGGGCATGGGATCCTCGCGAGAACGGTACGAAGCAAGCACCTCACCGCGAGAGAGTTTGCGCGCCGGGGAGCACAGCGTTCTGTGCGATGACAAGCATTGCCTCCCCGGACCCGCCAAGTCCAGACATGGGTCCGACCGCCGCCGCGGCCGGCCGCGAATCTCCATGCAGCCCCCGGACGGGTCGAGCCGCCCATGCCCACGGCGCGCGCTCCCGCACCAAGGCCGGACCTGGCGCACCTTGCCGGTGCCCCGTCTGCCCCCTTAGCGGGCAGGTTTGCGTTGTCGAATCGTCCGCGTGCGAGCGCACTTGCGTGGGTGCAGGCCGCTTTTGCGCCAACAACCGGGCATTGGTTGCAGCGCGATGCGGCGCCACGCAGACCGGCTCGGGGGCCATGCCCGCCGCGCCCCGCGTCAACCAGGACGTTGAGAGCATCAAGCCGCCGATGGCACGGAGGTTGCATTTCGCCTTGTATACAAGACGTCGTCCATGCAACCGCGCCGCCCACCCCTCGCCGATCTGCCGCCGCTCGCCATCGAGCCGCTGCTGGCCGCTTATCGCAGCGGCGCGCTGACGCCACGTGTCCTCGTCGAGCGCTGGCTCGCTGATTCGGCGGCAACGGGCGATGACCCGGCCTGGATCATGCGGGTGCCGGCCGATGCACTGCGCGCGCGTGCCGACGCATTGACGGCGCTCGATCCCGCTGTCTTGCCGCTGTATGGCGTTCCCTTCGCGGTCAAGGACAACATCGACGTCGCCAGCCTTCCAACCACCGCGGCGTGCCCCGCGTTCGCCTTTACCGCGAGTGCCACCGCAACCGCCGTGCAGAGGCTCTTGGACGCCGGCGCGATCCTCGTCGGCAAGACGAACCTCGATCAGTTCGCCACCGGCCTGGTGGGCACGCGCTCGCCTTACGGGGCAGTGCCCAACGCGTTCGATGCGGCCTACGTCAGCGGCGGCTCGAGCTCGGGCTCGGCGAGCGTGGTGGCGCGGGGCTTTGCCGCCTTCGCGCTGGGCACCGACACGGCCGGCTCTGGCCGCGTGCCGGCAGGGTTCAACAACATCGTCGGCCTGAAGCCCACACGTGGGCTGCTGCCCACCACCGGCGTGCTGCCGGCCTGCCGCTCGCTCGATTGCTTGTCGATCTTCGCCACGAGTTGCGCCGATGCTGCGCGCGTCCTCGCCGTCGCGCAAGGCGTGGACGCCCAGGACCCGTACTCGAGGCCAGCGGCCGCCGCACCGCTTGCCCGCATCGCGCGGCTCGGCGTCCCGAGCACGCCCGAGTTCTTCGGCGACCACGTGCAAGCGGCGGCGTACGCACAGGCGCTGACGCACGCCCGCTCGCTGGGTCTCGAACTCGTAGAAATGGACTTTTCGCCCCTGCACGCGGTCGCGGACCTGCTGTACGAAGGACCGTGGGTGGCGGAGCGCTACGCCGCCATCCGCGCCTTCTTCGATGTGAGGGCAGACGCGCTGGAGCCCAGCGTGCGCAGCATCATCGAGCGTGGTCGCGGCTTGGTGGGCGCCGATGTCTTTGCAGGCCAGTACGCGCTGGCCGCACTGCGCGGGCGCTGCAACGCCCTGCTCCAGCAAGTCGATGCGCTGCTGGTGCCGACAGCGCCGACGATCCACCGCATCGACGCCGTGGCGGCCGATCCGATAGCGCGCAACAGCCAACTCGGCCACTACACCAACTTCGTCAATCTGCTGGACTGGTCGGCGCTGGCTGTGCCGGCCGGCTTGCGCAGCGACGGCCTGCCCTTCGGGTGCACCGTAATCGCGCCCGCCTGGTGCGAAGCACCCTTGCTCGCACTGGGTGCGCGCTGGCATGCCGCGCTCGATGCGCCGCTCGGCGCGACCGGCCACCGACTGCCGCACACAGCGGCAACGGCATCGACACTGGGCATTCGCGTGGCCGTGGTGGGCGCGCACCTGTCGGGCATGCCGCTGAACCACCAACTGACGGAGCGCCGCGCGGCCCTCCTCGCGCAAACCACCACGGCGCCGCACTACCGGCTGCATGCGCTCGTCGGCACCACGCCACCGAAGCCCGGCCTGCAGCGTGTCGACGCCGACGGCACGGCGATCGAGGTCGAGGTCTGGGACATGCCGCTGGCCGGCTTCGGCAGCTTTGTCGCCGCCGTGCCACCGCCCCTGGCCATCGGCACCGTCGAGCTGGCCGATGGCGGCTGGGTCAAGGGTTTTGTCTGCGAGCCGCATGCGCTCTACGGCGCCCGTGACATCACGGTCTACGGCGGCTGGCGCAGCTTTGTCGCGGCCGGCGGCACTGCCGCCGTGCCCGCCGGTTCCTCGGCGTCGTCGTCCGCGGCGCTGTCCGCGGCGCCGTCCACCTCGTCTTCCGCCTCACCCGCCCCTTTGTAAGGAGAACCAGATGAAACGCCGTGACTTTCTGACGACCGCCGCGGCCACCGCGGGCGCCTCCACCCTGCCACTGACTGCCGCGGCACAGGCACGCCCGAAAGACGTGCTGATCGTGGCCAACGAAAGCGGCCCCAATTCGCTCGACATCCACACCGTGGGCGCCAACCGGCCGGCCTATGGCGTGAGCTGGCTCTGCTACGACCGGCTGATGACCTTCGGCACCAAGAAGCTGCCCAATGGGCAGACGATGTACGACTTCGAAAAGCTGCAGCCGGAGCTCGCCGAGTCGTGGTTGCTGTCGTCGACGGGCATGAGCGTCATCTTCCGCCTGCGCAAGGACGCGAAGTTTCACGACGGCACGCCGGTCACGGCCAAGGATGTGAAGTGGAGCTTTGACCGCGCGGTGACGGTGGGAGGGTTTCCGACGTTCCAAATGAAGGCCGGCTCGCTCGAGAAGCCCGAGCAGTTCGTGGTGGTGGACGACCACACCTTCCGCGTCGACTTCCTGCGCAAGGACAAGCTGACCATGATGAACATGGCCGTGCCGGTGCCCTGCATCTTCAACAGCGAGCTGGTGAAGAAGAACGCCACGCCGCAGGACCCCTGGGGCCTGAACTGGACGCGTACCAACACCGCCGGCGGCGGCGCGTACAAGGTTGAGGCGTTCCGGCCCGGCCAGGAAATCATCTACGTCCGCTACGACGAGTGGAAGAGCGGCCCGCTGCCCAAGATGCGCCGCGTCATCCAGCGTCAGGTGCCGAGCGCCGGCAACCGCCGTGCACTGCTGACCAAGGGCGACATCGACATGACCTTCGAGATGCCGCCGAAAGACTTTGCCGAGATGGCGACCGAAGGCGGGCCAATTCGCGTGGTCTCCACGCCGGTGGAGAACTCTCTGGTGTACGTGGGAATGAACGTCACGCGGCCGCCGTTCGACAACATGAAGGTGCGCCAGGCCGTGGCCTACGCGATTCCGTACGAGGCGATCCAGAAGAACGCCGTGTTCGGCCGTGCCATTCCGATGTACGGCGCCAAGAGCCCGAAGGTCAGCAGCACGGCCTGGCCGCAGCCCACCGCCTACAGCACCGACATCGCACGCGCAAAGAAGCTGATGGCCGAAGCCGCCGTGCCCAATGGGTTCGAGACCACGCTGAGCTTCGACCTCGGCGGCGCCACCGTGAGCGAGCCGAGCGCGATCCTGATCCAGGAGTCCCTGGCGCAGATCGGCATCAAGACGCAGCTGAACAAGGTCCCGGGCGCCAACTGGCGCGCCGCGCTGCTGAAGAAGGACATGCCGCTGATCCTCAACCGCTTCGGCGGCTGGCTCAACTATCCAGAGTACTTCTTCTTCTGGTGCTACCACGGCCAGGACGCGGTGTTCAACACCATGAGTTACAAGAACCCGGAGATGGACAAGCTGATCGACGCGGCGCGCTTTGAGACCGACCCCAAGCGCTACGCGCAGCAGGTGCAGGGCTTCATTCAGAAGGCCTACGACGAGGTGCCGCGCATCCCGCTGTCGCAACCCAACTTCGACGTGGCCATGCAAAGGGACATCCAGGGCTACGTGTACTGGTTCCACCTGCAGCCGGATTACCGATCGATCTCGAAGGCGTGATCGGATGACACAGGACAGCGCCACTGTCGTTGCCCCGGCGCAGGCCGGGGCCCAAGTTGCACTTGAGTTCTTCCGCCAAGAATTGGGCCCCGGCCTGCGCCGGGGCGACGGACGCTTCGACACCTGGTGCACTGAGCGTGGGGTGCTCCAACTCGCGCTCCGGTCCTGAGTGACGATGACCTGACGCCAAAAGTTCCGAGCTCCAGCTCCCTCGCCCATGACCCCAGAACAAGTCGAAGCCACCGTCGACGCGATCGCGGCGGCGGTCGGCATGCCGATCCCGCCCGAGTGCCGCGCCGGCGTCCTGCAGAACTGGACGCTGATGCACGGCATCGCGCAGGCCTACCTGCACCTTCCTCTGCCGGCCGACATCGAGCCGGCCAATACGTTCAAGCCCTAAGGCCGGGCAACGACCGCCATGCCTGATCTTTTCACCCTGAGCGCGGCAGAGCTTGCACGGCGAGCGCGCGAGCGGCGGCTCACGGCCACCGCGGCCGTGCAGGCGGCGCTGGCGCGGATCGACACGCTCGATGCCCGCTACAACAGCTTCACCGTGGTCACGCGCGAACGCGCACTGACGCGCGCCGCCGCGGTGGACCGTGGCGAAGCCGGCGGACCGCTGGCCGGCGTGCCCTTTGCCGTCAAGAACCTGTTCGATCTCGCCGGCCTGCCCACGCTCGCGGGCAGCAAGATCAACCGCGAGTTGGCGCCGGCTGCGCAGGACGCGGTGCTGGTGCGGCGGCTGGAGGCCGCGGGCGCCGTTTGCGTCGGCGCGCTCAACATGGACGAGTACGCCTACGGTTTCACGACCGAGAACGCGCACTATGGCCCCAGCCGCAACCCGCACGATGTCGAGCGCATCGCAGGCGGCTCCTCCGGCGGCAGCGCCGCCGCGGTGGCCGCCGGCCTGGTGCCGCTGACACTCGGCTCGGACACCAACGGGTCGATTCGTGTGCCGGCCTCGCTGTGCGGGTTGTTCGGCCTGAAGCCCACTTATGGTCGGCTGCCCCGCACGGGCTCTTACCTGTTTGCCGCCAGCTTCGACCACCTCGGGCCTTTCGCGCGCAGCGCCGAAGACCTGGCGCTGGCCTACGACGCGATGCAGGGGCCCGATCCGCACGACCCCGCCTGCGCGCAGCGTGCCGTCGATGCCGTGCTGCCCTCGCTCGCACAGGGAGCGGCCGGCCTGCGTATTGCCGTGGCGGGTGGCTGGTTCGCGCAGAACACCGGACCAGAGGCGGCGGCGGTGCTCCAGCAGGCAGTGCAGGCGCTGGGCGTCACCCGCACGGTCGAGATTCCGGAAGCGGCACGCGCACGCGCCGCGGCCTTCGTGATCACGATGGCCGAGGGCGGCAACCTGCACTTCGCGGACTTGAAGTTGCGGCCGTTGGACTTCGACTTCGCCACGCGCGACCGCTTCATCGCGGGCACGCTGGTGCCGGCCCACTTCGTCACGCAGGCACAGCGATTCCGCCAGTGGTACCGGCAGGCGGTGGCGCGCGTGTTCGACGAGGTCGACGTCATCCTCACGGCGGCCACCCCGGTGCCGGCGACCAAAATTGGTCAGGTGATGATGGAACTGAACGGCCAGCAGGTCGCGGCGCGGCCTTTCATGGGCATGCTGACGCAGCCCATTTCCTTTGTCGGCCTGCCGGCGGTCGTGGCGCCGGTACAGCGTGCCGGCCAGTTGCCGATCGGCGTGCAGATCATCGCCGCGCCCTGGAAGGAAGACCACGCACTGCGGGTGGCCGCCGCCCTGCAGGCTGCTGGTGTGGCGAGCGCGCCGATCGCGCCAGGAGCGCAGGCATGACGCTCAACGAGCCGGCGGTGCTGGCCGAGATGCAGGCCGTGTTCGCGCGCTATGAAGACGCGCTCACCCACAACAAGGTCGATGTGCTCGACGAGCTCTTCTGGGACTCGCCGACCACGGTGCGTTTCGGCATCTTCGAGAATCTGTACGGCTACGACGCCATCAAGGCCTTTCGCGCCGGCCGCTCGCCTGCGGGATTGCGGCGCACGCTGCACAACACGGTGATCACCACCTATGGCGACAACTTTGCCACCGCCATGACCGAGTTTCGCCGCGCCGGCGGCACGAAGCTTGGTCGCCAGTCCCAAACCTGGATGAAGACCGAGCAGGGCTGGCGCTGCGTGGCGGCGCATGTCTCGCTCATGATGGAGTCGCAGCCGTGAGGACGCCGTCGTGAGGCTGAAGCTCGTCGGCAAGCGCCTGCTGGGCGCGCTGCCGAATCTCGTCGGGGTGATCGTCATCACCTTCATCCTCACCCGCGCGCTGCCCGGCGATCCGGCCGCCTACTTCGCGGGCGGCGCGGCCACCCAGGAGGCGATCGAGGAAGTGCGCCGCGCGATGGGGCTGGATGCGCCACTGTGGAAGCAGTTCCTGGGGTACGTGGCCGATCTCGCGCAGGGCGACCTCGGTGTGTCGCTGACCACCGGCATGCCCGTGGCCCAGGAGATTCTTACGCGGCTGCCGGCATCTTTCGAGCTGGTGATCGTCGCACTGCTGCTGTCGTGCGCGGTGGCCATTCCGCTCGGCGTGCTGGCCGCCACGCGCCCCGGTTCGTGGATCGATCACTTCTGCCGCGTGCTGGTGACACTCGGCGTATCGCTGCCGGTGTTCTTCACCGGTCTGCTGTTCGCCTACATCTTCTACTTCATGCTCGGGTGGGCGCCGTCGCCACTCGGCCGGCTCGATCCGGTGTTCTCACCGCCGCCGTTCGTCACCGGCTTCTATCTGATCGACTCCCTGATCGCTCGCGACATGGCCGTGTTCTGGGCCAGCCTCAAGCAGATGGTGCTGCCGGTGGCCACCATGGCGCTGTTCGTGTTGGCGCCCATCGCGCGCATGACCCGGGCGTCGATGCTGAGCGTGCTGACGAGCGACTTCGTACGCACCGCGCGTGCCAGCGGCCTGTCGTCGACTACTGTGCTGGTGCGCTATGCGCTGCGCAACGCGCTGCTACCGGTCGTGACGACGCTGGGCATGGTGTTCGGTTTCATGCTCGGCTCCAGCGTCATCGTCGAGAAGGTGTTCGGCTGGCCGGGCGTGGGCGCCTATGCACTCGACGCGCTCACCGTCAGCGACTACGCGCCGATCCAGGGCTTCGTGCTCACCATGGGCGTGCTGTTCGTGCTGCTCAACCTGGTGGTCGACCTCGTTTACACGCTGGTCGACCCGCGCGTGACGCTGGAGGGATGAGCATGTGCCGGGCACTGTCCGTCACCTCGGCGCAGAGCCTGCGCCGGACTGGATCCGGGGCCGGGGCCCAATTGCCAAGCGGGCCGAACTTGGGCCCCGGCCTGCGCCGGGGCGACGACCGACCATGAACCTCAAGCACCTGCGTTACATCCTGGCCGAGAACCCGCTGTCCGCGGTGGGCGCGGCGCTGTGCGTGCTTCTGGTCTTCGCGGCCCTCTTCGGGCCGTCGCTCGTGCCGTATGACCCGCTTGCCTCCAAGACCGATGCCGCGCTTCAGCCGCCGTCGGTGGTCCACTGGTTTGGCACCGATGCGCTCGGGCGCGACATCTTTTCTCGCGTGGTGGTGGCGACACGGCTGGATTTGTTCATTGCGGTCTCCGCGGTGACCCTGTCGTACGTGGTCGGCATCGTGCTCGGGCTGGCGGCCGGCTTCTACGGCGGTTGGTACGAGCGGATCATCGCGCGCCTGGCCGACACGATCATGGCCTTCCCGCTGTTCGTGCTGGCCATGGGCATCGTCGCCGCGCTCGGCAATACGGTCGGCAACATCATCCTGGCCACCGCCGTCATCAACCTTCCCTTTTACATCCGCATGGCGCGCGCCGAGGCCAACGTGCGCCGCAATGCCGGCTATGTCGAGGCGGCGCGGCTGGCGGGCAACACCGACCTGCGCATCCTCGCCGTGCATGTTTACCCGAACATCGTGCCGCCGACCATGGTGCAGGTGAGCCTGAACATGGGCTGGGCCATCCTCAACGCGGCGGGCCTGTCGTTCATCGGCCTGGGTGTGCGGCCGCCGACGCCCGAATGGGGGATCATGGTCGCCGAGGGTGCGGCGTACATCGTGAGCGGCGAGTGGTGGATCGCCTTCTTCCCTGGCCTGGTACTGATGCTCGCCGTGTTTGCCTTCAACATGCTGGGCGACGCGCTGCGCGACATCTTCGATCCGCGGAGGCGCACATGAGCGGCGACAGGTCCGTGCCGCTGCTCGACGTGCGCGACTTCTCGCTCGAGTTTCGAACGCGCGCCGGCACCGTGCATGCGCTGCACAACGTCGGGCTCGCGATCCGAAAGGGCGAGATCGTCGGGTTGGTGGGTGAGTCCGGCTCGGGCAAGAGCGTGCTGGCGTACTCGATCCTCGGCATCTCCGATCGCGCCGCGCGCATTTCCGGCGGCAGCGCCGTCTTTGGTGGCCTCGACCTGGTGACCGCCAGCGAGGGGGCGCTGTCGGACATCCGCGGCCGCGAGATCTCGATGATCTTCCAGAGCCCGCGCACGGCATTGAATCCGATCCGCACGGTGGGCCAGCAGATCGAGGACGTGCTCAAGCGCCATGCGGCCGTGCGCAGCGACGATCTCAAAGCCCGCGCGATCACGGCGCTGCGCGAAGTGGCCATCGCCGACCCGGCGCGGCGCTATGCGGCCTATCCGTTCGAGCTGTCGGGCGGCATGTGCCAGCGCGTGATGATCGCCATCGCGCTGGCCTGCCGGCCGCAACTGCTGATCGCCGACGAGCCCACCACGGGGCTCGACGTGACGACTCAGGCCGCCGTGATGGACCTGATGGTGGGCCTGGCGCGCGAGCGCCAGATGGCAACGCTCTTCATCACGCACGACCTCGGGCTGGCCGCGGAGTACTGTGACCGCATCGTCGTCATGCACGCGGGCCACGTGGTGGAGTCCGCGCCCGCGCAGGCGCTGTTCGGCGGCGCCCGCCATCCTTACTCGGCCAAGCTCATCAGTTCGACGCCGCGCGAGGACACGGTGCTGGCTCGCCTCGCGCCAATCGCCGGCGCGCTGCCCGACCTCCGGCGCAAGGACCTGCCCGCCTGCCGCTTTGCCGAGCGCTGTGAGCGCGCCACGGAGCACTGTCGCCGCGAGCTGCCGCCGCTCGATGCGACCGCAGCACACGCGGCCGCCTGCTGGCACCCGCTGATGCAGGAGATCGCTCATGCCGGATGACGTGCTGACCCCGGCCGCGCGCGACACAAGCGCCGCGACCGCGCTCGCCCCCTTGCTCGCCGCGACCCGGCTGAGCAGGCGGTTTGCCGTCAGCGGCCGCCGCGGTGCGCAGTTGCATGCGGTCGACGACGTGACCTTGCACATCGCCAAAGGCGAAAGCGTCGGGCTGGTCGGCGAGTCGGGCTGCGGCAAGTCGACCCTGGTGCGGCTGCTGGCGCGCCTGCTCGACGCATCCGACGGCGGTATCGTGTTTGACGGCCAGGATATCGCCGCCGTGCCTGCCGCACGCTTTGCGCGTCATCCGCTGCGGGGCAGCGTGCAGATGGTGTTCCAGGACCCGACCGACAGCCTGAACCCGCGCTTTACTGCGCGGGAGACGATCGCCGAGCCGCTGCGGCTGCTCAAGGGGCTGTCGCCGGTCGACGCGCAGCGCCGGGGCGACGAGGTCGCCACCCAGGTCGGGCTGCCGCTCGAACTGCTGGGCCGCTTTCCGCATCAGCTCTCCGGCGGGCAGAAGGCGCGCGTGGGCATTGCGCGCGCGCTCGCGGTGCAGCCGCGCCTGCTGATCCTCGACGAGCCCACGTCCGCGCTCGACGTGTCGGTGCAGGCGGTGGTGCTGCAACTGCTCGACCGGCTGCGGCGCGAGCTGAGCCTGTCGTATCTCTTCGTCTCGCATGATCTGAACGTCGTGCGGCTGCTCACCGACCGGGTGGTCGTGATGTACCTCGGCAAGGTGGTCGAGCACGGGCCGGTCGAGCAGGTGTTCAGCGCCCCGCGCCATCCGTACACGCAGGCGCTGGTCGCGGCCATTCCGGGCCGGCAGGTCGCGGGCGAACGCGTGCGCCTGCGGGGCGAGGTGCGCAGCCCCATCGACCCCAGCCCGAGCGTGTGCCGCTTCTACGGTCGCTGCCCGCGCGGTACCGAGCGCTGCACGCAGCAAATGCCGCCGCTGCGCGAGGTGGCGGCAGACCAATGGTCTGCGTGTCACTTCGACTGAGCACGTCGACAGAGCGAAGCACGAGGCAGGCATGGGCAAGGTCATCGCAGTCCGCACCGAGGAACGCGCGCGCAGTGCGCCGGTCAACCTCGCGGCCCATGTCTACGAGCGGATCAAGGCGGAGATCTTCGAGTTCCGTCTGCTGCCCGGCGAGCGCTTCAGCGAGGGCGAGATCGCGGCGCGCATGAATGTCTCGCGCACGCCGGTGCGCGAAGCGCTGTTTCGGCTACAGCAGGACGGCTATTTGGAAGTGCTGTTTCGCAGCGGCTGGCGCGTGCTGCCGCTGGACTTCGCGCAACTCGACGAGCTGTACGACGTGCGCATCGTCCTGGAGCTGGCGGCCGTGCGGCGCCTTTGCGAGCAGGCCGAGCGGCCTGGGCTCGACGAACTGAAGCGCATTTGGCTCGTCCCGGCGGGCGAGCGCGAGACCGACGGGCTCACCGTGGCGCTGCTGGACGAGCGCTTTCACGAAGGGCTGGTCGCTGCCGCCGGCAATCACGAAATGGCCCGCATCCACCACGACGTCACCGAGCGCATCCGCATCGTGCGACGCCTGGACTTCACGCAGAAGCCGCGGATCGAGGCCACCTACATGGAGCACGGCCGCATCCTGCGCGCCATCGTGCAGCGCAAGGCCGACCAGTCGCAACTGCTCCTGCGCTCCCATATCGAGGCCAGCAAGGCGGAGGTGCGCAAGATCACGCTGCGCATGCTCTACGAGGCACGGCGCGTCAACACGGAGCGCACCAACACGGGCCGCGCGACACCATGACGGTGCAAGCGAGCTGCTTGGCCGCACCACGTGCGCACCGAAGGCAAACGCCTGTTGCTGACACGTCACGCAGATGACGCGCGAGCACAGCAAATGCTGGCGAGGCACAAGGGTACGCAATGACCTGGATGTCGCTTTGCATCGCCCCATCTACAAGGAACATCATCAATGAACAAGGAGATCAAGATGATCGCCCTGGCGGTTGCGCTGACCGGTGCCAGCGGCGCGGGGCTCGCGCAGTCCTCGATCACGCTGCAGGGCCTGATCGATGTGAACGTGCAGAGCATCGAACAGAAAGGCACCGGCTATCCCGTGGCCGACCGTGGCGATCGTTACGCCGTCGACTCCAATGGCATGACGACCTCGTGGTGGGGCATCAGCGGCACCGAGGCAATCAGCCCGACGCTGCGCGCCAACTTCGCGCTGTAAGGCTTCTTCCGCCCTGACACCGGCGAAGCAGGCCGCTTCGGCACCACGGACACGCTGTTCAAGCGCGCGGCCTGGGTGGACCTGGACATGACGGGAGTCGGCCGCTTTCAACTTGGCCGCCAGAGCACGCAGTACTTCCTGGCCGTGGTGAAGACCAACCCGTTCGGCGACTCCTTCGGTTACTCGCCGATGATCCTGAATACCTTCGGCACCGCATTCGACCCCAACCCAACGCTCCCCGGCGGGCTGGGTGTGAGCGACGCGCGCCGCAGCTTCATCCTGAATGACAGCGGCTGGAGTAATGCCGCCCAGGTGATGACGCCGGTATGGGGCGGCTTCTCGGCCGGTGCCGTGTACTCCTTTGCCAGCGGCAGCAACGACCAGGAAGATCCGGCCAACACGGCAAGCGGCAAGTCCTGGAGCGGGCAGTTGTCTTATCGGGCCGGCCCGTTGGTGGCCGTTGGCGTTTATCAGGACATCAACGTCAACGGCAACTCGCCCCCCGCGGCGAGCAAGCGCGAGCAGACCGCTTGGCTGCTGGGCGCCGCCTATGACCTGAAGTTCGTGCGCCTGTTTGACCAGTACCAGAACATCGAGACTGACATCAGCGTCGGCGGCGACGAGGACACCAGTTGGCAGCTGGGATTTTCCGCGCCCTTCTGCAAGCACCGCATCCTTGGCTCCTACGTCAGGACCGACACCGACGCGCAGGTCGGCACTGCGCCGTCCGAAACGCGCACCACCTGGGCAATCGGTTACGGCTACGACTTCTCCCGCCGCACCGATGGCTACATCAACGACCTGAGCGACGAACTCGATGCGCCCTCGACCAAGGAGCGCACCGTCTTTGGCGTGGACCTGCGGCACCGGTTCTAGGCCGAGGTTCAAGCAAGCCACGCGACCCGACACTGTCCGGGCCGTATTTCTTCTGGCCTCGGCGCACTTTGCCGAGCACGATGATGGATGGCTGTGCCGCGTGTGGACGAAGGCGGCCACGGCGGGCAGAGAGCAGCCTTGTCCACGGCAAGCTGCTGCGCAGTGGCCACTTCACGGCGCGTATGGCGAGGCCTCGCTGTGCGTCTCGTGCGACGACCTCGCGGCTCTGGCGCCGACTCGGGCGGACCCGGAGGCCAGCCGCGGCGGCATAGCGCAGCGCCTTGCTGCCGAGTTGGCGGAGACCGCCACGATCGATGCACGCATCCTGTGCTTGTTCGATAAGCTTATCCACCCACGGGCCCGCGTTGGGCCAGCTCAACCGGCGCGAGATCGCCACGCTCGTCGGGCCGGGCCCGCTGCCCCACGACGGCGGCAAACGCCGCGTCCGACACTGAATCCGAAGTGGGCGCGCCGATGTGCTGCGCCTGCTGTACACGGACCACGGACACGAGCCCACCATCGTCGCGATCGCCAAGCGCCTGCAAGCCACCGGCAAACGGCACATGGTCGTCATCGTCGCCTGCATGCGCAAGACTGCGCGGCCCATCCATCGGCCGGGCGGGTCCAAAGCGTGGCGGCGAAATGTTCGCCTGCCCGAGCCCGCCGCGGTCCTGAGCCAACGGCGTGTTCAGCGGCAATCAGCGAGCGGCAAGCGCAAGGCTTGCCGCACATCCGCGCCATCCTGCACGAATGCCACCCAGGGCGAGCGAGCCGAGCGGCGCATCCTTGGGCAGTTCGAGCGACACGGCGATGTCCCCCGGCGCCCGCAGCGGACCCGACCAGGCCCGCGCGACGAAGTCATTCCCGAGCCGCGTGCCGCGGTTCTCTCCGCTTTTGACGTCAGCCTAAAAACCGCAGTTGACGGCCGCAAGACGCACCAAGTCGCTGTCGCGACTGAACAATTTGAGCGGCGGTCGATCACCGGTTTGGAACTGCTCCGCAGTCGCGGGAATTGCCCGGAAAACCGCGCCAACACTCGATCTGCGCTGTTTGGCAGCAATGACAACTGCGGTTTCTAGGGTCAGTCTGCAACCCTTCCTGCGTCACGGCGATGAACAAGGCATCGGCCTGGCCTGCGGTTTTCGCCCGCACGCTCACGCTGCCCGCGCTGCGCGCCGTGACCTCGAGATCGATCGATGCAAGCGCCTTCGCCTGGCCCGCTCGATCGCCCCCGTCCCGCCCCATTGGCGCCACTGGCGTCTCTGCAAGAACACGCCGGGCCTGTACACGGTGCCGCCGCACGCCAACATGTGCTGGCGCTCGTTGAACTCGCGCCGCGCAAAAGGGTCCTTCCAGCCCATGTAGTCCCAGCAGCCCACATGAAGCGCAACCGGGACGAGTTCACCGGCATCCAGGCGCGGCTTCAAGCTCGACAGCCAGCGATCCGCCGGCGGGCAGCTAGAACAGACCTGCGATGTATGGAGTTCAACCAGCGGGGCCTGGCGCGGCCCGCTGCTGGCACTGCACAGCGCGGCAACGCCTTGCGCGGATGAGGCCATCGTCAGGACGATCAGCGCAACCGGGCCAAGCAGGGACATGGCGAGCTTCCTTGGATGATGAACCAAGCGTTCGTCGGGAGCAGGCCAGAGACCCTACAGTGCCATCCGGCACAGCGTCGGCCGATAGAATGAACCGGATATGCGCGGCGGGTTACGTTGAGCGTCCGCCCGGCATCCAGCGCACTACTCCTCGATCACGCTGCTCCGCGGCCTCACCTACCCGCCCCGACCATGACCAACAAGACTTACGAACCCCGCACGGCACACCGCGTCGCCTTCCTTGGCCTGGGCGTGATGGGCTATCCGATGGCTGGACATCTGGCGCGCGCCGGGCACCACATCACCGTCTACAACCGCACGACGAAGAAGGCCGAGCAATGGGTCGAGGAGTACGGCGGCAAGTTCGCGCGCACGCCTCGTGAGGCGGCCGCCGGGGCGCAGATCGTGTTCTGCTGCGTGGGCAACGACGATGACCTGCGCGACGTCGTGCTCGGCACCGACGGCGCGTACGCCGGCATGGACCAGGGCGCGGTCTTCTTCGACAACACCACGGCGAGCGCCGCGGTGGCGCGCGAGCTGTCCGCCGCGGGGAAGCAACGCGGCGTGTGCTTCGTCGACGCCCCGGTGTCGGGTGGTCAGGCCGGCGCCGTCAACGGGATGCTCACGGTCATGTGCGGTGGCGAGCAGGCGGCCTTCGACCGGGCCCAGCCGGTGGCGATGGCCTTTGCCAGGGCGGTGACGCGCATCGGCGGCTCCGGCGCAGGCCAGCTCGCCAAGATGGTCAATCAGCTATGCATCGCCGGTCTGGTCCAAGGCCTGTCGGAAGGCATCAACTTCGGCCTCGCGGCCGGGCTGGACATGAAGCTCGTGCTGCAGGTGATCGGCAAGGGCGCGGCGCAAAGCTGGCAGATGGACAACCGCGGCAGCACCATGGTCGACGACAAGTTCGACTTCGGCTTTGCTGTGGACTGGATGCGCAAGGACCTCGGTCTTTGCCTGGACGAGGCACGCCGCAACGGCTCGCCGTTACCGGTCGCGGCACTGGTCGACCAGTTCTATGCCGACCTGCAGGCGATGGGCGGTGGGCGCTGGGACACTTCGTCGCTGATCCGCCGCCTGCGCAAGAAAGCCTGAGCAGCACTTGGATCGATCGCGGCAACCGGCATCGGTGGAGGGACCGATGGACAAGGCTGTTCCAGGACCCCCGTCGGGCACGGCCGGCGCCGCCCCTGAGGGCGTCGCGCCAAACGCGCTTGCGGCCCTGCGACCCGCCCTGCTCAAGATCGCCCGGCTGCAACTGCGCAACGACACCTGGGCCGAGGACGTCGTCTCGGAGACGATCATCGCCACGCTCGAAGGCGGGCGCGCCTTTGCCGGCCAGTCGCAACTGAAGACCTGGGTGGTCGTCATCTTGAAGCACAAGATCATCGACCAGTCTCGCCGTAGCGGCCGCGAACTGTCAGTGGACGCGCAGATGGAGGCTGCCGAGGTCGAGAACTTCGACGAACTGTTCGATGCCACCGGCCACCGCGCAACACCAACGCTGAACTGGGGCGATCCGGAAGCCTCGTTCTCGCGGGTGCAGTTCTTCGAGATCCTGCATCTGTGCGTGGACAAGCTGCCCGCCAACCTCGCGCGCGCTTTCATGATGCGGGAGTGGCTGGGCGTGGAAACGGCGGAAATCTGTAGGGAACTGGGGGTGAGATCGCCCAACTGCTTTGTGCTGCTGTTCCGCGCCCGCATGCGGCTGCGCGAATGTCTCGAGCTGAACTGGTTTGCCTCGGCAAAGTGACTCTCACATGATGAAGCGCCTGCTCCTGATGACCTGCCAGCAGGCGCACGTGCTGCTGTCGCAGCGTTTGGACGGTCCGCTCAGCCCGCTGGGCCGCTACCGCTTGTTCGTGCATATGAAAGTGTGTCGCGCTTGTCTGCGCGTCGACCGGCAGTTTGGGCTACTGCGTGACGCAATGCAGCGCCTGGAGCCCTGAACCGAACCCGCACAGTGTGGTCGGAGCTACGCAGCCCCCGATCCGCTCCCCCACGAATCACTCCTCACTCGTCGATCCCTCAATGCACGCCACCCTGCCCCTGCTGCGCATCACGGACTTCCCGCCACTGCGTCGCCGCCGCGTCGAGACACTGCAGGTCAATCTGGGCTACACGTGCAACCAGACCTGCACCCACTGCCACGTCAACGCCGGTCCCAGCCGTACCGAGCAGATGAGCCGCGAGACGATCGACACCGTGCTCGACGTGCTCGTGGCCAAGGACATCCGCACGTTGGACCTGACGGGTGGTGCGCCGGAGCTCAATCCGCACTTCCGTTCACTCGTGCGCGAGGCGCGCCAGCGCGGGGTGCGCGTGATGGACCGCTGCAACCTCACCATCCTGTTCGAGCCCGGCCAGGAGAACCTGGCCACCTTCCTCGCCGACCACGAGGTCGAGATCGTCGCCTCCCTGCCCTGCTATCTCGAGGACAACGTCGACAAGCAGCGCGGCAAGGGCGTGTTCGACAAGAGCGTGCGCGCGCTGCAGGCGCTCAACGCGCTCGGCTACGGCGGCGACCCGCGCCTGCCGCTGTCGCTTGTCTACAACCCGCAAGGCCCCTCGCTGCCGCCATCGCAGGCGGCGCTGGAGGCCGACTACCGCAAGTTCCTCGGCGAGCGCTTTGGCATCCGCTTCACGCGGCTGTACGCGCTGGCCAACATGCCGATCTCGCGCTTCGGATCCACGCTCATCAGCAAGGGCCAGTTTCGCGACTACATGGCCACGCTGCGCGCCGCCCACCGGCCGGAAAACACGCAGGACGTGATGTGCCGCACGATGGTGTCGGTCGACTGGCAGGGCTACCTGTATGACTGCGACTTCAACCAGATGCTCAACCTGCCGCTGCGCGAAGATGGACGTGGCCACGGGCGGCTGCGTCTGACCGATTGGCTGGAGCTCGACCTGGCCGACAACCCGATCCTGGTCGCCGATCACTGCTATGGCTGCACCGCGGGCCAGGGCTCCAGCTGCGGAGGCGCACTTGGCTGATGGCGGCGTGGCATCGATGACGCCGGGTCGCAGCTGTCCGCCGCACTACGGTTATTCGCCGCGGGTCTTCGCGCGCACACCCGATCTGACCGCCGATGCGGTCTATGTGATTGGCGGGCTGTACGGCAACGCGTTCGCGCTCGATGCGATCGAGCGGATGGCCGCCCAGGAACGCGTGCCGCCCCGGCTGATCTTCAACGGCGACTTTCACTGGTTCGATGCCGGCTCGGCCGCGTATGCCGAGATCCAGACGCGCGTGGTCGGCACTGCGCAGCACGTCGCGCTGCGCGGCAACGTCGAGACTGAGAGGGTGTAGTCGAAATGATCTACGTCGCCAGTCTAGTTGCGAGGATACGTGCTTCGGCCAGCCAGACCCAGGCCAGTGGAGCCCAATCGGATCGATCATGGTGTGCCATGAGTCGGCGTGCGCGCTCGTTCCAG
>JADCGX010000177.1 GCA_020248785.1 Burkholderiales bacterium | reverse complement strand
GCCACCCTCCTCGCGCGGCAAGCCGGTCAGCCTCGACCGCAAAGCGGCCGGTCGACCATGGCGGTCCAGTTAAATGGAGAGCCCTGGAACAATCCAAGCGGCGGTCGATCACCGATTTGGAACTGCTCCGCAGTTGCGGAAATCACCCGGAAAGCCGCGCCAATACTCGATCTGAGCGGTTCCACAGCAATGACAACTGCGGTCTTTAGGCTCAATGCACGTGCTGAGACAACTCGCCAGTCGAGTACTTGTGGGCGATGCTGGTCAGCGCCACCGGCTGGATCTTGCCGCCCTGCCCTTCGCAGCCGAACTGCTGGTAACGCTGCTTGCAAATGGCCTTGGCCGCGGCGCGCGCCGGCTTCAGATAGTCGCGCGGGTCGAAGTGGCTGGGGTTCTCGTGAAGGAACTTGCGGACTGCAGCCGTCATTGCCAAGCGAATGTCGGTGTCGATGTTGATCTTGCGCACGCCGTGCTTGATGGCCTCCTGGATCTCCTCCACCGGCACGCCGTAGGTCTCCTTCATCTGGCCGCCGTGCTTACGGATCTCCTCCAGCAAGTCTTGCGGCACGCTGGAGGAGCCGTGCATGACCAGGTGCGTGTTGGGGATGCGGCGATGGATTTCCTTGATCCGCTCGATCGCCAGGATGTCGCCCGTGGGCTTGCGCGTGAACTTGTAGGCGCCATGGCTGGTGCCGATCGCAATGGCCAGCGCGTCGAGCTGCGTCTTCTTGACGAAGTCGGCGGCCTGGTCCGGGTCGGTCAAGAGCTGCTCGCGTGTCATGGTTGAGTCGGTGCCGTGGCCGTCTTCCTTGTCGCCGCGCATCGTCTCCAATGAGCCCAGGCAGCCGAGCTCGCCCTCCACGCTCACGCCAAGCGCGTGCGCCATGTCGACCACCTTCCTGGTGGTCTGCCAGTTGTAGTCGTAGTCGGCGATCGTCTTGCCGTCCTCGCGCAGCGAGCCGTCCATCATCACGCTGGAAAAGCCGAGCTTGATCGCGCTTTCGCACACCGCGGGCGACTGGCCGTGGTCTTGGTGCATCGCCACCGGGATGTGAGGATAGCTCTCCACGGCCGCCTGGATCAGGTGCTTGAGGAAGTTCTCGCCGGCATACTTCCGCGCACCGGCGCTGGCCTGCATGATCACGGGGGCGTTGACCTCGTTGGCCGCCTCCATGATGGCCTGTACCTGCTCGAGGTTGTTGACATTGAAGGCGGGCACGCCATAGCCGTTTTCGGCGGCGTGATCGAGCAACTGACGCATCGAGACCAGGGCCATCGTGTGTGTCTCCGGAAGGCTGTGATGTTTCAAGCTCGAATTTTAGGCGATCACGCCGTAGACGGCGGTCTCGATAGGCGCCAATGAGCGTCAACGGGCGTCAATCGGCCAGCCGAGCCTCAGCGTGAACCCGCGCCGCTAGTCCAGCGCCGGCGCGCGCTGGGCCACAGCAGTGGCCGGTCGCGGCGGCTGCGCCGTCGCACGGGGCACCAGGCGGCGCACCGCCTCCTCCAGGACCCGGTCGTGCCCCGCACGCACGTCAGCCAGCGTTGGCGTCACCCGAGTGGTCGGCAAGGTTGGCTGCCCTCCATGCGCACCCCGCGCGCCGAGACAAAGCCCGTCTCGGCAATACGCAGGCCGCCGCCGTCGGGCAGCACGTACTCCACCCGCACGCCGACCACGCAGCCGCAAGTAGGCTCGCCGATCAACAGCGCATTGCGCTGCTCAGCCAATGTCACGGCCAGCAACTCGGCGGCACTGCCGGTGCGGCTGTCGATCAGCACGGCCACCGGCATCAGCAGAGGACAGTGGCGAGACACTCTGGGGTCGACCCGCGGCTCAGTCACCTTTTGCGCCGTGGGGTTGCCGCCGTCGCGTCGCGTGACGAGCATTGGCACGCGCTCGCCGGGCATGAACTCGCCGGCGACCCAGCGGTACGTGTCCAGCAGCCCGCCGCCATTGCCACGCACATCGATGACCAGCCCGCGCGCACCGGCAGCGTTCTGGAGCGCACGCTCGAGTTCGTCACGCACGCTTGGGTGAAAGCACGTGAAACGGATCGGCGCAATGCGGCCGCCAACACTCGCGTCCGCGCCTCCGGGAGCCGCCAGCCAGCGGAACTCGACCTTCGGCGGGCGCGCCTGCGGTTGCGTGCGCAGAACCACGTGCAGTACTTCACGCGTTCGTTGCAGCTCGAATTCAATCGGCGTGCCGGGCGCAGGATGACTGCCGGTCTGGCTGCGCAGCAGCCGGCGCACGGCGCGCAGCAGCCGAATGCGCTCGGCATCGCGCGCGTCGGCCGGCAGTGCCTCGGGGCCGTCGCCAGCGCCCGGCATGTGGCGCGCCGTCAAGGGGTCGGTCAGCGCCGCCTGGACAAATGCAGCATCGCGTCGTGCGCCATTCAAGGCGGTGACGACGTCCCCCGCCCGCACGCCAGCCTGTGCCGCTGGCGTGTCCGGAGCGACCTCTGCCGCCACGACCTGGCCCTCGACCACGCCCAGGACAAGCCCAGTGCGCAGGGCGACGAATTGGCGCAGGTCGAGCGCCTCGCGCGGGCTCAGCACCTCGGTGTGCGAGTCACCCAGTTCGGACAGCATCTGCTTGAGCTCGCGGTAGAACTGCGCGCCGCTCCCGGCGGCCACCACGCGCGGCAGGTACCGCTCGCGCACGCCGATCCAGTAGACGCCGTTCATGCGCGGGTCGTAGAAGCGGTCACCCACCAGCCGCCACACGCGCTGAGCCGTCTCCACGCGCGCCTGCTCGCGCGCTTACACCGATGACAGGCGTTGCGACGAGGCATGCGGGACGTCAGCCGGCACGTCGGTGATCGGCCCCGAACTCGGACGGGTGGGCAGCTGTGCGCAGGCGCTGACGACCAGCGCCAGGAGCGTGGCCAGCAGCCATGCCGTGCTTGGGAGGCGAGGACCGTAGACGTGCATCCTCGAATCGCGGCCCGCCCTAGGCGTGCTCGCCCACGCGCACGATTTTCAGCGTGTTGGTGCCGCCCGGCTGGCCCATGGGCTCGCCGACGGTCAGCACGATGAGATCGCCGCGCTTGACGCACCCATGCGCCAGCAGCAGCCGCTCGGCCTGCGCCAGGGAGGCGTCGCGGTCGTCGGTCTTGGGCAGCAGCAGCGGGTGCACGTTGCGGTACAGCGCGAGCTTGCGCGAGGTGGCGGGGCTGGGCGTCAGGGCGTAAATCGGAATGTCGACGTCGTGCCGGCTCATCCACAGCGTGGTCGAGCCCGACTCGGTCAGCGCGCAGATGGCCGCGCAGCGCAGATGGAAGGCGGTGAACAGCGCGCCGTAGGCGATCGACTGATCCACGCGCAGGAAGGTCTGGTCGAGAAACTCCTTGTCGAGCTGCACCGTCTCCGAGCGGTCGGCCTCCAGCACGATGCCGGCCATCGCCTCGACCACCTCGACCGGGTAGCGGCCGCTGGCGGTCTCGGCCGACAGCATCACGGCGTCGGTGCCGTCGAGCACCGCGTTGGCCACGTCGCTGACCTCGGCGCGCGTGGGCACCGCGTTGACGATCATCGACTCCATCATCTGGGTGGCCGTGATGGCCAACTTGTTCTGCTCGCGCGCCATCTTGATCATGCGCTTCTGCAGGGCCGGCACGGCGGCGTTGCCGACCTCCACCGCCAGATCGCCGCGCGCCACCATGATGCCGTCAGCAGCGTCGAGGATCTCGCGCAGCAGCGGCACCGCCTCGGCGCGCTCGATCTTGGCGATGATGTCCGGCCGTACTCCGTGCTTCTCGCCGGCAATGGTGGCCAGGCGCCGCGCCATCTCGACGTCGGTGCGGTTCTTCACGAAGCTCACCGCCAGGTAGTCGGCGCCGCAGGCCATTGCGGTCTCGATGTCGCGCACGTCCTTGGCGGTCAGGGCCGGCGCCGACAGGCCGCCGCCCTGCTTGTTGATGCCCTTGTTGTTGGACAGCTCGCCACCCACGCGCACCAGCGTGTGGATCTCGGCGCCGGCCACGCGCTCGACGTCGAGCACGATCAGCCCGTCGTTGAGCAGCAGCACATCGCCGGCCTTCACGTCGCGCGGCAGGTCCTTGTAGTCCAGCCCGACGCGCTCGGCGCTGCCGAGCTCGGCGCTGGCGTCAAGCACGAAGCGGGCGCCATTACGCAGCTCGGCCTTGCCGCCCTCGAAGCGGCCGACGCGGATCTTCGGGCCCTGCAGGTCGGCCATGATGGCGACTTCGCGCCCGCTGGCCGCGGCCGCTTCGCGCACCAGCACGGCCCGCGCCAGGTGGTCCTCGGCCGTGCCGTGCGAGAAGTTGAAGCGCACCACATCGACACCCGCGGCGAGCATGCGCTCGAGGACCAGCTTGTCACTGGAGGCGGGTCCCAGCGTGGCGACGATCTTGGTGCTGCGGGGCATGTCAGTCCTTGTAGCGTTGTTGCAGGACATCAATGGCCGGCAGCGTCTTGCCCTCGAGAAACTCGAGGAACGCGCCACCGCCGGTGGAGATGTAGCTGATGCGGTCAGCGATCTGGTATTTGGCGATCGCAGCCAGGGTGTCGCCGCCACCAGCGATCGAGTACGCGCCATCCGCGGTGGCGCCGGCAATGGCCAGGGCCATCTGCTTGGTGCCCTCGGCGAAGGCGTCGAACTCGAACACGCCGATCGGGCCGTTCCACACGATGGTCCCGGCCTCGCGGATCAGGTGCACCAGCGCCAGCGCGCTCGACGGGCCGATGTCCAGGATCATCTCGTCGTCGTGCACGTCGCCAGCCGCGCACACGCGCGGGGTCGCGTCGGCCTTGAATTCCTTGGCCACCACCACGTCGATCGGCATAGGCAGCGTGCCGCCCTTGGCGCCCAGGGTTTCCAGGATTTTCTTGCATTCGGGTACGAGGTCGCGCTCCGCCAGCGACTTCCCGATGGGCACGCCTTGAGCCAACAGGAAGGTGTTGGCGATGCCGCCGCCGACGATCAACCGATCGACTTTCTGCGCGAGGTTGTTGAGGATGGTGAGCTTGGTCGAGACCTTGGAGCCGGCCACGATCGCCATCAGCGGCCGCTTGGGCTCACCAAGGGCCTTGGACAGCGCCTCGATCTCGGCTGCCAGCAGCGGGCCGGCGCAGGCGACCTTGGCGAACTTTGCGATGCCGTGCGTGGTGGCCTCGGCACGATGCGCTGTGCCGAAGGCATCGTTGACATAGACGTCGCACAGCGCGGCCAACTTTCGGGCCAACTCGTCGCCGTTCTTCTTCTCGCCCTTGTTGACGCGGCAGTTCTCCAGCAGCACCACCTCGCTCGGCTGCACCGCCACGCCATCGACCCAGTTCTGTCGGAGCGGCACCGGGCGCTTGAGCAGTTCGGCCAGGCGCTGCGCCACCGGCGCCAGTGAATCCTCGGGCTTGAACTCGCCCTCGGTGGGGCGGCCCAGATGCGAGGTCACCATGACCGCGGCGCCAGCCTGCAGCGCCATCTCGATCGCCGGCACCGAAGCGCGGATGCGCGTGTCCTCGGTGATGTTGCCGGCGTCGTCCTGCGGCACGTTCAGGTCGGCACGGATGAACACACGCCTGCCACGCAGCGCATCGGTGGCGGCTAGTTGAGCAAGGGTCTTGACCTGCATGGGCGGGGGAGAGGTGGGTGAGGAATCGGGCGGGCGGGGCCGCGGCGGTTCATGCGCAGCCGCATCGGTCGGCGATGCGAGGACGGCACACGGGCACACGCAGGTGTGAGGCATTATACGAAGCACCCCCTGTCCGCCTCGCGGCAAATCCGGTCACTTCGAACGCGCGGCACCTTCTCTGTCACGTCACGGGCACATGCAGCTAGCCGCCGCCGAGCGTCAGTCCCTCGCAGGCGCCGCGTTGTTGCTGCTGCTGCAGGCGGCCACACCCCTGCACGCCAGCCTGCAGTACCAGCAAGGGCTGGTGGCGCATGAACCGTGGCGCGCGCTGACGGCCCACCTCGTGCACATCAACTGGACTCACGCGCTGATCAATGCCGCGGCGTGGTTCATCGTCGCGCGCCTGTTCGCGCCCGAGTTCACGCGCTGGCGCCAGCCGGCCGTGCTGGTGGCCAGTGCACTGGCGATCACCGTGTCGCTGGCGCTGCTGCATCCGACGATCGCGTGGTACCGCGGCTTCTCGGGCGTGCTGCATGGGCTGTTCTTCGCCGGTGCGCTGTGCTGGCTGCTGCGCACGCTGCGCGCTGGCCAGACGAGCCTGCGCGCGCTGTGGCTGCCCGTGCTGCTGGTGGCCGGTGGCGCGATCAAGGTCGCGCTCGAGCAACCCGGTGGCAGCGCCACTCCGTATGCCGACTGGCTCGGTGCGGGCACGGTGCCGCAGGCGCATCTGGCCGGCGCACTGACCGGCGCGCTGCTGGGTGTGATCTTTGGGCTGACGCCGGCGACACGTCGTCAGCCCGCCGCAACCTAGCGTCGCCGCACGGCGCGCGCAAACCCGAGCGCGATGAGCAGGAGCAACGGCGCCAGCGGGAGCGCACCGCCGCCACCGCCGCCGCCCTGCCCATTGGCCTGTTGGCGCGCCTGGTAGGCGGCGTTGACCGCCGCGCCGACATCAAGCAGCCCCGTGCCGCACTGATTCAAGGCGGTCGGCTCGCTCGTGCAATAGGTGCCGGCCGGATGCGGACGCGCGGTTCCCGTCAGGTAGGCGCGCACCTGCGTGGCGGACAACGCCGGATCGACCGACAGCAGCAAGGCGACGGCGGCCGAGACCTGTGCCGCGGCAGGGCTGGTGCCCGTCAGGCCGCTGGTCGCCGGCCCGGTGCGCGTGTCGCCGGGCGAGAAGGCGCTGTCGGGTGTGGTCGCGCCGAACATCGACGCTGCCCACACGTAATACGCGGTCTGGTTCGGATCGAGCGGTTGCAGGGCTGCGCGCGAGGGTTCGCCGCCGCCCGGCGCGCTGATGGCGATTTGCGGCCCGATGTTGGCGTAGGTGGCGTTGTCGCCATTGATCGCATGCGCCGTGACGCCGATCACGCCCGTGCAGTTGGCCGGCTGGCTGACGGATGCGGCGCCATCGTTACCGCTGGCGACCACGACGATCGCCCCGGTGGCAAGCACGTCATTCACGGCCGCTTGATAGGCCGCACTGCACGCGCCCGCTGTGGTGCCCAGGCTGAGGTTGATAATGCGCGCGGGATTGGCATTGGCCGGCACGCCGGGCACCGTAAGGCCGGCCGACCAGCGAATGGCGTCGATCACGTCCGACGTCGTGCCGCCGCACTTGCCCAGCGCGCGCACGGGAAGGATGCGGACCTCGGGCGCCAGGCCAGCCAGTGAGGTGCCGGCGGGGTTGGGACTCACACCGGTCCAAAGCGAGGCAATCAGGCTCGCCATCGACGTGCCGTGCCAGCTCGACGGCCCGAGGTCGCCGCCGCCGCACAGGTTGGGATAGGCGGTCACATCGGCCTGCGTGACCCAGTCGCCCGGATCGGTCGGGTCCGGATCGCGACCGTTGCCATCGTTGGCCACGAAGTTCAGCGGCGCGTTGAACGGCGCGCTGCTCAACGCGTCGGCCGAGACGAAGTCGTAGCCGGGCAGCAAGTTGGCAATCAAGTCCGGGTGGCTGAGCACCACGCCGGAGTCGATCACGGCCACGCGTACCGCAGGGTTGCCGCGGGTGATGGTCCATGCCAGCAGTCCATTGGCCCCACCCGTGGCCGAAAAATTCACGGTGGAGGCCGGCGTCACCAGGCTGGCGGAGACGAACTGCGCGTTGGCCGGCAGCAGATTCCACTGGCGTGTCGGGAAGTTGGCATCGGGCGGCGACGACTGCAGCCGCTTGACCGGCAGGTCGGGCGCGGCCCACTCGACGGCCGGGTCGCGCGCAAGCGCCTGCGCCAGTTGCTGCGCATCGGCCGCCGCCAGCGGCTGCGCCAGGCGCAGCACGGCGGCCTCGCCCGACATGGCGCGCAGCGGCGTCATCGATCGGCCGACCACGCTCGACAGGCGCCGGGCGCGCTCGGCACTCATGCCGCTCACGCGGTCGGCATCGACGCCGGCCGCGCGCAGCTTGACGATCATCTGCCCCACCAGCACCGGCTGCGCCGGCGGGCTCTTGATGAGCGGGGCCTGCGCTTCGGCGGCGCCGGCCAGAGCGCTGGCAGCACCGAACAACAGGGCAACGAGGCGGCGGGTCTTCATGGCGCGTCCTTTCGGTGGGCGGGCAGTGCCGTCGGGCCGGCGGCAGCGCAGCACTGCAACAACGCAACGGATGCCACCCCTCGTTGACCGCCGGGGTCGGCGACGACGTAACAAAACGCAACGGACGGCCGGTGGACGCGCCGCGCCGGCGGGGTCGGGCTACCGGGCCGCCATCAGCGCGATGGTGGTATCCAGCATCCGGTTGGAAAACCCCCACTCGTTGTCGTACCAGCTCGACACCTTGACCAGCCGGCCGCTGACCTTGGTCAGCGTGGCGTCGAACACCGACGACAGCGGGTTGTGGTTGAAGTCCACCGAAACCAGCGGCTCGGTGTTGTAGCCGAGTATGCCCTTGAGCTCGCCGGCGGCGGCTGCCGCGAGGATGCCGTTGACCTCCTCCACCGTGGTGTCGCGGGCAGCGATGAACGACAGGTCGACGATCGACACGTTGATGGTGGGCACGCGGATCGCGTAGCCGTCGAGCCGGCCGTTCAGCTCGGGCAGCACCAGACCCACCGCGGCGGCAGCACCGGTTTTGGTCGGGATCATCGACTGCGTAGCGCTGCGCGCGCGGCGCAGGTCCTCGTGGTAGACGTCGGTCAGCACCTGATCGTTGGTGTAGGCGTGGATGGTGGTCATCAGGCCGTTGACCAGGCCGATCTTCTCGTGCAGCGGCTTGACCAGCGGCGCCAGGCAGTTGGTGGTGCAACTGGCGTTGGAGATGACCGTGTGCGCAGCCTTCAGCGTGCCGTGATTGACGCCGTAGACGATGGTCGCGTCGACGTCCTTGCCGCCGGGCGCGGAGATGATCACCTTCCTGGCGCCGCCCTTCAGGTGCGCTGCGGCCTTCTCCTTCGAGGTGAACAAACCGGTGCACTCCATCACCACGTCCACGCCGAGTTCGCCCCAGGGCAGCTCGGCCGGGTTGCGGTTGGCCAGCACGCGGATGCGGTCGCCGTTGACCACCATGCTGTCGCCATCGACCGCCACGGTGCCGGGAAACGGGCCGTGTGCGGTGTCGTACTTGGTCAGGTGCGCATTGGTCTTCGGGTCACCGAGGTCGTTGACCGCCACGATCTGGATGTCGTGGCGCTTGCCGCCTTCGTAGTGCGCGCGCAGTACGTTGCGGCCGATGCGGCCGTATCCGTTGATGGCTACCTTGATCGTCATGTCGTCTGCCTGCTGAAGTCAAAGAATGGAACGGCCCCGCGCGCTAGCGCGCGGGCACTCGGCCGGATCAGCGCCCGATCACCTGGCTCACGACCGCGGCCAGGTTCTCAGCGGTTAGCCCGAAGTGCCGGTAGACGGCAGCGGCCGGCGCCGACTCGCCGTAGCGGTCCACGCCGAGCACCGCACCGGTACCGCGGACGTACTTCCACCAGAGGTCGGTGACACCGGCCTCCACCGCCACGCGCGGCACGCCCTCCGGCAGGACGGCGGCCTTGTACTGAACGCTCTGGCGGTCAAAGACGGTGGTCGAAGGCATCGACACCACGCGCACGGCAACACCCTGCCCGGCCAGTTGCTGCTGTGCCTGCACGGCCAGCGGCACTTCGGAGCCGGTGGCGATGATCACGGCGCGCGCCTGGGCAGCGCCGCCGGGGGCCTCGCTGAACACGTAGGCGCCCTTGCGGATCGCCTCGAGGTCGGTGGCGGTGCGCAGGAACGGCACCGCCTGGCGCGAGAACAGCAAACTGGTGGGACCGTCGCGCCGCTCGATGGCTGCCGCCCAGGCTGCGATCGACTCGACCGTATCGCATGGGCGCCAGACGTCCATGTTGGGAATCAGGCGCAGGCTGCTCGCCTGCTCGACCGCCTGGTGGGTGGGGCCGTCCTCGCCCAGGCCGATCGAGTCGTGCGTGAAAACAAAGGCCACGCGCTGCTTCATCAGCGCCGCCATCCGCAGCGCATTGCGGCCGTAGTCGGCAAAGGTGAGAAAGGTGCCGACAAACGGCAGGAAGCCGCCGTGCAGCGCCAGGCCGTTGGCGATTGCGCTCATGCCAAACTCGCGCACGCCGTAGTTGATGTGGCGGCCCGGCTCGTACCCGCTGCCGTCGCTGCTGCCGCTGCGCAGGCTGGCGGCCTTGCTCCACTGGGTGAGGTTGCTGCCGGTGAGGTCGGCCGAGCCGCCGATCATCTCGGGCACCGCCTCGGCCAGCACCTCGAGCACCAGTTGCGAGGCCTTGCGGGTGGCCACCGTCTCCCTCTTGTCGACGGCCACCTGCACCGCCGCCTGCACGGCCGCGGCGAAGCCGGCCGGCAGTTCGCCCTGCATGCGGCGCTTGAACTCGGCGGCCTCGTGCGGATGGCGCGCCTGGTAGTGCGCCAGTCGCCGCGTCCACTCGGCCTGCAGCCGGGCGCCGCGCGGCCGCGCATCCCAGGCGGCGTAGACCTCTGGCTGGACCACGAAGGGCGGGTGATTCCAGCCGATGTGCGCGCGCGTGGCGGCGATCTCGGCCGCGCCGAGCGCCTCGCCGTGTACCTTCGCGCTGCCGGCGCGGTTGGGCGAGCCCTTGCCGATGACCGTGCGGCAGATGATGAGGCTGGGCCCGCCGCGGCTGCGCTTGGCTGCGCCGATGGCGGCGTCCACGGCCGCTACATCGTGCCCGTCGACCGGACCGATCACGTTCCAGCCGTAGGCGCGAAAACGCTGCGCGGTGTCGTCGGCGAACCAGTGCCGGACTTCCCCGTCGATCGAGATGCCGTTGTCGTCGTACAGGGCGATCAGCTTGTCGAGCTTCCACACGCCGGCCAGCGAGGCCGCCTCGTGCGAGATGCCCTCCATCAGGCAGCCGTCGCCGACGAACACGTAGGTATGGTGATCGACGACGGAGGCCTCGGGCCGGTTGAACTGCGCTGCCAGCAGCTTTTCGGCCAGTGCCATGCCCACCGCGTTGGCGAAACCCTGCCCGAGCGGGCCGGTGGTCGTCTCCACCCCCGGCGTAACGCCTACCTCCGGGTGCCCCGGCGTCCGGCTGCGCATCTGCCGGAAGTTGACGATCTCCTCGATCGGCAGGTCGTAGCCGGACAGGTGCAGCAGCGCGTACTGCAGCATCGAGCCGTGGCCGTTGGACAGCACGAAGCGGTCGCGGTCGGCCCAGTGCGGGTCGGCGGGGTTGTGCTTGTAGTGCCGGTCCCAGAGCGCCAGCGCGATCTCGGCCATGCCCATCGGCATGCCGGGATGCCCCGAGTTGGCCTTCTGCACGGCGTCCATGGCCAGCGCGCGGATGGCATTGCACATGTCGCGCTGGAGCGCAGCCGGGCGGGCGGGTGTTGCGGCGGGGGTGTCAGGCATGTCGGGAAAGGCCCGAAGAGAAGGGAGTTGGCAGCGCGGGGAAGGCTGCTTGCAGACCTTGATCCGGACCAGCAGCCAGACCCGCCGATTTTATCAGCGGCACCCGGCCGGGCCGCCGCGGCGTGCGCAGAACAGCGGCGCCGGACGGCCACGCGGCGCGGGACGGCGTTTCGACAAAGGGGTCTGTGGACAGGGGTTTCATTAGGGGGCCGTTTCCGATAGCATCCGCGCCTCGTTTTTCGGTTCGGACTCACCCTAGGAAGCAACGGGTAGCCTGCATTGCTTGATCCGCTTTTCCGATCAAGAGAGGCCCTAATCCCCCGCCAGAGCCAATCGACGCAGTCGCCGGCGCTTGCCATAGCGCCAGCGCTGCCATGATCCGGTCGCCGCGCACCAGCGTCCGGGTCCCGAACCGATGGGTTGCGGCGCAGTGCTCTGCGCGCGTGATTCAGGTCGATTGGGCGGACCTGCTGGGGGATGATGATGCAAGGCATTCACCTGACTGGCGATCTGTTCGACTGCAACTGCAGCGCAGGTCTCCTCACCGATCTGGAAGCGCTTTCCAGGCTGTGCCGTGACACCACGGTCGACAGCGGACTGACGATCGTCGACGAGAAATACCACGTCTTTCCGCAGTGGCAGGGGCAGCCCGGCGGCATCACCGGCGCGGTGCTGCTGGCCGAGTCGCACCTGGCCATCCACACCTGGCCCGAGCGGCGCGGCGTCACGCTCGATGTCTACGTCTGCAATTTCACCGCCGACAACGAGGCCAAGGCGCGCCAGCTGTTCGACACGCTGATGCTCGCGTTCCGGCCCCGCAGCCAGGTCGTCAACCGCATCGTCCGCGGCGATCTGGCGGCCGGTGCCGATGCAGTGGCGGCATCAGCGGCGAGCGCCGCCGGGGCGGGCACCGACAAGCCCGAGCGCGACCAGTTGATCTTCGACTGGCTGAACGCGCATGCGGGCTACGGCTACACCGCCCGCCAGCAGATTGCCGTCAAGGACACGCCGTACCAGCGGCTCGAGGTGTTCGACACGCACCAGTTCGGCAAGCTGTTCCGCCTCGACGGCCGCCTGATGACCTCCGAAGGCGATGAGTTTTTCTATCACGAGGCGATGACACACCCGGCGTTGTTGTCGCATCCCAACCCGCAGTCGGTGCTGGTCATCGGCGGCGGCGACGGCGGCTCCTGCGAAGAGATCTTCAAGCACCCGAGCGTGCGGCGGATCGTGATGGCCGAGCTCGACGAGGACGTAATCCGCATCGCGCGCGAGCACCTGGGCAGCATCCACAAGGGGGCGCTCGACGACCCGCGCCTGGAGATCCGCATCGGCGACGGCTTCGAGTTCGTGCGGGCCTGCACCGAGAAGTTCGACCTGGTGGTACTCGACCTTACCGATCCGGACACGCCGGCCTTTCACCTGTACAGCGAGGAATTCTTTCGCATGTGCCAGGGGCTGCTCAATCCGGGCGGCCTGATGACCCTGCACCTGGGCTCGCCCGTCTACCAGCCGGCCACGGTGAAGAAGAACGCGGCGGCGCTGCGCAAGGTGTTCAAGCGCGTGAGCCCGCTGACGGTGTTCATCCCGCTGTATGGCTCGCTGTGGTGCCTGGGTGTAGCCAGCGACAGCGTCAACCCGCGCGCGCTGGCGACGGAGGCGGTCGCCCAGCGCCTGCGCGAGCGCCGCATCAACGGGCTGCGCCTGTACAACGCCGAGATGCACGGCGCGCTGTTCGCCCTGCCGACCTTCGTGCGCGAGCTCACCGACCCGGCCGCGCCGGTGGTGCCCGCCAAGCGGGCCGCCTAGGCGTCGCGCCGACGGCGCCCACGCACCCCGCGACACGACCCAGCCCGGCCCCGCCGGGCTTTTTCACGCCCGATGCCTGCCCCCCGCTTCTTCGTCGACCGGCCGCTGGCCTGCGGCGCGCTGCTGCCGTTGCCCGATGCCGTCGCGCACCACGCCTGGCGCGTGCTGCGGCTGGCGCCCGGCGCCCCGGTCACGCTGTTCGACGGCCGCGGCGGCGAGTACGAGGCCACGCTGGGCGACACCCGGCACGCTCCCGTACGCGTGGGTTCGCATCGCGCGGTCGAGCGCGAATCGCTGCTCGACCTGACGCTGGTGCAGTCGCTGGTGGCCACCGAGAAGCTCGACTGGATCGTCGAGAAGGCGACCGAGCTGGGTGCGGCCCGCGTGCTGCTGCTGCCGGCGGCTCGCAGCGTGGTCCGGCTGACCGGCGAGCGACTGGCGCGCCGCCTGGGTCACCTGGCCGGCGTGGCGCGGGCTGCCTGCGAGCAGTGCGGCCGCAACCGGGTGCCGGCGGTGCAGGCTGTCGAGTCGTTTGCCGCCGCCGCCGCTGCGGCGCCGGCGGATGCCTGGCGCGGCGTGCTGGCGCCCGAGGCCCGCGGCGCGCTTGCCGCCGGCACGCGGGCGGCCGTGGTTGCGGTCGGCCCGGAAGGCGGCTTCACGCCTGCCGAACTGCAAGCCGCTCAGCAGGCCGGCTTCGCCGTGACGGGACTTGGGCCGCGGGTGCTGCGCACCGAGACCGCGGGCCTGGCCGCGCTGGCCGCGCTGGCGGCGCTGCAGGGCGACCTGGCGCCTGCGTCCCCTCCTGCGTCCCCGCCTGCGCCCCCGGCGGCGTGCTCGGCGGCACCGCCTCAGGACGTGTAGAACACGCGCAGCGCCATGCCCTCGTCGGCAAAGCGCTCAGCGGCATCGCGGAAGACATCGATCAGCGCATCGCGCGCCTCGACGTCGAAGTCGGCCGTGTACGGCAGGCGCAGCAGCAACAGCACCCAGCCTGGCGCGCGGCCCTCCTGCGCCAGGTCGGTGAGGCAGTCGTACAGCGCGTCCAGGTTGGCGCCGTACCAGTCCGGAAAGCCCAGAGCCCGGCCGATCGCCGTCAGCACCGCCTTGCGATCCTGCAGGCCGCTGCAGTCGATTTCGACATAGCGGTGCTGCGCCTGGTCGGCCCACTGGCGCAGGCTGGCCGGCGCCAGCACGCCCAGCGGGCGCACACAGTGCGCAGGCAGGTCGTCGAGACGCTCCACGGTCGGCCGGCTCACCGGTTACTCCCGGATGCGTCGAAAGCTGTCGTAGTGGTCATCGGTGTAGTAATACTCGCCGCTGGTGCGGGGGTCGCCGGTGCTGCCGCGGCCGGCAACGATGCGGCGCGCACCGCGGTCGCGTTCGCCGGGCGTGCGCACCGTGTAGGCGGTGTAGTAGCCCTCCGGCTGCCGCGGCAGGCGCCGCTCGCGGTTGGAGAACGTGCTGCCGTCCTTGCGATAGGGAAACGGCCCGCCGCGCTTGATCAGCGCCAGCGTTTCGCGCGCCTCGCGCGGCAGCTCGGACAGGCGGACTTCGCCGACGGCAGGCGCTCGCTCGCGGGTCTCGCGCGCCGCGGGCCCCGGCGCAGCCGGCACCGCCAGCAGGGCGACTGCCAGGGCGGCCATCGGGGCGGCGGCCAGCGCCACGCGCAGCCGGCGCCACCCGCCGGCTGCCGCGCGCCCCGCCCTACTTGACCACCACGCGAGGTACATGGCCGCCCGCCGCCTGCGCGCCGGTGAAGAAGTGAAGGACATCGTCCTTGCGTTGCATCGTATCGCCGTATCCCAGATCGATCAGCTCGCGCGTGTAGGCGGACTCGAACAGCAGGTAGCTGGCGAAGCCCGCGGCCCCCGCCTGCCCGCCGGCGCGGTGCGCACCGAGCACGTCGAGCAGCACGCGCACCGCGCGCGGCAGGCTGCCAATGTACTGCGCCGCGATGCCGTCGAGTCGCTCGGACGGCGCAATCACCAGCGCCTCGATCGGCTTGAGACGCAGCGCGGCCTGCTGCTCCGTCGTCAACACCGCTGCCACCCGGTTCATGTGCTGCAGCCGCTCGATGTCGCTGGCCAGCGCGTCGAGGAAGATCGAGGCCATCGCATGGCCGGCGATCTGCGCCAGCGACGGATAGGCGCGTGCGTCGGCGCTGGCCAGCACACCGGGCTTGCCCAGCTGGCCGGCGCCGATCACAAGCACCCGCTCGGCGCCCAGGTGAATGGCCGGGCTGATCGGCGCGATCTGCCGCATCGAGCCGTCGCCGAAGTGCTCGCCCTGCTCGCCCACCGTCAGCGGCACGGCCGGAAAGACGAACGGGATGGCGCTGGAGGCGAGCAGATGCTCCAGGCCGATGGCGCCATGCACGAACACGCGCTGCAGCTTGGGCACCAGGCCGCGGTCGGCCCGCGACTGGTAGAACGTGACGTGCCGACCCGAGCTGTAGCCCGAAGCGGTCACCGCCAGCGCGCGCAGGTGGCCGCGCTGCAGCGCCCCGGCCAGCCGCGGCCGGTCGATCATCTGCGCGAGCAACCGCGCCAGCGGCGCGTTGTCGAGCAGGCTCTTCGGCCGCAGCTTCAGCGAGCGGCGCACCATCCAGCCGAACGACAGCAGCGTCACCCAGCGGGCCCCGCTGCGCACGGCATCCAGCAGGTCGGAGCGGTACACCTGCTCGGCGTGGAAGTTCTCCCACACGTTCAGCAACTGGGCGACCGCCTCCTGAAAGTGATCGCTGCGGCAGGCCAGCCCGGCGGCGTTGATGGCACCGGCCGAGGTGCCGACGATGATGGGGAACGGGTTGGCCCCCTCCGCGATGGTCGGGTCGAGGCCGCGCCGGGCATCGCGCAGCAGCGCGGCGATCGCCTTGAGCACGCCCACCTGGTAGGCGGCGCGAGCGCCGCCGCCCATCAGGATGAGACCTGCCGGCGAGGACTTCAGCGAGACACGGTCGCCCTGCGGCGGCTGCATGAGGCTAGACCCTCATCACGCCTGGATGGCGCATGCGCGAGGCGCGCCCCGACCGGCCCTAGACGTGCGGCAGCGACGGTTGCCGCTGCGAGTTGGCGTCGAGCACCGCCAGAGCCGTCATGTTGACGATCCGGCGCACCGTGGCCGACGGCGTGAGGATGTGGATCGGCCGGGCCGCGCCCAGCAGGATCGGGCCGATCGCCACGTTGTTGCCGGCGGTGATCTTCAGCAGGTTGTAGGCGATGTTGGCGCTGTCGAGATCCGGGCACACGAGCAGGTTGGCATCGCCTTGCAAGGTGGATAGCGGCATGATCGCCTTGCGCATCGCCTCGTCCATCGCGCAGTCGGCGTGCATCTCGCCGTCGACCTCCAGCTCGGGGCTGCGCGCCTTCAGCAGCGCCAGCGCCTCGCGCATCTTCATCGCGCTCGGCGTGCTGGCCGAGCCGAAGTTGGAGTGCGACAGCAGCGCCACGCGTGGCACCAGGCCCATGCGGCGCATCTCCTCGGCGGCCATCACCGTGAGCTCGGCGATCTGCTCGGCGCTCGGGTCGTAGTTGACATGGGTGTCGACCATGGCAACCTGCCGGCCCGGCAGCATCAGGATGTTCATCGCTCCGTACACGGTGGCGCCGGGCCGCCGCCCGATCACCTGGTCGACGTAGTGCAGGTGCAGGCCGTGGTTGCCGAACGTGCCGCAGATCATCGCGTCGGCGTCGTTCTTGTGGATCATCATCGCGCCGATCAGCGTGTGCCGGCGCCGCATCTCGATCTTGGCGTACTGCTCCGTCACGCCCTTGCGTGCGGTGAGCTGGTGGTAAGCCTGCCAGTAGTCGCGGTAGCGCGCGTCGCGCTCCGGGTTGACCAGATCGAAGTCGGTGCCCGGGCGCATGCGCAGCCCGAACCGCTCGAGCCGGCGCTCGACGACAGCCGGCCGCCCCACGAGCGTAGGCCGCGCGATGCCTTCGTCGACCACGACCTGCACGGCGCGCAGCACGCGCTCGTCCTCGGCCTCGGCGAACACCACGCGCGAACGGCCGCCAGCGGCGTGCGCACTGCGCGCAACCGCGAAAATCGGCTTCATGAAGGTGCCCGAGTGCCAGACGAACTGCTGCAACTGGCTGCGGTACAGGTCCAGATCGGCCAGCGGCCGCGTGGCCACACCACTGTCCATCGCCGCCTGCGCCACCGCCGGCGCAATCCGGATCATCAGGCGCGGGTCGAACGGCTTGGGGATCAGGTACTCGGGGCCGAAGGCCAGATCGGTGATGCCGTAGGCGGAGGCGACGATCTCGCTCTGCTCCTCCTGGGCCAGCGCGGCGATCGCGCGCACCGCCGCCACTTCCATCGCCTGCGTGATCGTCGTGGCGCCGACGTCAAGCGCGCCCCGGAAAATGAACGGGAAGCACAGCACGTTGTTGACCTGGTTCGGATAGTCCGAGCGGCCGGTGGCGATCACCGCGTCGTCGCGCACGCGCCTGACCTCCTCCGGCAGGATCTCCGGGTTCGGATTGGCCAGCGCGAGGATCAGCGGCCGCGCCGCCATCTGCGCCACCATCTCGCCCTTGAGCACGCCGCCAGCCGACAGGCCGAGGAAGATGTCCGCCGCGCCAATCACCTCGGCCAGCGTGCGCGCCGCGGTCGGCTGCGCGTAACGCGCCTTCTCCTCGTCCATGAGAACGGCGCGACCTTGGTAGACCACGCCCTCGATGTCGGTGACCCAGATGTTCCGCCGCGGCAGGCCGAGCACCTCGAGCAGATTCAGGCAGGCCAGCGCCGCGGCACCGGCGCCGCTGACCACCAGCTTCACCTGGGCGATGTCCTTGCCGACCACCTTCAGGCCGTTCAGGATCGCCGCGCCGACGATGATCGCCGTGCCGTGCTGATCGTCATGGAACACGGGGATCTTCATCCGCTCGCGCAGCTTGCGCTCGATGTAGAAGCACTCTGGTGCCTTGATGTCCTCGAGGTTGATGCCGCCGAAAGTCGGCTCCAGGGCTGCGATGACCTCGATCAGCTTGTCGGGGTCACGCTCGTTGACCTCCAGGTCGAACACGTCGATGCCGGCGAACTTCTTGAACAGCACCGCCTTGCCCTCCATCACAGGCTTGGCGGCGAGCGGCCCAATGGCCCCGAGTCCCAGCACGGCGGTGCCGTTGGTGATGACGCCCACGAGGTTGCCGCGCGCGGTATAGCGAAACACCGCCGCCGGGTCGTCGCGGATCGCTTCGCTCGCGGCCGCCACGCCAGGCGAGTAGGCAAGCGCGAGGTCGCGCTGGTTGATGAGCTGCTTGGTCGGCGTGACCGAGATCTTTCCCGGACGCGGATGCTCGTGGTACTCGAGCGCCGCGCGGCGCAGGTCGATCGATTCGGGTGGCGGCATCGGGTTGGCCGTGGCGGAAGAAGGCGGGCACCTATTATCCGCCGCCGGCCGGCGACGCCCTCGTACCGGCCGCGCCCTGGTGCTTCTCCCGCGCTGTCGTGGACAACGATGGCGCCTGCACCGGCAACCGGCGGGAGGCCCAGCACACCCACCCGTTTGACCTAGACAAACTATTGACTTTTGTGTGGACCTGCATGAAACTCGAATCAGTTGTTTAGCGAGCCTGTCGCAAGCTTGAGCGCAAAACAGCCCTTAGTCGGTGCCTCTCCTCCCTCCCTCCTCAGCCGAATTTGGGTGCGTTCAAGTGACAGGCTCTTTTTTGCCTAGCTTCGGCGCGAAAGTAAACACTAACGTCGCTCGATAAGCAGCGGCGGTCGATGCCGCGCTTTGCCACCCGTGCGGGCCCGCCGTCGTGAACCAGCCCGCCCAACGCACCTGCGCCATCGAGCCCTTCTATGTCATGGAAGTGGTGAAGGCGGCGCAGCGACTGGCCGACGCCGGCCGCTCGGTGCTGCACATGAGCATCGGCGAGCCGGACTTCTCCGCCCCGCCGCCCGTGCAGCGCGCAGCGATCGCCGCGATCGAAGCCGGCCGCACCCAGTACACCCCCGCCGTCGGACTGCCCGAGCTGCGCGAGGCGATCGGCCGCCACTATGCCGAGCGCTTCGGCGTGGCGGTGGGACCCGAGCGCATCGTCGTGACCGCCGGCGCCTCGGGCGCGCTGCTGCTGGCGCTGGCGGCGCTGCTCGAGCGCGACGCCGAACTGCTGCTGCCCGACCCCAGTTACCCCTGCAACCGCCACTTTGCCACCCTCTGCGAAGGGCTGGCGCGCCTGCTGCCCTGCGCCGCCGGCAGCCGCTTCCAGCCGACCGGCGCCGCGGTGGCCACGGCCTGGTCCGACCGTACCGGCGGCGTGCTGCTGGCCAGTCCGTCCAACCCCACCGGCACCTCGATCGAGCTGGCGGCACTGCAGGACGTGCTGCACGTGGTACACGCACGCGGCGGCTTCGTGCTGGTGGACGAGATCTACCAGGGCCTGACCTACGACCACGAGCCGCGGACCGTGCTGGCCCTCGGCGCGGCCGGCCAGCAGGCTGTGGTGATCAACAGCTTCTCCAAGTACTTCGGCATGACCGGCTGGCGGCTTGGTTGGCTGGTGCTGCCGCCGACGCTGGTGGAGCCGGTCGAGCGTCTGGCGCAGAACCTGTTCATCTGCCCCTCGGCGATTGCGCAGCGCGCGGCGCTGGCCTGCTTCGGCGCCGCGGCGACCGAGGAGTACGAGCGCCGGCGGGCGGAGTTCCGCAGGCGCCGCGACTATTTGGTCCCGGCGTTGCAGGAACTCGGACTGGCGGTGCCCGTGGTGCCGGACGGCGCGTTCTACGTCTACGTGGATGTCAGCCGCCATGCGGCCAGCAGTTGGGACTTCGCTTTCGCGCTGCTGGAGCAGACCGGCGTGTGCGTGGTCCCGGGACGGGACTTCGGCGTTGCCAGCCCCGACCGCTACGTGCGGGTGTCGTACGCCACGAGGCTGGAGCACCTGCGCGAGGCAGTTGCACGGATCGGCGCCTTCCTGGGGCGCCCGGCCTGACCCTCCGCGCGCGGCCACGCAGAGGCTAGGCTGCCCGCTCGCCGCCCGTGCCGGCATTCACTGCCGCCGGCGGGGTCGGCACCCCCACACCGGCAACGCCGGCTGGCTTGGCCAGCGCGGGAGCATTGCTTGCCTCTGCCGGGCGGGCGGACTCGCGCAGCGCCGCCGACAGGGCCGAGTCGACCCTGCCACTGGCCGCCAGGGCAATGCGCGCGCGCTCGGCCAGCACCCGCGCGGCATACCCGCCGTCGTCGGGCAGATGGCCGGCGCCGACGTAAAGCTGCAGGCCGCGCTCGACCGAGCCACCGCGGCGGACCACGTCCTGCAGGATCGCGCTGCCGACCTTGATGTTGGCAATCGGATCGAGCGCGGCATGGCCGCCACCGTGGGGCTCGAACTTATCGGCGTGCACCCGGGTCATGACCTGCATGAGACCCTGCGCGCCCATCGAGCTTTCGGCGAACGGATTCATGCTCGACTCGATGGCCATCACCGCCAGGATCAGAAGCGGGTCGAGCTGGCGCTCGCGGCCGGCCTCGAAGGCGGCGGCCACCAGCGTGCGGACCGCCTCGTCGGCCACGCGGTAGCGGCGCGCCAGGTACTGGGTCACGTGGCGCTGCTGCGGATCTTCGATTGCCGCCGGGGCGGTGGCCGCGACACCGTCAGTCGGCGGCTCGGCCATGGCCGGCGCCGGCAGCAGCAGTTGTGCCAGCACCACTGGCGCCTCGGTGAGCAGCCGGTCGCGCCAGGGCGCATGCGACATCACGGCGGCACCGCCGAGCAGCGTCAGGCAGCCGACCAGTGTGACCAGCACCCGCGAGGTCGACAGAAAACCGTTGCCGACGTCGCAGGCGAATGCCCGCAGCCCTGCCCACAGGGCAGGCAGGCGGGCGCGCAGCGCATAATCGGTGGCCTTTGCCATGCGTACCTCCTTATGTTGAGCGGCCGACTGCCTCGCTACTTTCGGCAGAATGGCCGACCTTCACAGGTTGGAACGTTCGCCGGCGAACGGTTCGCCGGCCTCGTTTATGGGACCGGTGTCGGCGCGTTGGCCTGGATTCCGGACCTGTTCAGTCGGGTGGGCCGGCCGCTTTGCCATCAGGGCGCGGGCCCGAACCCGGGGGCGGCGCCGCCTCGCTGCGATGCAGGACGCATCGCGCATCCCGTCAGGAGCCGCTAAATCAATCCTGGATTCTACGGCCACGAGGGGCGTAGACCGGGCCGGTAATCTTCAGATTCACCGCCCGGCCGATGAGCGGAGGCTTGGGCAACTGACCCAGATTGCGTGACATTTCACATTGAATTGAGGTCGTTAGATGATTTTGATGAATGTTTCTGCTCGTTTCGTCGGCTGTAACCCAATTCCGTTGCGTTGATGCGCAGCAACAAAAATCGATGAAGTATTCGGATTTGCGGGACTTCCTGGGGCAACTGGAGCGCGCCGGCGAACTGCGGCGGATCGAAGTACCGGTGTCGCCTGAGTTGGAAATGACCGAGATCTGCGACCGCGTGCTGCGCGCCGGCGGGCCGGCGTTGCTGTTCAGCCGACCGACCGGCCATGACATGCCGGTGCTCGGCAATCTGTTCGGCACGCCGCGCCGGGTGGCGCTGGGCATGGGAGCGGATAGTGTCGCGGCCCTGCGCGAGGTCGGGGAGTTGCTGGCAGCGCTCAAGGAGCCGGAAGCGCCCAAGGGGCTGCGCGATGCGCTGGGCAAGGTTGCCATGCTCAAGAGCGCACTGTGGGACATGGCGCCGCGCGAAGTCCGGGGTGCAGCCTGCCAGCAGGTGGTCTGGGAAGGCAGCGCGGTGGATCTGGCGCGCCTGCCGATCCAGACCTGCTGGCCGGGCGATGCCGGTCCGCTGATCACCTGGGGCCTGGTTGTCACCCGCGGGCCACACAAGAAGCGCCAGAACCTCGGCATCTACCGCCAGCAGGTGATCGGCCGCAACAAGCTGATCATGCGCTGGCTGGCGCACCGCGGCGGCGCGCTGGACTTCCGCGAACACCGCCTGGCCCGCCCCGGCGAGCCGTTTCCGCTGGCCGTGGCGCTCGGTGCCGACCCGGCCACCATCCTGGGCGCGGTCACGCCGGTGCCGGACAACCTGTCCGAGTACCAGTTCGCCGGCCTGTTGCGCGGCGGGCGGACCGAGACCACGCGCTGCATCGGCAGCGACCTGGCGGTCCCGGCTTCGGCCGAGATCGTGCTCGAGGGTCATCTGCTGCCCGATCCGGCCAACGCCCAGGGTGAGATCAACGCCGCCAACGCCGGCTACGAGACGGCGGTGGAGGGCCCCTTCGGCGACCACACCGGCTACTACAACGAGACCGACCGCTTTCCGGTCTTCACGGTCGAGCGCATCACCCTGCGGCGCGAACCGATCTACCACTCGACCTACACCGGCAAGCCGCCCGACGAGCCGGCCATCCTGGGCGTGGCGCTGAACGAAGTCTTCGTGCCGATCCTGCGCCGCACCTTTCCGGAGATCGTGGACTTCTACCTGCCGCCGGAAGGCTGCAGCTACCGCATGGCGGTGGTGAGCATGCGCAAACAGTACCCGGGCCATGCCAAGCGCGTGATGTTCGGCATCTGGAGCTTCCTGCGGCAGTTCATGTACACCAAGTTCATCGTGGTGGTCGACGAGGACGTCGATGCGCGCGACTGGAAGGAAGTGATCTGGGCCATCACCACGCGCGTCGATCCGACGCGCGACACGGTGCTGGTGGACAACACGCCGATCGATTACCTGGACTTCGCTTCGCCCGTCAGCGGGCTGGGCAGCAAAATGGGAATCGACGCCACCAACAAGATGCCGGGTGAGACCCAGCGCGAATGGGGCCGGCCGATCGCGATGGACGCTGCGGTCAAGCGGCGCATCGATGCAATCTGGAACCAGCTCGGCCTGTAGACGACAAAAGGAGACTGCCGATGCCGATCGATCGCAAGCCCATTCGCCGCGGCGGCATTAAATCAGCCGGCTATGACCGCGCCAGCCGCGTCCTGGAGATCGAGTTCGACAACGGCTCGATTATCCAGCACACCGCCGTCGGCGAAGAGATCGCGCGGCGATTCATTGCCTCATCCAGCCCCGCGAGTGTCTACAAGGACACCATTCAGGACGAATACACCGCCAAACGAATGCGCTGAAGCCGGTGCTCGCGCGCCAATGCCGCCGGGCCCACATCAAAAGGTCACGGTGACGCCGACCGTGTCCGAATACCTGCCGGCGCGCACGCTCTGTCCGCCGGGCAGTCGTGCACAAACCACAATGGAGCGTGCACTACTGCTCGGCGCAGGTCCGATGTCGAAGGCGCCGGCTCCCGTAGTCCACTCCCCCACCCCACTCACGAAGTTGCAACCTGCCGTTGGCCCGGCATCCGTCGGCCGCAGCAGCGCGTACTCGAGAAACGACGCCGCGAGTGCACCGGCCGGGGGAGACTGCATGCGACGCTGACCGTCACTCGTTGCGTTCCTGCCGTTGTCCAAGGCAATCACGGCACTGGTTCCTTTGGTGCAAGTGACGACGGTCCTGCCCGCGCTGTTGCCGATGCAGAGCACGTCGAACCGATACGCGCCAAAGTTGACCGCATTGGTCGAACTCACGCTGCAGTTGTTCGCGACCGTTGTACTGACTGGGACCACGCCGTTCACGCTCTGCGCTCGAATGTCGTTCGCGGCAAGGAACAGCGCAACGCCGCAGCCATTGGCGAACAACAACACGACACGCGGCTTGATCCACCCTCGGCGTCGCTCCAAAACGGGCGTCCTTGTGCGTGGACAGGTCATCGAGCCCGTCCTCCAGCGCCTGCATGGGCGCTAAACGGCCGCGCCGCCGGCCGTCAGGCGCAACGGCTGCCAGGTATCAGGCCGTACTCAGCGCGGCGACGCACTTCTTGCGCCGCGACCTCGCGTCCTGTGATGGCAAAAAAGATGTTCGCGTCGCATGCCATCTCACCGCGCCCAACAACGCGCGGCGTCCAAGTCCTCAACCTAGGGTCTGTTGACATTCAAGCGATCCAGCAGAAGGCAGCGGTCAGGCAGATGAAAGAGACGAAGCGCTCGGCCAGTTTGTCGTAGCGGGTGGCAATACGGCGGAAGTGCTTGAGGCGGCAGAACCAGCGCTCGATCCGGTTGCGACGGCGGTAAGACTTG
>JADCGX010000176.1 GCA_020248785.1 Burkholderiales bacterium | reverse complement strand
GGCCCTTGGCCGCCAGCAGCACGATGCGGGCCCGCTGCTGCGGCCGCGCCTCGATGCGTCGGCGCCGGGACAGGATCCGAAGCTGCCGCTCCACCTGCGCTTCGAGTTCGATCTGCTTGGCAACCCGCATCGCTCCAGCCTGCTGGGACATTGCAGCGTGCCGGCGTCCGTAGGTTCTATGACTTTGAGCGCACTACACTAGAGCAGCCGCCCAACCAGGAACGCGATCACCGTCAGCAGCAGCGTGCTGGAAAACGGCAGCAGGATCTCGCGCTTGCCGATGCGAAAGCGTAGGTCGCCCGGCAGGCGGCCCACGCCGAGCTTTTGCAGCCAGGGCTGCAGCGCGGCCAGCACGATCAGCGCGACAAAGAGCGTGACGATGAAGCGCATGGGACGTCCGCCCTACAGAGTGTGCAGCCGATCGCCGGCGGCGACGCCGAGCAGCGCCGGCCGCCACTCGATGCCGCGGCCGACGGCGAGCACCTTGAAGAGCTCGCCCATCTCCGCCTCCGACACCAGGCGCTGCGCGGCGGCCGCGGCCGCGTGCCGGGCCGTGCCCGTCGCGGCCTGCGCCGCGTGCAGCAAGCCGCAGTTCAGCAGGAAGTGCGCCTGCGTGGTGTAGCCGAGCACGTCGAGGCCCGCGGCGTGAGCCGCATCCGCCACGGCGGTGAAGTCCACGTGCGCCGTGATGTCGGTCAACCCCGGAAGCCAGAACGGATCGGCGTGCGCGTGGTGGCGGTAGTGGCACATGATCGTGCCCATTGAGCGCTGCGGGTGGTAATACTCCCGGCGCGGAAAGCCATAGTCGATCAGCAGCGCGACGCCGCGCGCGAGGGCGCCAGCGAGCGACGCGGTCCACGCGCGTGCGATGAGGCCCATTTCGGAGCAGTAGCCTGCGGGCAGCACACCGAGATCCGCCTCGATCCCCACGACGGCGTCGCGCAGCGCCGCGCCCGCCGGCCGGTCTTCGAACACGAAGCGGTCGCCGCGCCAGGCCACGCCGCGCTCCAGCACGCCGTCGGCGCCGCCAACGAACAGCTGCACCGGCAGCACGTCCAGCACCTCGTTGGCGACGATCACGCCCTCGAACTGGCGCGGGGGCGCATCGAGCCAGCGCACGACCGGCGTGTGCGCCAGCCTGGCGCGCTGCCGGTCACGCAGTTCGGCCGAGACTTCGACGATCTCGTAGCGCTCCACCTCGATGCCGCGCGCGCCGAGCGCGGCCAGCAGGTCGCGCGCCAGTGCGCCACTGCCGGCGCCAAATTCCAGCACGCGCGCCGCGCGCTGCTCCAGCATTTGCACCACCTGCGCCACCTGCGCCGCCAAGGCATCTGCAAAGAGCGGCGAGATCTCCGGCGCGGTGACGAAGTCGCCGCCGGTGGACGAGTCGCCGAACTTGCGTGCGCCCGCCGTGTAGTAGCCCAGGCCCGGGGCGTACAGCGCGAGGTCCATGTAGCGATCGAAGCCGATCCAGCCGCCCGCCGCCGCGATCTGCTGTGCGATGTGCTGCACCAGCCGCGCGCTGTGCGCGGCAGCGTCCACCGACGGCGTGGGCAGTGACGCAGCGGTTGAACGTGGATCGACGCGCATGGCAGGCTGCATGAGAGGCAAAGGGCCGCAGCGATCGTACCGGTATCCTTCGCGGCTCCGGGAGTCGGGTCCTGCTGACTCCGTCATCGCGGCTCGCACCGATCCCCAATCCAGACGCCGTCATCCTTCGCATGTCTGCCCCCGTTGCGCTCGTCACTGGTGCCGCCCGGCGCATTGGCCGCACGATCGCGCTCGCCCTCGCGCGCGATGGCTGGGACGTGGGCGTGCACTACGGCGCCTCGCGCGACAACGCGCTCGCGACCGTGCTCGCGATCGAGGCGCTGGGCCGGCGCGCGGTCGCGCTGCCCTGCGATCTGGCCAACGCGGCGAGCGTGCGGCGGCTGGTGGCCGACTGCAGCAGTGCACTTGGTAGCGTGATCTGCCTCGTCAACAACGCATCGCTGTTCGCCGAGGACCGGATCGACAGCATCTCCGCCGAGACCCTGCAGCGGCACATGCAGGTGAACGTCGCCGCGCCGTTGCTGCTGGCGCAGGCGCTGCACGCGGCCCTGCCCGCCGACGCACGCGGGGTCGTGATCAATCTGCTCGACCAGAAGCTGTTCAATCCCAACCCGGACTACCTCAGCTACACGCTGAGCAAGGCGGCGCTGCACGAGGCGACCACGCTGCTGGCGCAGGCGTTGGCCCCCAGGCTGCGCGTGGTCGGCGTGGCCCCCGGCATCACCCTCACGTCCGGCGATCAGACCGAGACCGGCTTTGCCAAGGCGCACACCAAGACGCCGTTGGGCCGCTCAAGCACCCCCGAGGACGTGGCCGCCGCCGTGGTGTACCTCGCGCGCGCCCAGGCGGTGACCGGCACGACCCTGCTGGTCGACGGCGGGCAGCACCTGGTGCCGTCGCCGCGCGACGTGATGTTCCTGACCCAATAGACATGTCCAACTCCCTCCTGCTCGACCCGCGTCTTGCCGACTGCCGCCGCATCTTCCTGCGCGAGGTCGTGGTCGACGCCAACATCGGCATCCATGCCTTCGAGAAGCAGGGGCCGCAAAAGCTGGTGATCAACATCGATCTGTTCGTCCCGCTGGCCCTGTCCACGCCCAAGCACGACAAGATCCACGAGGTGCTCGACTACGACTTCGTCCGCAGCACTGTGCGCAAGCGGATCGATGCCGGCCACATCAACCTGCAGGAAACGCTGGTGGATGACCTGGCGCGCGCGCTGCTGGCGCACCCGTCGGTGCGCGCGGCGCGCGTGTCGAGCGAGAAGCCCGATGTGTATGAAGACGTCGACGCGGTGGGCATCGAGGTGTTCCGCTTCAAGGACTGAGAGCGTGAGAGTTTTTCTCGCCATCTTGGTAATTGGCATGCAACTGGCTAATCTTTGGCGATGAGCAAAGCCCAGCACCAAGGCGAGGCGCCGGTCAGCCTGTTCGAGGACCTGCCGGCAGTCGATGCGCGACAAGAGCAGGCGGCGCG
>JADCGX010000175.1 GCA_020248785.1 Burkholderiales bacterium | reverse complement strand
CAGCTGAAAAGGAAATGAAAAACCACCAACCGCCCGCTCTGCGCAGGCGGCCCTACACTGCCTCCCCAATCAACAAATCGACGCGCTTCGCTACATCCACTGCCGTCCGCTCCAGGCTCATACCTGAATTGGAAAAGACTGGGCCGCATCGATCTGCCGCAGTTCGGCCACGTCGCGCCCGATCTGCGCGTGCCGCAGGTCGGTCTGCTCGCTGGCTACAGAGGCGTCGCCTGGATCTGGCACGGCACCGCTCAGGCCGCTGCCGCTGTCCGAGTCGGCACGCTCGGCGTTCTCGCGCCGCAGCTCCTCGTGCAATCGGTCACGCGCCGACAGAAGCTGTACGCGCAACTGCGCCCGCATGTCGGCGTCGATTGGTTCGTCCTGGGTGTCGCGAATGTCGCGCTCCTCGGTGGTCGCCATCGAGTTCTTCTCTTCATGGAATGCGTTGCGAGCGTGCAGGGCAGCAAGCCATACGCCCGCCCCGGCAAAGGCAAACCCCGCCGGAAGTGGCACGGCGTTGCGGTCACTGCTGCCGTTTCGGCGGTCCCTGCCCTCTCGGTTCGCCACGCATGCCGCGGCGTGTTCCTAGACTGGCATTGACCTTTGCCGATGCACCCGCCGCTTCAGGACCAGCCATGACCGCCGATCTGCGAACCCGTGCCAGCGATGCAGCCATCGCCCGCGAACAGGCCGTCGCCGCGAGCAACTACGCGCCTCTGGCGGTCGTGCTCGAGCGCGGGCGCGGCGAGTGGCTCACGGATATCGACGGCAAGCGCTATCTCGACCTGATGAGTGCCTATTCGGCAGTCAGCCACGGGCATGCCCATCCGCGGCTGGTGAACGCCCTGATGCAGCAGGCGCATCGGGTTGCCGTCACCTCGCGCGCCTACCACACGGCCACGCTCGCGCCGTTTCTCGAGAAGCTGGTCGCGCTCGCCAACCTCGGCCCGGGCAGCCGTGCCCTGCCGGCCAACGGGGGCGCCGAGTCGGTGGAGACCGCCATCAAGGCGGCGCGCCGCTGGGGTTATCGGGTCAAGGGCATTGCAGCGGACCGGGCCGAGATCGTCACCGCACGCGGCAACTTCCACGGTCGCTCGACCACGATCGTCAGCTTCTCCACCGAGCCCGCGTACCGCGCTGACTTCGGTCCCTTCACTGCCGGCTTCGCGCACTTCGACTTCGGCGACATCGCCTCGCTGGAGGCGACGATCAACGAGAACACCGCCGCGGTGCTGATCGAGCCCATCCAGGGCGAAGCGGGCATCGTCGTGCCGCCACCGGGTTTCCTCGCGGCCGTGCGCAAGCTGTGCGACGCGCGCCGAGTGCTGCTGATCCTCGACGAGATCCAGTCCGGCCTCGGCCGCACCGGCCGCTGGTTTGCGTACCAGCACGAGGGCATCAAGCCCGACGGACTCATCCTGGGCAAGGCGCTGGGCGGCGGTCTGCTGCCGGTGAGCTGCTTCGTCGCCACGGCCGAGCTGATGGCAGTGTTCGAGCCTGGCAGCCACGGCTCGACCTTTGGCGGCAATCCGCTTGCTTGCGCCGTCGCACTCGAAGCACTGCAGGTGATGGAGGACGAGCAGCTGGTGGCGCGCAGCGCCGCGCTCGGCAGCCACCTTCTGTCACGCCTGCGTCAGCTGCGGGATGAACAATCCGATGCGCTGATCACCGCAGTGCGCGGCCGAGGCCTGTGGGTGGGTGTGGAGCTCAACCCGGCCTTGGTGCGCGCGCGCGCCGTGGTCGACCGCCTGGCCGAGCGCGGCGTTCTGACCAAGGACACGCACGAGACGGTGATCCGCTTTGCCCCGCCACTGACCATCGCCCGCGAAGCGCTCGACTGGGGCATCGATGTCTTTGCCGGCGTACTGGCCGAATTCCATCCCGCACCGGCCCACGAGGTCGGTCGCGTTACAGCGCTGTCCCCCACGAGGAGAACGATGAACCAGCCACGGCCGAGCGCCCCAGTCAGCACGCCAGCCACCCCGCGCGCCCGCTTGATGATGAGCGCGCCGGACCACTTCGAGGTCAGCTATCGGATCAATCCGTGGATGGACCCGGCGCAGTGGCACGTGAGCGCCGAACGCCTGGCGAGCGACGCACAGCGCGGCTGGACGGCGCTCAGGCACACCTACGAGCGGCTCGGCGCCGCGGTCGAGGTGCAGCCGGCCGTCAAGGGCCTGCCCGACATGGTGTTCACCGCCAATTCAGCGGCGGTGCTCGATCGAAAGGTGGTGCTGGCCCGCTTCCTGTGCCCCGAACGGCAGGGTGAGGAGCCGCACAACCGCGCGTTCTTCGAGGCGATGCGGGCGCGCGGCGTGGTTGACGAGATCGTGCCGACTCCGCAGGGCCTGTTCTTCGAGGGCGCAGGCGATGCGATCTGGGACCGCACACGCGGCCTGCTGTGGACCGGCTATGGTCAGCGCTCCTCGCACGACATGCAGTTCTTCCTCGCAGAGACCTTTGGCGTGCCGGCGGTGGCGCTCGAGCTCGTCGACCCGCGCTTTTATCACCTCGACACCTGCATGTGCGTGCTCGATGGCGGCGAGGTGCTGTACTACCCGGCCGCCTTCTCGCCCACCGCGCTCGCGCTGCTGGACGACATGGTCGGCAAGGACCGCCTGATCGCTGCCGGGGACGAGGATGCGCTGCATCTCGCCGTCAACTCGGTGTGCCTGGGGCAGGACGCGGTGTTCTGCTACGCGAGCGACACCCTGCGCGCGCAGCTCACGCAGCGCGGCTATCGCGTGCACGTCGTCGCGCTCGATTCGTTCAACCGCTCCGGCGGCGCCGCGTACTGCCTGACGCTGCGGCTGGATCGCAGCACCCGCGACCTGCCAGAGCGCGAGACGTTTGTCGAAGAGGATCTGCTCGACCTGCGACGCGCAGCGTGAGGCAGTTGACGTCGAAGTCGGGTGTAGCCGGAAGTCAGGCGTTGCGGCAGAACCCACACCGACGTCTTACCGCTCCTGACGCAGGCGCAGCCGGTGCTCGCGGGTGGGCGTGCCACGACGCCAAAGGCGGCGAGCACGACCGGGCCATGCGATCGAAGCACCGCGAGGGCGAGCATCCCTTCAACGGCGACTGGCTCCGCCAACGCCGTTGAATTCGCCAATCGCGTGCGGTGCAGGAGCGTCCGCGTAGCGGTCGCGTACACCGCGAGCGCTACCACTTCGGCGCACGCTTCTCCATGAACGCCTGCACGCCTTCTTGCGCCACGTCGTCGGCCATGTTGCAGGCCATCGTCTGGCCGGCCAGCTGGTGGGCGGCCTCGATGCCCAGTTCGAGCTGCTTGTAGTACGCGCCCTTGCCCATGGCGATCGCCAAGCGGGGCTTGGCGATGATCGAATCAGCCAGCCGCTCGATCTCGGCGTCCAGTTCGGCCAGTGGGACCACTCTGTTGACGAGACCACGCTCGCGGGCCGTGGGTGCGTCAATGAATTCGCCGGTGACAAGCATCTCAAAGGCCGCCTTGCGACCCACGTTGCGCGACAGCGCCACCGCGGGCGTCGAGCAGAAGAGCCCCACATTGATGCCGGAGACGGCGAACTTCGCGCCCTCGGCCGCCACCGCCAGGTCGCACATGCCGACCAGCTGGCAGCCTGCTGCGGTCGCCACGCCGTGCACGCGTGCGATCACCGGCTGCGGCATGCGCTGCACCTTGAGCATGAGCTTGGCGCAGGTGGCAAAGAGCCGCTGGTAGTAGTCGAGCTCGGGCCGGGCCTTCATCTGCTTCAGATCGTGGCCGGCGCAGAACGCCTTGCCGGCGCCGCCCAGCACGACCACGCGCGCCGCCGTGTCGCAAGCGATGCGATCAAGCGCCTCGCCAAGCGCGGCCAGCAACTCCTCGGACAAGGCGTTGAATTGCGTCGGCCGATTGAGCGTCAGACGGACCAGGCCGTTTGGGGAGCGGTCTTCGACCAGCAGGGGCTCGATGTCCTGGACTGCATGGGGCGCGTTCATCTGGGTCTCCCTGTGGCTGGCGGAGTGTCCCGCCCTACTGTGCGGCCGCGGCCGCGGTCCTTTCGCTTTGCAGGATCACGCGCGCGCGCGGCAGCCAGGCCGTGAAGGTGCTGCCATGGCCCGGCTGCGAGTCGATCGTCAGTCTTGCCTGGTGCCGCAGCAGCACGTGTTTCACAATGGCCAGGCCCAGCCCGGTGCCTCCCGTTTCACGCGAACGGCTCTTGTCCACGCGATAGAAGCGCTCGGTCAGGCGGGGCAGGTGCTCTGGCGCAATGCCGATGCCCGTGTCCTGCACGCTGAACGCCCCGCCCTGATCGCTCACCGTCCAACGCAGCTCGATCGAGCCGCCCGCCGGCGTGTAACGGATCGCATTGGAGACCAGGTTGCCGAAAGCGCTGCGCAGCTCATCGCGGCTGCCGCGCACGTGCGCGGCATCGGCCTCGTAGCTCAGGCCGTGTTTTCCGCCCGACAGCGCGCGCGCCTCGTTGGTGAGCTCGCGCAGCAAGGCGCCCATGTCGACATCCTCCTCGACCACGGCCGACTCCTGCGACTCCAGGCGCGAGAGCATCAGCAGGTCCTCGACCAGCCGATGCATGCGACCGGCCTGCTCGTGCATCAGTTGCAAATGATGGCGCCGCACACCGTCCATGGGCGCATCGGGCGCATCGAGCAGCGTCTCGAGAAAGCCATTGACGACCGTGAGCGGCGTGCGCAGCTCATGCGACACGTTGGCGACAAAATCGCGCCGCATCGCATCCACCCGCTCGGTCTGGGTCACGTCGCGCGTCAGCACGATCGAGCGTGCCGACTCGAACTCGATCACGGCCACGGACAAGGCCAGCGCGGGGTTGTTGAGCGGCCGAAACACCAGCGGCTGCTCGAAGTGCGCCGAGGTCATGTAGGCGACGAACGACGGGTCACGCACGAGATTGGTCAGCCGCAGGCCGGTGTCGGCCCGCAGCGAGATGCCCAGGTGCTGCTCGGCCACAGGATTGCACCACTCGATCTGCAGCGCGGCGTCGATCAGCACGATGCCTTCGGGAAGCGCACTGATGGTGCGACGAAATCGCTCCTCGTTGTCGGCCAGCCGGCGCTCGAACAACTGGCTGGCGCGATGCGCCTTGTACAGGCGCGTGAACACGGTCGCCCAGGCGCCAAAGCCCTGCGGCACGGTGTCCAGCGAAGGGCGCTCCAGCCACACCCCGAGCAGGCTCAGGTAGGCCATGTGCAGCGCCAGCAGGACGCCCAACGAAATCACGGCGAACCATAGGCCCAGCTTGGCATCGAACACGATGCCCAGCACGAGCGCGATGGCACCCAGGACCGCCACGCGCAGCAGTGCCGGCAGGATCAGGGTGAGACGCGGTTTCTGCGGGCCAGCCATGGCGGCCGAGTGTACTGGCGGTGCAGTGTGCCGCAGGCCGATGCGCCCGGCGCCTTGGCTCTACTCGGGGCGCTCGGACAGCCGATAGCCCAGGCCACGCACGGTCTGCACCAGATGCTGCGCACCCACCGGGGCCAAGGCCTTGCGCAGCCGCAGCACATGCACGTCGACCGTGCGCTCCTCGATGAACACGTGGTCGCCCCACACGTTGTCGAGCAGTTGCGTGCGCGAGAACACGCGATCGGGATGGCCGGCCAGAAACTTGAGCAGCTTGAACTCGGACAAGCCCACTTTTGCCACGGCCCCGTTGACCGAGACTTCATGGCGCTGCGGGTCAATCGTCAGTGGCCCGTAGGCGATGGGCTCGCCACTGTGCTGGGGCGCACGCCGGCGAAACACGGCGCGCACGCGCGAGGCTAGTTCGCGCGGGGAAAATGGCTTGACGACGTAATCATCGGCGCCCATATCCAGCCCGGCCACGCGGTCGCTTTCCGCGCTCTTGGCCGTGAGCATGATCACGGGCAGCGCACGCGTGCGCTCGTCAGCGCGCAGCTCGCGCAGCAAGTCGATGCCGCCACGGTCGGGCAGCATCCAGTCGAGGATGACGAGGTCGGGCAGCTCGGCGCGGATGGCGTCCTGGGCGGCGCCGACCGATTCCGCGCGACGCACCTTGAACCCGTTGCTGGTACAGGTGAAGGCGACCAGTTCCTGGATCGCCGGCTCGTCCTCCACCACGAGAATCGAGGCGCTCATGGCGTTCGATCAGGCCTGCGCGATCGCGCGGTCGACTTCCTCGGGCGTGGCATGCCGCACGTCCATGCCGGCCGCGATGAAGATCACGTGCTCCGCGATGTTCTTGGCGTGGTCGCCAATGCGCTCGATCGCCTTGGCCACCCACACGATGTCGATCGATGCCGAGATCGTGCGCGGATCTTCCATCATGAATGTGATGAGCTGCCGCAGAACCGCGCGGAAGCGCTCATCCACGCCCGCGTCGTCCTTGATGATCGACGCCGCCGTGTTCACGTCGAGCCGGGCAAATGCATCGAGCGAGCGGCGCAGCATGCCGCTGGCGATGTCGCCGGAGGCGCGGATGTCAGGGATGCGCGGCATCCGCACGGCCACCTGCTTGTCGTTAAGCCACTTGGCCGCGCGCGCGATCTTCACCGACTCGTCGCCGATGCGCTCAAGATCGGTGATCGTCTTGGCCACCCCCATGATCATGCGCAGGTCGCTCGCCGTCGGCTGGCGGCGCGCGATGACGTTGTTCACGGCCCGGTCGAGCTCGAGCTCGAGCTCGTTGACACGTCGGTCAGAACCGATCACGCGGTCCGCGTCGGCCATCGAACCCGCCTCGAAGCAGTCGATCGCCAGCTTGACCTGCGACTCCACCAGCCCGCCCATTTGCAGCACGCGCGAGCGGATCGACTCCAGCTCCTGGTCGTAGGTCTTGGAGGAATGTTCGTTGGCCATGCGTGTTCCTTAGCGTTGCGGGCTTAACCGCGATGTAGTGGCTTCGACGTAACGTTCACTTCGCTCACGTGAGTCTGCGCCGCTACATCACCGGTCGCTTCGGCTAGCCGAAGCGACCGGTGATGTAGTCCTCGGTCTCTTTCTTCTTGGGCTTGATGAAGATCTGGTCGGTTTCGCCGAATTCGATCAGCTCGCCCAGGTACATGTAGGCCGTGTAGTCGCTCACGCGTGCGGCCTGCTGCATGTTGTGCGTGACGATCGCCACGGTGTAATCGACCTTCAGCTCCTCGATCAGTTCCTCGATCTTGGCGGTGGAGATCGGATCCAACGCCGAACACGGCTCGTCGAACAGGATGATCTCGGGCTTGATCGCGATGCCGCGCGCGATGCACAGGCGCTGCTGCTGACCGCCGGACAGCGAGGTGCCGCTTTGCGCCAGCTTGTCCTTGACCTCGCTCCAAAGAGCGGCCTTGCGCAGCGCCCACTCCACCCGCTCGTCCATCGCCGCCTTGTTCATTTTCTCGAACAAGCGCACGCCGAAGGCGATGTTCTCGTAGATCGACATCGGGAAAGGCGTTGGCTTCTGGAACACCATGCCGATCTTGGCGCGGATCAGGCTCACGTCCTCGCGCGTGGTCAGAATGTCCTGCCCGTCCATCTCCACACGACCCTCTGCCCGCTGCTCCGGGTAAAGCTCGAACATGCGATTGAGAACGCGCAGCAGCGTAGATTTGCCGCAGCCCGAGGGACCGATGAAGGCCGTGACCTTCTTCTCCGCGATCTCGAGGTTGATGTTCTTCAGTGCGTGGAACTTGCCGTAGAAGAAGTTCAGGTCCTTCACGCGCATCTTCACGCGCTCTGCGACGGCAGGCTTGGAGACAGCGGTATCCATGGGCGTCTTTCGTCTTCTCTAGTTCTTCTGGCGGAACAACACGCGCGCCAGGATATTGAGGGCCAGCACACCGAGCGTGATCAGGAAAACGCCGACCCAGGCAAGCTCCTGCCAGTTCTTGAACGGGCTCATCGCAAACGCGAAGATGGTCTGCGGCAGGCTCGCCATCGGCTCGGTCAGGTCGAGGCTGAAGAACTGGTTCGACAGCGCCGTGAACAGCAGCGGCGCGGTTTCACCGGCGATGCGCGCCAGCGCAAGCAGCACGCCGGTGACCACGCCCGCGCGCGCCGCGCGCAGCGTGACGTTCCAGATGACCTGCCACTTGGGTGCGCCCAAGGCGTACGCCGCCTCGCGCAGCGAGTTGGGGATCAGATTGAGCATGTTCTCGGTGGTGCGGATCACCACCGGGATCACGATCAGCGACAAGGCCACGACGCCGGCCCAACCCGAGAACGTCTTGGTCTGGGCCACGATGACCGCGTACACGAACAGGCCGATGACGATCGATGGGGCCGACAGCAGGATGTCGTTGATGAAGCGGGTGGTGGCCCCCAGCCAGCCCTTCTGGCCGTACTCGGCAAGATAGATTCCCGCCAGGATGCCGATTGGCGTGCCCACGGCAGTGGCGAGCGTCACCATGATGGCGCTGCCCACGATCGCGTTGGCCAGGCCACCTCCGTCGACGTTGGGCGGCGGCAGAGACTCCGTGAACACGGCGGTGCTCAGGCCCTTGAGACCGAGGAACAGGGTCTCCCACAGGATCCAAAGGAGCCAGAACAGGCCAAAGGCCATGGCGGCGAGCGACAGGGCCAGCGCAATGAAGTTGACGAGCTTGCGCTTGCGATGCAGCGCCAGGCGGCGGTCTTGCACCGGGGCGGGACTGGCGGCGATCACGCTCATGTCCGCGTCCCTTCGTTCTTGGCGAGCTTCATCAGCATGAGCTTCGACAGCGCCAGCACGATGCTGGTGATGACGAACAGGATGAGGCCCAGGTACATCAGCGAGGCCTGGTGCAATCCGGGCGCGGCCTCGGCAAACTCGTTGGCCAGGGCCGAGGTGATCGAATTGCCCGGCTCGAACAGCGAAATGCTGGACAGCTGGTTGAAGTTGCCGATCACGAAGGTGACCGCCATGGTCTCACCCAGCGCGCGCCCGAGCCCGAGCATGATGCCGCCCACCACGCCGGCCTTGGTATAGGGCAGCACGACCTTCCACACCACTTCCCAGGTCGTTGCCCCCAGTCCATAGGCCGACTCCTTCAGCAGCGCCGGCGTCACCTCGAACACGTCGCGCATGACCGCCGCGATGAACGGGATGATCATGATGGCCAGAATGATGCCGGCGGCCAGGATGCCGATGCCCACCGGCGCCCCCTGGAACAGCGCGCCCACCAACGGCATGCCACCCAAGAGTGTCTGCAGCGGCACCTGGAAGTACTGCGAGAAGATCGGCGCGAACACCAGCAGGCCGAACATGCCGTACACGATCGACGGCACCGCGGCCAGCAACTCGATTGCCGTCCCAAGCGGCCGCTTGAGCCACCTTGGCGACAGCTCGGTCAGGAAAAGGGCGATCCCGAAGCTGACGGGCACGGCGATGACGAGCGCGATCAGCGAGGTCATCAGCGTGCCGTAGATCATCACCAGCCCGCCGAAGCGCTCCTGCACCGGGTCCCACTCGGAGGTCCAAAGGAACGCGATGCCGTTGTGACGCATCGAGGGCCAGGCCTCGATGATAAGCGACGCGAGGATGCCAACGAGCAGCAGCAGGGTCAGGATGGCAGCGCTGCGCGTGGCAATGCCGAACGCGAGGTCTGCGATCCGCCCGTACTTGCGCACTTCCGGCGCCTGTGGAGCGGGCATAGAAGTTTCTTCTGGCAATGGTGCAGCCGGAACTGTAGCCGCCATGACGGATTCCTGCAGCGTGAGCAGAGCGCACGACAACGCGCCCGTCGGACAGACGGGCGCTCGCCTATCGTGCGAAAGCGCCCTTACGGACGGTAGACCGGCTGGCCGTTGGCGTCACGGATGCGCGCCCACTGCTGGCGTATGACGTTCTCCACCGACTCGGGCAGCGGCACGTAATCAAGATCGCTGGCGGACTTGTCGCCGTTCTTGAATGCCCAGTCGAAGAAGCGCAGCGATGCGGCCGCCTGCTGCGGCTTGTCCTGACGCTCGTGCATCATGATGAAGGTCGCGCCTGTAATGGGCCATGCGTCCTTGCCCGGCTGGTTGGTCAGGATCTGGTAGAACGACTTGGACCAGTCGGCACCGGCCGCCGCCGCCGCGAAGGTCACGTCGTCAGGCGCCACAAAGTTACCGGCCGCATTCTGCATTAGCGCATACGGCTGCTTGTTCTGCTTGGCGTAGGCGTACTCGACATAACCGATCGAATTCGGCAGGCGCTGCACGAAGGCGGCAACGCCCTCGTTGCCCTTGCCGCCCATGCCCACTGCCCAGTTCACCGCCGTGCCCTCGCCGACGCGCGACTTCCACTCCGGGCTCACCTTGGACAGGTAGTTGGTGAAGATGAAGGTCGTGCCCGAACCGTCAGCACGGCGAACAACGGCGATTTGCGCGTCCGGCAGCTTGAGATCCTTGTTCAGCGCGACGATCGCCGGATCGTTCCACTTGGTGATCTTGCCCAGGTAGATGTCCGCCAGCACCGGGCCGGTCAGGCGCAGCTGGCGGGTGTCGATGCCCCGGATGTTGATCACCGGCACCACACCGCCGATCACGGTCGGGAACTGCACCAGGCCGTCCTTCTTGAGCTCTTCGTCAGTCAGCGGCATGTCCGAGGCCCCGAAGTCAACGGTCTTGCCGCGAATCTGGCGCAGACCGGCGCCCGAACCGACCGACTGATAGTTGATGCGGATATTGGTGGCCTTGTTGTAGTCAGCAGCCCAGCGCGAATACAGCGGCGCCGGGAACGTCGCGCCTGCGCCGGTCACTTCCTGCGCCAAGACGGGGCTCGCAACAGCCGCGCCGGCCACAAGGGCGGCGGCAGCCAGGGTTTGGGTCAAAAATCGGCTCATTGGGATGCCTTAGCTTGTTGAATGAGGGAGGTTATCCAAAGACGGCCGCAGTCTAGAGAGCGGGCGTGACGGATCTGTGACACGGTCGCACCGCATCGCCGTTGGCTTCAAGGCATGCGGGCTTTGTCCCCAGAGTGAAGACGCAAGTGGCACAGCTTGTCATGAAACATTGATGACAAGGCCGCTTTGGTCACAGATCGGTCATGCTGGCCCGTTAGCTTCGCGTCCGTCCGGAGTTTCCATCCGGTCTGCCCTCCCCCGATTCGCAAGGAGAACACCACAATGCTCCGCCGTACCTGGTTCGTCGCCGCTGCCGCGGCCATCGCCCTGTCGGGCTGCGCCGCTTTCGGTCCTCAGCCAACCAACATCGTCGACACCGCCGCCGCCGATCACGACTTCAAGACGCTGACCAAGCTGCTCAACGACGCCGGTCTGGCAGACACGCTGCGCGGACCGGGACCGTTTACGGTCTTCGCGCCAACGGATGCCGCGTTCGCCAAGGTGCCCAAGGCAACGATGGAGACGCTAGGCAAGGACAAGGAGCGCCTGCGCCAGGTTCTCACGTTCCACGTCGTGCCGGGCAAGCTGATGGCCGCTGACGTCAAGGCGGGCAACGTCAAGACGGTCAATGGTGCCGATCTGCCGCTGTCGCGCAGCGGCGACTTCGTCGGCGTTGACCAGGCACTCGTGACGAAGGCAGACATCGCCGCCACCAACGGCGTGATTCACGCGATCGACCAAGTGCTGATTCCGCCTGCTCCGCGCCGTTAGTCGCCGCCATTGAGCCGGCCTTTGTGAACCTGAACGTTCGCATACGTCCTGAACGGTGTCCTCCCGGCTTTAGCGGGGATGCATTCTGATGTCCAAGCATTGGATTGCCGCTTGCGCGGGAACCACGCAGTACCCCGCCTGGACGAGCGCGTCTGCCGTTGCGGCCAGAGCGCAGGCTTCCGCGATCTTCAAGGTCAGTGCTGCCGCATCAATAGATCGCAGCAGCTAACGCATGATCGGAGCGAGGAGCCGCGCCGCGCGGCTCCTCGCATTTTTCAATGGCCCACGCTCGAACTGACCTTTGGCGAAGGTCAACATCAACCAGTACGGCGCGAGCAAAGATGCAGCGCATGAGCACCCCGTCCACCAAACGCTGGATCAGTTCCGGGGGCAATCCGATCGCTTGCGTCGAAAAGCTCAAGGTGCTGAACGACAATTACACCGAACTGCAGCAGATGATGCAGGACGCGTTCGAAGACGCGCTGCTCATGGGCTGCGACGAAGCACAGCTGCGCCTGTGCTTTTCCGAGATCGCCGGCCGCCTCGAAAACCCCTACCCGACAAACCCTTACCCGACCACAGCGCAGGTCCGCTAGGGAGCGTCTTTGTCGGGCCGCCCGTCGATCTGCGCAGGAACCTGCGCGGCGATGCGACGCGCCAGGCTCTCGGCCAGTTCGGCGTCGGTCGCCTCGACCATCACACGCAACACGGGCTCAGTGCCCGAGGCACGAATCAGCACGCGACCTTGCCCGGCCAGCTCGCGCCGCACTACCTCGCTGGCCTGCTGTAACGGCGCGTGCGCGCTCCAGTCGAAGCCAGCCGCCATGCGCACGTTGACCAGTGACTGTGGCATCAGCGCAAGGTCCTCGGTCAGCTCGCGCAAGGACTTACTGGCGCGGCGCATGGCGGCCAGCACTTGCAGCGCGCTCACGATGCCGTCTCCGGTGGTGTGCCGATCGAGGCAAAGCAGATGGCCCGAGCCCTCGCCGCCGAAGTGCCAGCCATTGCTTTCGAGCAGTTCGAGCACGTAGCGATCCCCGACCTTGGCACGGGCAAACGGCACCTTCAGCTGCGAGAAGCGCTGCTCGAGCGCGTAGTTGGTCATCAGCGTGCCGACCGCGCCGTCGCTGGCCGGGTCAAAATGGCGCGTGACGATGCGATCGCGCACGATGACGTACAGCAGCTGATCGCCGTTATAGGTGTTGCCGTCGGCGTCGGCAATCACGAGGCGATCCGCATCGCCATCGAGCGCGATGCCCAGGTCCGCCTCGGCCTTCTGCACGGCGTGGGCCAGATGATCGGCATGGACGGCACCCACGCCGTCGTTGATGTTGAAACCATTGGGCTGCGCGCCGATGGCGACGACCTCTGCACCGAGTTCATGGAACACCTCGGGCGCGACGTGATAGGCCGCGCCGTGCGCGCAGTCGACCACGAGCTTCAGGCCCTTCAGGTCGAAAGCGGACGGGAACGTGCTCTTGCAAAACTCCACGTAGCGTCCGGCCGCATCATCGAGCCGCCGCGCCTTGCCGAGCAGGCGCGACTCCACGCAGGAAAACGGCGCCTCGAGCTCGGCCTCGATGCGCGCCTCGACCTCATCGGGCAGCTTCTTGCCGTCGCCCGAGAAGAACTTGATGCCGTTGTCCTGATACGCGTTATGCGAGGCGCTGATGACGACACCGGCCGACAGCCGCTGTGCGCGCGTCAGGTACGCCACCGCCGGCGTGGGCAGCGGCCCGCACAGCACCACGTCCACGCCTGCGCTCGAGAAGCCCGCCTCCAGAGCAGCCTCCAGCATGTAGCCCGACACGCGCGTGTCCTTGCCGATCAGCACCGTCGGCCGCTGGCCCGCGCCACGGCGCCCGAGCACGCGCCCCGCCGCTTGGCCCAGCTTGAGCACAAACTCCGGCGTAATGGGCTCCTTGCCCACCGTGCCGCGCACGCCATCGGTGCCGAAGTACTTGCGACTCATCCTTGTTCTCCGTTGCCCGCCTTTTGCTAGGCGTCCGTGTTCTTTGGGTCTTGATCCCGTGCCTGCACGGCGGCCCACAGCGCCAGTGCATCACGCGTGGCCGCCACGTCGTGCACGCGCACGACTTGTGCGCCGTTCTGCACGGCAATGAGCGCCGCGGCCACCGAGGCATGGACACGCTCGCGCACGCCGCGGCCGGTGACGGCGCCCAGCATTGACTTGCGCGATAGCCCCACCAGCAGCGGCGCCGGCACGTCGAGTGCCCGCAGCCGCGCCAGCAGTCGCAGGTTGTGCTCGAGCGTCTTGCCAAAGCCGAAGCCCGGATCGAGCAGCACGCGCTCGGCGGCCACGCTCGCCGCACGCAGCACCTCGAAGCGGGCGCGCAGAAAGCCGCCAACGTCCGCCACCACGTCGTCGTAGTGCGGATCGGCCTGCATGGTGCGCGGCGTGCCCTGCATGTGCATCAGCACCACGCCGCAGTCGCTGGCCGCCACCGTCTCCACCGCGCCGGGCTCCTGCAGTGCCCGCACGTCGTTGACGATGACCGCGCCGGCCGCCAAGGCGCGCCGCATCACCTCCGGCTTGCTCGTGTCGATCGACAGCGGCACGTGATGCGCCGCCAACGCCTCGATCACCGGCAGCACGCGCCGCAACTCCTCTTCGAGGCGCACCTCGGGCGCATTCGGGCGTGTCGACTCGCCGCCGATGTCGAGGATGTCGGCGCCCTCGGCGATCAACTGCAACCCATGGTCGATCGCCACTTGGCGGTCGAAGTGGCGGCCATCGTCGGAGAACGAATCCGGAGTGACATTGACCACCCCCATGATGCGGGGCCTGGCGAGATCGAGGCGGACCTGGCCGCACTGCCAAGACTGCGACACCGGCATGCTGGTTGTTGACAAGCAAAGCGAGCGATTCTAGGCGCGACGGCAGACCGACTCGCGCCGTGCCGCAGGTCCTTGGCAACGCCATGGTGCTTGTGTCCTGGTACGCGGCCAGTGCGGCATGCCGGAATTCGGCGTACCGGCCGCCCAGCGGCCGGCGACCCGGCAGCGGGCCGATCCAGTCCGCCGGGTCGCCAGCCATCGAACCACAGTCCGGCCTCGCCGGAACAGCGCGTCAGCGTGCTGCGCGATGCGTCAGAGAATCGGCGCAAGCATCAGCGCATCAGCGCGAATGCATGACCGTGGGCGAGCCACGTCTTGCCGTGCGACCACGCAGCGCGACCGCCAGGAGCAGGACAAGCAGCCAACCAAGCTGGGCAGCGCCACCGCCAGAGCCGCCAGCCGAGCCGCCCTCGGCGCCACCGCCGGGCGGGCCGATCGGCGGCGCTGCGGGGTCGCCCATTGCCTCGGCCTGTCCCAGCAAGGCAGCGGCGGCCAGGCCGCCGATCCAGTCGTGCTCGATCTGCAACGCGGCGCGGCGCGAACCTGACGCCCCGGGCGGGGGCGCGAAGCGAACATCGATCGAGCAACTCGCGCCAGGCGCGAAGACGTCGGTGCAGTTCGATGCGGTGATCGTGTAGTCCGCCGCATGCTCGCCGACGATGCGCGCCGCACTGGTGAAGCGCAGGGGCAACTGACCAGTGTTTGCCAAACGCAGTTGCCCCGTCGCAGTACTGCCGGCGGGTCGCATGCCGAAGTCGATCCGGTCCAACGCCGCGCCGCTGGTGCTGACACGCAGGTTCGGGCTCGGCACGTCGGGGCGGCCAAGGTAAGCTGCGATGTCCGCGTAGTCGGTCTGCGTCAAGCGTCCGCGGAAAAGGCTCATCTGCGCAATGGTGTCGATCGCGCGCTGCACGCGGGCTGGATCGTTGGCCGCCGAGCCAATGCCGAAGGCGCCGGGCAACCCAAAGTGGCAGTCCACACAGCTCGCTGCGGTGCCCCGAACACGCGCGGCGTCGAAGTACAGGCGCTTTCCGGCAAGCGCGTCCTGCGCGGCCACGGCGCCGCTGCATGCAAGCAGGATGGCAAGTAGTGCCAGATGCTTCATCGTCGTCTCCGCGACACGCGGAGGGGGCTTGCGCCCCCCCCCTCCGCGGACGTCGTGCCTTGGCTGCCGCTTAAGTGCCGACCACGCCGCCGTCGTTCTTGGTGATCACGATGGTCGCCGACCGCGGCCGGGACTGACCGCCGTCCGGCCAGTAACTCGTGAACAGCGACGGGTTGGTGATGTTGGCCGCGGGCATGTCCTCGCCCGGGTGCTGGATGTTGATGAACAGCGCGCGACCATCGGGGGTCTCCGCCGCACCGGTCACCTCGGCCTCTCTGGGGCACACCAGAAAGCGCCGCAGGCGCGCCCCTGGCGCTGCGCCGACGAAGGTTTGCACCTGCCGCGTGGCACCGAATGCGTCGGTGTTGGTGATGGTCCGCGGGCCGCCGTCGCCAACCGCGCCCGGCAAAGCCGCAAGCAGCATGCAATTGGTCACGTCGGTGTAGGCACCGTCATCGGTCTGGATCCAGCAGATGTTGGTGGCCTTGCTGAACCACAGGCCATCCGGGCTCGAAAAGTCGTTCTCCGCCGACAGGCCCGACAGATTGACGTTGGTCGCATCAGCCGTCGAGCGCGCGCCAAACAAGAAGATGTCCCACTGAAAGGTGGTCGCCTCAGGCGTTGTCTCCAGCCAGCGCACGATGTGGCCGTTCGGATTGCCGCGCTGCGCCGTGCCGCCGGTGCGCGCATCGTTGTAATGGCGCGGGTTGGCAGCGTCCGCGCTGGCCAGCGTGCGCAGCGTCGCGTTGTTGTTGGTCAGCGTCATGTACACAGCGCCCGTGACCGGGTCCACGGCGCCCCACTCCGGCCGGTCCATCTTGGTACCGCCTGCGACATCGGCCGCCAGCCGCGCGTTGATCAGCACGTCGGCCGCATCGGCGAATGCATAGGTGGTGTTGGTCGAAGTGATGTTGTTTTGGCCCAGGGCGAGTTCGAGCCAAGTACCGGTGCCATCCGCGTTGAAGCGAGCGACATACAGCTTGCCGTTGTCCAGGTACTTGTCGCCGACTGTAAGCCGGTCCGAGCGATTGGCATCGGCCGGATCCCAGTTGGCGGTGGAAACGTACTTGTAGATGTACTCGTTGCGGCCGTCGCAGCCCATGTACCAAACGAGTGGCTTGCCAGCGACCGGCTTGCTGACCCAGGCGCCTTCGTGCACGAAACGGCCCATCGCCGTGCGCTTCTTCGGCGTCGAAGTGGGGTTGAACGGATCGATCTCGACGTTCCAGCCAAAGGTGTTGGCGACGTTGCGATAGTCGTCGCTGCCGTCGGCCGAGGTACCGAGCTTCATGCAGTTCCATCGGCCGTACAGGTTGTCGGCGGTGTCGGGCGTCACCGTGGCCCACAGCTCGCGGCCATTGCCGCTGATGCCGTAGCGCGCAAAGGAGGTGATCTCCCTGGCGGTGCGGTTGGGATTGTCCGTGGCGCTGATGCGGCGGAAGTAGCCGAACCAGTTCTCCTCGCACGTGATGTACGTGCCCCAGGGTGTGTAGCCGTTGGCGCAGTTGTTGACCGTGCCGCGCGTGCGCGTGCCGTTGGTCGAGTACTTGGTGATCATGTAGGGCGTGCCGGCCGCCGGACCCGACAGCTGGCACTCGGTCAGCGTGTGGATGCGGCGATTCAGCGGCGAGTCCTGGCGGAAGCTCCAGCTGCCGTCAGCGGCGCGATTGACCTCGGTGATCGACACACCATGCAAGAAGAACTCGCGCAGCACCTCGCCCGGGACCGTGCGAGCCGCAGCGGCGCCCGTGCCGGCAATGGTGGGGCCGGTCGGGTGCAGGTACGAAGGCGTGATCGCCTCGTGGTTCTGCACGATCAGGCCACGTGTGGACGAATTCGGATCGAACGTCCCTGTTGCGCTCAGACCGAAGTAGTGCATGCCATCGTGGTGGTCGCCGACGCGGCGGTCGTACGTGGCAGGGTCATCGGTGCCGTCGTTCCTGTAGGCGGCCACGCCAGCGGCGATCGGATCGCCCAAGCGCATGAGCACCTTGTGCGAGTACCCGGTCGGCACCGAGACAGCGTCGGCCGTGCTTTTGGCCACTGCCGTGAAGCCGAGCGAGCCCGGACGAGCCGCCGCGGGAGGGGCAGCGGGCGGCGGCGGGGCGACGGGTGAGCCGCCATCGCCACCGCAGCCTGAGAGCAGCGCCGAGCCAGTGCCGATGAACGACAGGCTGGCAAGCCCGAAGCCGCCTTTGAGCAGGCCGCGACGCGACGGGTCAGCGAGCCGCGCCTCGATCAAGTCAACGATGTGGGGATTGTTCGATGTGTTGGTGACGATGTCGTCGTCATGGTGCATTTGCAAGGCCCTCCGAGGAAAGCCGGGGACTTTGCGCGCGTCACATGACGCATCGATTACGCGAAACGATCAGGCTTGTCCCGCATATTGGGTCATGTGCATTTCACGACCTTGTCTTGCAGACCTGTCAATGGCGCGCGCGGCGACCGGGATGCGCTGAGATAGAAGCGGTACCAATGCGCGAGCGAACACGGGCTCACGCTCCCCGCTCGAGGTCACGCCACGGTCACGGCGCATGTCTACTGTCGCGGACCCATGGATCGCACGCATGTCGATGGTCAGGTCGCCTTGCCGCTCAACGGCTTCGCAACGCCGTTGACGCCGCTGATCCCGCCGACGCCGAAGAAACAGGCGGCGCCGTCGGTACTTGCACCGACGGCCACGCCGGCACCGATCAGCGCACCGGCGCGACCGGCCATGTCGCCCGCCCGTGATGACACCGCCGCGCGCCGCTTCCGTGCGATCTTCGTGTCCGACGCGCACCTGGGCACACGCGGCTGCAAGGCCGAGCACCTGCTCGACTTCCTGCGCCATCACGAATGCGACGTGCTCTACCTCGTTGGCGACGTGATCGACGGCTGGGCGATGAAAAAGGGCCTGTTCTGGCCGCAATCGCACAACGACGTCGTGCAAAAAGTGCTGCGCAAGGCGCGCAAGGGCACGCAGGTCGTCTACATCCCGGGCAACCACGACGAGTTCGGTCGTCAGTTCATCGGGCTGGACTTCGGCGGCATCGCCATCCGCGAAGACGCCGTGCATGTGCTGGCCGATGGCCGCCGCCTGTGGGTCGTGCATGGCGACTTCGCTGACGGCGTGATCCGGCATGCCAAGTGGCTGGCGCACGTGGGCGACACGCTGTACGACCTGGCGCTGTGGCTGAACCGCATGTTCAACCGGGTGCGCGCGCGCATGGGGCTCGGCTACTGGTCACTGTCGCAGTACCTCAAGCACAAGGTGAAGAACGCCGTGAGCTTCATTTCCGACTTCGAGCAGACGCTCACGCGCGAGGCGCGCCGGCGAGGCTACGACGGCGTGGTGTGCGGGCACATCCATCGCGCCGAGATCCGCGACGTCGACGGGCTGCTCTATTGCAACGATGGCGACTGGGTCGAGAGCCTCACGGCACTGGTGGAAACGCATTCCGGCGAGTTGCACTTGATCGAGTGGAGGGAACTGCTCGCCCCGGGGCGTCCGGTACCGCGCTGGAACGAGCCCGAGGAGGCCGTTCAACCCGCCGCGGTGACCGCGTGAAGATCGTCACCGTCACCGACGCCTGGGCTCCACAGGTCAACGGCGTGGTGCGCACGATCGAGGCGACCAACCGCGAACTCGAGCGCATGGGCCACCAGACCGAGGTCATCTCGCCGGCGCAGTTCACCACCATGCCCTGCCCCGGTTATGCAGGGATCCGGCTGTCGCTGCTGCCTTACTGGAAGCTCGCCAGGCTGCTGGCCCAGGCGCTGGTCAGCGACGAGGAGGTCGTCCTGCATGTGGCCACCGAGGGTCCACTGGGCACCGCGGCCCGCCGCCACTGCCTGCGCCACGGCATTGCGTTCTCCACCGCGTATCACACGCGCTTTCCGCAGTACCTGAAGGCGATGTACCACGTGCCGGAGTCCTGGACCTACGCGGTGCTGCGTCGGTTTCATGGCTCGGCAAGCGTGGTGATGGCACCGACCGCCACTGTCGAGGCAGAGCTCGCGGCACAGCGCATCGCGCACCTGGCGCGCTGGAGCCGCGGCGTCGACACCGATGTGTTCCGTCCGGTCGAGCCCATGACGCTCGCGACGACCAAGCCGATCTTTCTCTACGTCGGCCGCGTGTCGATCGAGAAGAACATCGAGGCGTTCCTGCGGCTCGACCTGCCGGGCACGAAGGTCGTTGCCGGCACCGGGCCCGCGCTGCCGCTGCTCAAGCAACGGTTCCCCGAGGTGCAGTTCATCGGCGTGCTGTCGCAGCGCGAGCTGGCGCAGCTGTACTCGGCGGCCAGCGTGTTCGTCTTTCCCAGCCGCACCGACACCTTCGGCCTGGTGCTGCTCGAAGCGCTTGCCTGCGGCACGCCGGTGGCGGCCTATCCAGTGCAGGGGCCGATCGATGTGATCGGCGACGCACCCGTCGGCGTGCTGGACGAGGACCTGCAGCGCGCCGCGCTGGCTGCGCTGCGCATCAACCCGCTGCGCTGCCGCGCCTTCGCACTCGAGCGTTCATGGCGCGCCTGCACCGAGCAGTTTCTCGCCCTGCAGCGGCCGATCCGGCCGGCTGCAACCTGCGGCAAGCGCGACGTTGAACTCCGCCCCGCACGCTAGCGCCCTTCCTGGGTCCCTGCCTGGTGACCGAGCAGCCACCGATACGCTGCCGGCACCGGTGCGGGGACCCGACTCCACACTGGCCTTGCCGCGTGCGGCGCACTGGCCGCAGCACCTCGTGGTGTTCACCGACGCCTGGCATCCGCAGATCAACGGCGTGGTGCAGACCTGGGGCTACATGCGCCGCGAACTGACCCAGATGGGGGTGAAGGTGATGATCGTGGGCGCCGATGCGCCATCGCTGCCGGTCCCCGGCGAGCCCGGCTTGCGGCTGGCGCTGCGGCCGTCGCGACAGATCAAGGCGGCGCTCGCGCAGGTCGACAGCGTACGCAGCGTGGCCGTGCATATCGCCACCGAAGGGCCGCTCGGCTGGGCCGCGCGGCGCTGGGCGTTGCAGCGTGGCTTGCGCTTCACGACCTCATTCCACACCCGCTTTCCCGAGTACTTCGAGCGCCGCTTTGGTCTGCCGGTGCGCTGGACCACACCGGTCCTGCGCCGCTTTCACGCCGCGGCCGAGGCCGTGCTGGTGCCCACGCAGCACATGGCCAACACCTTGCGCGCACAAGGCTTTACCCGCGCGCAGTTGTGGCCGCGTGGCGTCGACACCGAGACGTTCATGCCCGCCCCGGCCGCACGCGATGCGCTTGATCAGGCGGCAGGACGCGCGTTGCCGCGGCCGATCTTCCTGTCCGTGGGTCGCGTAGCGCCGGAGAAGAACCTGGAGGCGTTCCTGCGCCTGCCGCTGCCAGGCTCGCAGGTCGTCGTCGGCGACGGACCTGCGCTGGCGGCGCTGCGCAAGCGCTACCCGCAGGCCGTGTGGCTGGGCACGCACAAGCACGACGCGCTCGGGCCGCTGTACGCCGCTGCCGACGTCTTCGTGTTCCCGAGCCACACCGACACCTTCGGTCTCGTGATGCTCGAAGCGATGGCCTGCGGAACACCGGTGGCCGCCTTTCCGGTCACGGGACCGCTCGATGTGGTCGACGCCGGTCGCACCGGCGTGCTCGACACCGACCTGGAGCGCGCCTGCCTGGCCGCGCTCGCCCTGCCACGCGACGCCGTGCGCGAGGCGGCGCTGCGCCATGCCTGGCGCGACTGCGCCATCACCCTGGGCAACGCGCTGGTCCCGCAGGTACTGCCCGCAGCGGCGTGAGCAAGCGGAGTCACCACGTCGTCACCACCACTTCACGGGCGTGACAACTGGCCGACATAAGTTCTCCTCATCGCCCGAGGGGGAACGAATGACACCGGCAGAGCACAAGGACAACGTCCAGCTGGACCGCGCACCGGCGCGCAGCCAGACCCACCTGACCGTCGGCTTGGCGCGTACCGCAGCCGAGATCGAGGACGCTCAGCGCCTGCGCTACAAGGTCTTTGCCGAGGAACTGGGCGCCAGTGTCGATGGTGCCGGCGCCGCGCAGGGTCTCGACGTCGATGTCTTCGACTCGCACTGCGATCACATCGTCGTGCGCGACACCGACAGCCTGCGCGTGGTGGGCACCTATCGGGTGCTGCCGCCGCATGCGGCGCGAGCGGTCGGCCGCTTGTACTCCGACAGCGAGTTCGACCTGGCGCGCCTGCAGCATCTGCGGCCGGCCATGATCGAAGTGGGCCGCTCCTGCGTGCATCGCGACTACCGCCAGGGAGGCGCGATCCTGCTGCTATGGGCCGGCCTGGCGCAGTACATGCGCGGCTTTGGCTACCGGCATCTGATCGGCTGCGCCAGCGCCGGTCTGGCCGACGGCGGCATGCAGGCCGCCCGATTGCGTGACGAGTTGCAGGCCCACCTGACCAGCCCGGAGTACCGCGTGTTCCCGCGCCTGCCCTTCCCGCACCAGCGGATCGAGCGCGCGGCGCACTGCGAGTCGCCGCCGCTCATCAAGGGCTACCTGCGGCTCGGTGCGAAGGTCTGTGGCGAGCCCGCATGGGACCCTGACTTCAACGCTGCCGACTTTCTGATCTGGCTGTCACTGGACAACCTGGCCAGCCGCTACGCACGCCACTTCGAGCGGCTCGCCCGTCAGGGCAGCACGATCACCGAGCCCAGCCCGTCGCGGCCGTAGCCTACGGTCGCCCCGATGGGCACGGCATGCCCGGCATGCCGTGCGCAGACGTATTGCCATGCGCAGGCCTGCCTCGCTCACCACTGACCCGTAACCGAGCAGTGACGCGCTTTGCGTACGACGCACGCTGGAACCGCTGGATGAGCCCCTGAACGTCGCCACCAAAGTGGTGCTGCTGGCGACCGCCATCGGCCTGGCGCGTCGCCTGCGCTGGTGGCGCTGGCGGCACTGGCCGGGACCGGGCTGTCGTTGGCCCTCGCCCCGGCGTGCCTCAGTCACCCTTCACTGGCCGCTGATGACTGCACGGATCGCGTTCGCGGCCGTGCCGTTGAAGCGGAATTGCTGATCGATGATGCCGGCACCGGCGCGATACATCTTGCCCGGCCGCACGCCCGGCGCGCCCTTGCTCGGCTCTACAAAGGCGATCGACGCCGCAGCACGTTCGGCCTCGGTCACGCCCGTGTCGAGCGGGTCGACGTCGGCGCCAAAGCTAAGCACCACGGCACGCGTCCCGGCGACCGTGCGTTCCTCCCACTGGCCTTCGGCGATTGGCTTGTCCGATGCCTTGGCACAGAACACCGTGCCCGGCTTGGCCGCGTAAAGCGTCGCGCGGCCCTTCTGCGCGGCCGGCTCACGAAAAATGAGCGCATAGGGATGCGCGCCCGAGCGGTCCTCGTACGACAGGCAGTAGGGAATGTTGCGCGAGAAATTGGTCAGCAGCGCGCGCGTGTTGGTGGCTCCCGAGAACGACTCCTGGCTGGGCAGCACGAGCACATCGTCCAGGAACTGCGCATGCACGATGTACGCGACCGAGCCGGGCGGAAAGCGCTTGTCCCCAGCATGCACGGCCTCGGGCATCGCATACGCCCGCGCCGTGCGCAAGAACGGCCGGATCTCTTGGCCGCTGACATCAAACGCCTCCAGCCGGACCGACAGGTGCAGCGGGCGGGTGCCGCCGTAGACCACTTGCATGCTGCCATCGGGCACGGGGATCGCATGGGTCGGCTGCGACAGTCGCACCCGTTCGCCGTCGATCACGAAGCTGCCCACGTCGATATGACCGTTGAACGAGCCGCTGCGTGTGTCCTCGGCCTGCTCCCGCAGCGGGTGGCGATTGCCTTCGGGCGCGCCGGCGATGCGGACATTGGTCATGCGCGCACCAGAAACGGTGTAGAGCCCCTCGCCGCTGAGGGCATGCACGGCCGACGCATTGGCTGGCTGCAGGCCCAGCACGGGGGTGCGATCGACCCCCGGCGGGGCCTTGAACACGGGCTGCGCCGCCACAACGCAGGGCAGGCTTGCCGCTGCAATGGCAATCAAGTGTTTGAAACGTTTCATGGCTGTCCTTTTCTTGGCGGGCCGCCGCCGATGGGTGCAGATGCTAGTGCAGCCATGGCTGCATCGACAGCCCCGCGCCTTGCCCGTTTTCATTAGGCCGATCTTGTGCCTAGCTGTGACCGCGCTGGCGGTCGCGATGATCGCGGCAGATGCGCACGACAGCGTAGGTATAGTCCTTCGCAGGCCGATGCAAAGCCATGCGCAGCTCTACTGCGCACTCACAACAAGGACACCCATGAGGAAGACCGCGAAGTTCGCGACCCTGCTCGCCGCGTCGGCGCTGGTGGTCGCCTCGAGTGCCGCGTTCGCCCAGGCGAAGGACATTCCGGGTGCGAAAAACGCCCCCGCGTATGTCTTTGATGCCCGCGGCAACGTCGTGACCGATCCGTTTGGCCTGTGCTGGCGTACCCCCTGGTGGACGCCGCAGCTAGCCGGCATTGACGGCCCCAAAGGCGCAGGCTGCGCCTGCGACAAGGCCGCGCTGCCCAAGGAAGTCTGCGAGCCGCCTCCACCACCGCCCCCGCCGGCACCGCGCGTCGCTGCCCCGCCGCCACCACCGCCGCCGCCACCGCCGCCGTCACCACCGCCGCCCGCGCCGGTCGTGGTGACAGAGCGCGCCACGCTGCAGGGTGACGCGCTGTTCGACACCGGCAAGTCCACGCTCCGCCCGGCCGCCGTCAAGCAGTTGGACGAGATCGTCAACAAGGCCCGCGGAGCCGGCCAGCAAGGCTGGAAGCTCGAGGTGATCTTGCTGGTCGGTCACACGGACAGCACCGGCAGCGCCGCGCTGAACGAGCGTCTGTCCGTGGCCCGCGCTGAAGCCGTGAAAAAGTTCCTGGTCGCACAAGGCGTGGATGCCAACCGCATCTATACCGAGGGCAAGGGCGCCCGCCAGCCGATCGGCGACAACGCCACGGCCGCTGGCCGCCAACAGAACCGCCGCGTCGACATCGAGATTGTCGGCACACGCACGGCCACCAAGTGAGTCAGCGCTAAAACAGCTCGGCCATCAGGCCCCGCCCAAGCGGGCGGGGCATTTTTTCGCGCACGCCATTGTCTGTACGATCATTCGCTCCCTCCCCCGACGCAACGGTTCCACGCCATGAACGCCAACGCCGATCCGGCCGAGCTGCAGCGCTTTAGTGACATCGCCCACCGCTGGTGGGACCCGCAGGGCGCGATGCGTCCGCTGCACGAGATCAACCCGGTGCGGCTGGAATGGATCGATCGCGCCGTCGGTCTGGCCGGCAAGGACGTTGTGGATGTGGGTTGTGGCGGCGGTGTGCTGGCCGAGGCGATGGCGCGCAAGGGCGCGCGCGTGCTGGGCATCGATCTGGCGGCCAAGCTGCTGCGCGTGGCAGAGTTGCACGCACTGGAGACGCGGACCGAGGTGCAATACCGCCAGACCTCGGCCGAGCAACTCGCCGCTGAGGCGGCCGGGCGCTATGGCGTCGTCACCTGCATGGAGATGCTGGAGCACGTGCCCGATCCTGCCAGCGTGGTCAGCGCCTGTGCGCGGCTGGCCCGCCCTGGCGGGCATGTGTTCTTTTCAACCATCAATCGCAATCCAAAGTCGTTCGCGTTGGCGATCGTCGGCGCCGAGTACGTGCTGAATCTTCTGCCGCGAGGCACACACGAGTACGCCAAGTTCATCAAGCCGAGTGAACTCGCCGGCTTCGCCCGCGCCGCTGGCCTCGCGATGAGCGAGATCATCGGCATGCGCTACAACCCGCTGACGCGGCGCGCCACGCTCGGCGCGGACACCGACGTCAACTACCTGATGGCCTGCCGGAAGCCGGCATGACGCGCACCCCGCGGCTCGTGCTGTTCGACCTGGACGGCACGCTGGCCGACACCGCGCCGGATCTGGCGGCCACGGCCAACCGCATGCGCGAGGTCCGCGGGCTCGCCCCCCTGCCCTATGCCGAGTTGCGGCCGCTTGCCAGCCATGGTGCCCGCGGGCTGATCGGTCGGGCGCTTGGCGTGGGGCCCGACGATGCGCGCTTCGGCGAGCTGCGCGAAGAGTTCTTCGTCACCTACGAGCGCGCGCTGTGCGTGCACTCGCGCCTGTTCGAAGGCATGCAAGCCGTGCTCGCCCGGATCGAGGCCGCGGGCCGCTGGGGCATCGTCACCAACAAGATGGCGCGCTTCACCGCGCCATTGATCGAACAGCTTGGCCTGTCGAACCGCGCCGCCTGCGTGGTCAGCGGCGACACCACGGCGCACGCCAAGCCGCATCCGGCGCCCCTGTTGCATGCGCTGTCCCTGTGCGGTGCGGTGGCCGGCGATGCGATCTACGTGGGCGATGACCTGCGGGATGTGCAGGCCGGTGCCGCGGCCGGACTGCGCACCGTGGCGGTTCGCTACGGCTACCTGGGCGAGGGGTTGCCGATCGAGCAATGGGGGGCGGATGTCATCGTTGACACGCCGCTGCGACTGCTCGCGCTGATCGAGAGATAGAGCGGGGTCGAGTGACGCCCCTTGGGGATCCGTTGTCGGATAGCCGTCCCAGCGGAATGCACATCCCGAGCCTACGATCTCGGCGGCGGCGCCACGAGGGGGCCCGAGGGGATGCGCGCCAGTCGCTCGCACAACCAGCCAAAGCCCACGTGCTCCTGCTCCAGACGCAGCCGGGCCTGGTGGCGATCGAATCGGAGGTCGTCATAGACCGCCGTCTCCTCGGGCGTGAGACGCGACAGGTCGTGGCGCGCAGGGCCGGGCTCCTCGCCCCAGTGCAGGCGGTGGGCAAGGAGCGTCTCCCGGTCCATGAGGAAGGACGCCGCGTGCGGAAAGTACCCGCGAAGCTTGTCGAGGATGTCAAATCCGTGGGTGTCGATGTCGCCCCAGTAGTGCAGCCGGCATCGATGCAGCCACGAGGCGCGCGCCAGCGCGTTCCAACCGTGGCCTGCGCCGAAGACGACGATGGCGTGCGCAGCTGGCGGGAAGGCGAGGAAGTTGGTCTCGTTCTCCGTGATGAAGACGCGGTCGACGGGTAGCGCCAGCGTCGCGAAGCTCGCAGCGTCCAGCTCGATATCGGGCAGACCCGCACAGCCCGGCAGGCTGGGCAAGGCTGGGTCGAGCAGGCGAAACCGAATCCGGACGGGTTTGTCCAGCAAGCCGAATCGGCGTGTGAACTGCGCGACGCCGGTCGCGTCATGCTCGATGTCTTCTGGTGGCAACGCCAGATCCAGCAGCTCGGTCAACACGCCGCGGTGGGCCTCGATGAACTTGCTGTCCACGCCGAGTGCGCCGACCTGGCGCAGGTACACGGCCGGTCGGGGATGGGCCTGCAGCCAGCCGACCACGGCCAGCAGACGCTCCCAGCGGTCGGCCAGCTCAAGCGCCTGGATGGGCCGCCGGGACAACCACGCCCGCAGCGCCGGCTGCGCGGCTGCCGTCTGCTGCCACAGCGCCGCGAAGCGCCGCGCTTGACGAACCTTGCCGATGAAGGCCAAGGCGTCTTGCAGGGTATCGATCCAGACGGCCGCGGGGAGGCGCTGCATGCCCTGGACGCGGTGATTCCGCTCGCGCCATTCGATTCGAACCTGAGGGGTATCGGCGATGACACGCACCCACTCGCGAACGGCCTCGAACCGATCGGACAGGTCGGAAGCCGAGGGGAGCTTCAGGTTCAGGCGCAGCGGCCACGCAACGGCGTCCGTCACCGTCGCCCGCAGCAAGTCGCCCCGTTCCCACAAGCGTTGAACCTGAGCGCGCAGATCTGCCTGCGTGGTCCAGCTCATGGTGCCGCGCCTTCTCCCGCAGCCCTGGCTTCGGCCCTTCCCCCAGTGGCCCCTGCGGCTTTGTGCGCCCGGTACTCCTCGATCGACAGACAGCGCAGCCGCGAGTCGCGCCCGCCCTCGTTGTGCACGAAGCCGACGCTGGCCACGAAGGGCTCGATGATGTGAATCTTCTGCAGCGGCGTGACGATCAACAACTGCAGGTTGAGCTGCTGGAACAGACGCAACCCGTACTGCGCCGACTCGTCCGACCCGCGCCCGAAAGCTTCGTCGATCACCACGAAGCGGAACGACCGCGACCGAACGGCGCCCCACTCCAGCCCGAACTGGTAAGCCAGGCTCGCGGCCAGCACGGTGTAGGCCAGCTTCTCCTTCTGGCCGCCCGACTTGCCGCCCGAGTCCGAGTAGTGCTCGTGCTCGGCACCGTCGGCGCGCCAGCGTTCGCTGGCCGAGAACAGGAACCAGTTGCGCACGTCGGTGACCTTGGCGGTCCAGCGCCGGTCGGCGTCCGACAGTCCTTCACGGCCTCGGAAGCGATCGATGATGGCCTTGACCTGCAAGAACTTGGCTTCCGAATACTGTTCGTCGGCCGAACCCGTCAGCGCGCCCTCGGTACACGTACGCAAGTCCTGCTGGAAGTCGCGGATCTCCGCATCCGGGCTGGGCAGCGCCACCAGCTTGATGTACCGGCCGGGGTTGTAGTCGATGGCTTGGAGCGACTGGTTGATGAAGTCGACGCGCTCCTTGATCGTCTCGCGCTCGCGGGCGAGCTGAGCGTTGAAATTGGCGATCTCGTTGATCGTGTTGACGTTGAGCAGCTCCTTGAAGCGCGCCTCGAATCGCGGCAGATCGTCGCCCTTCAATCCGGTGAGCATCCGCTCGTACTCCGGCAGCGCCGCCAGGCTCACGTCCATCTCGACGGTCTCGGCCTTGAACTCCTCCTTGAAGCCGCGCATGGCGTTGACGATGCGCTCGGTCAGACGAGCCAGGCGCTTGTCCTCCGCGTCGATGCGCTCCTGCAGCCACTTGCGCACTTCCTGCTCGCGGTTGTCGCAGGACTCGACCGACAGCTGATGCTCGCCCAGCGCCTGCGAGCGCCAAGCATCCAGACGCTCAATCTGCGCGCCGGCCAGCGGCAAATCGTTCCACACGCCGCCGGCCTCATCCCGCATCGCCTGGGCCGTCTCTCGTTTGCTCTTGACCTCACCCCGCTTGCCCAAGGCGTCGGACCGCTTGACCTCCAGCTCGGCAAACCGAACCTGCGCGGCCTTGAGCTGGCGCCCCAACTCTTGCAGGGTGTCGGACGCGCCTTCCAGCCGCGCGCGCTCCTCGGTGAGTGCAGCAATCTGGCTGGCCAGGCTCATCCAGTCGATGTCCGCAAAGCGGGTGAACTCTTCCAGCTTGCTGAGTGCTTCCAGCCGGCCCCGCAGTTCGTCGCGCGCCTGCTGAATCTCGCCGATGCGCTGCCCCAGAGTTGCGAGTCTTTCCTCGAGACGCTCCCGCTGATCGCGCAACGCGCGCAGCTTGTCGGCATTGCTCCAGCCGAGCACATAGCGGCTGCGGTCGTCGATCCGGCTGCGGTCGTCCTTTTCGTGACGACCGCTCGGGTCCTTGATCTGACCGGCGCGCGTGATGGCGCGCGCCTCGCGGCGAAACTGCTCGCCGGTGTCGCAGCAGGCGACGTCGAAGCGCTGGCGAAGCTCTTGTCCCAGCCACTCGTAGTGTGGCGAATCCGGCTTGACGACGAGCTTGCGCACCAGCGATTGCGGCTGCAGGGCGGCGCCCTGCGCCGCCCTTCGCGAACGCACATGGAAGTACACCAGCCGGGCACCCAGATGCTGGCGGTCCACCCAGTCCGCAACGGCCTTGTAGTGAGCATCGGGCACTAGCAGCGAGAGCCCAAATCCGCGCAGCAGCCGCTCGGCGGCACCCTCCCAATCGCGCTCATCGTCACGCACCTGGATGAGCTCGCCCGCGAAGGGCAGTTCGTCCTCACCGATCGCCAGCGCCGCGCACAGCGCGTCGCGGATGCGGATCTGGGCGGCGTCGATGTTGCTCTTGCGCCGTTGGAGACTGTCGATCTCGTCGGACAGGCCAGCGTGCTCTTCTCGACCCTTGCGGAAAGTGAAATCCTCTTCGCGCTCGCGGTTGTCCAAGTCGGCAATGCGCTCGCGCAAGCCTTCGGTACGCTGGGTGATGCCTTGCTGCCGGATGAGGAAGCCTGCTTCATCCCCCGGCGCCGTCTCATCGATGCGGGCCAGCAGCTCCTGGAAGCGGTCAGACTTCTTCTGGCGTTGAAGCTTCTCCTGCTCCAAACGACGAATCTCCGCCGCCAGCTCCTCCAGGCGGTCGCCGCCGTTGTCGCGCAGGGCCCGCTCCAGACGGCCGACTTCAACGCGCTCGCTCTCACGCTGCGCGTCCAGGCGCTCGATGTGCGCATCGAGCCGGGCCGCGTCCTCCGCCAGTAAGGCGAGACGGCGGTCCAGCAGCTCGCCCTTGAGCCGGGCGAAGTACGGTCGAAGCTGATCACGCGCATCCCGCCAGCCCTGGATCTCGGCCGCGAGCAGCCGGTGGCGCGCGCCGTCGTCGACCAAGGGCGTCAGCAAGTCCACCTGCCGCTTGGCCTTGAGCACGGCCTGGTGCGCCCGGTCCAGGTCGTCGAAGTGGCGGATCAACGCCTCGATGCGGCTGCCCACGTCGAAGGGTTCGAGCATATGACTGCGCACGAAGTCGGTGAGGTTGCCCACCGACTTCATCGAGACGGTCTGGTGGAACAGCTCCAAGGCCTGCTCGTGCTCGATGCCAAAGCGCCGGCGGAACCAGGCCCCATACGGCGGGAAGCTGTCGAACAGCTCGCAGCCCGCGCCCCGCAGCTTCTTGCGCAGGGCGGTGATGTCACTGCCGAAGCCGCTGAAGTCATCGGTGATCGTCAATGCCCGCTCGGCCGCCACGAACAGGCGCGCGGGTTGGCCCTGCGGGTCCTTCAGCCAGAAGACCTGGGCCAGGGTCACGACCTGGTCATAGCCCTCGTTGCGGAAGACACCGAGAACGACCGAGTAGCTCGACGCGTCGCGCAGCGCCACGGGCCTGCTGCTCCCCGTGACCTCATTGCGCTCGCTCTTGTAGTGGCCCAGCACATAGGAGCGCAAGGATCGCTCGCGGGAATCCGCCCCGGCCGCCTTGTTGTAGGCCACGCGATGCGCCGGCACGAGCAAGGTCGTGATGGCATCGACCAACGTGGACTTGCCCGAACCGATGTCGCCCGTGAGCAGGCCATTGCGCCCGTCGAGCTCATGGCGCCACACGCGCTTGTCGAAGGTGCCCCAGTTGAGCACTTCCAGCCGCTGCAGACGAAAGCCGACGCGGCTGTCGTCGGCCACGAAGTCCAGCCCTAATGTCCCGGCGGCCATCGGTGCCTCAAGCATCCGCCTTCTCCTGGCCGGCCCCTTGACCGGTGCCGCCCGACAGCGCCGTGCGGTAGACCTCCAGCCGCGCATCGAACTCCGCCAGCCACTGCGCGTCGACGAAAGCCTTCAGGATGCGCCGCACCTCGTAGTGGCCTCTGTCCTGCCCTCCGCCAGCAGCAGGCTTGAGCCGGCGCAGAAAGCCCAGATCGACCGCCTTGGTGATCGTCGCGTCCACCTGGTCGATCAGCCGGGCCTCGTTCGTGCCATCGGGCAGAAACACTCGCATCAGCTCTGCGATGTCGTCACGCGAGAGCACCAGTCGGGTGTCCCCGCCGCCGGCGTCGAACTCGGCCATGCGCTTGCGCAGCAGCGCCAGCATCAGGCTCACTGGGTAGGACAACGGCCGGCGCGCGACGAGCCGCGGCAGGCGCGGCGCCCCTGAAGCCTCGTCCTGGTCCGGGCGGCTCTTCAGGAAGGCGTGGCCCTCGGCCTCGTCGAGCACCAGGTCGAGCAGCAGCACGGCGGCCTGTTCCCGCACCCGCGCCTGCAGACGCAAGAGGCTGGCCCACAGGCGCTCATCGTCGTCGCGGTAGAGCACGCCCTTGAGCAGGTGCACCATCAACTGCGACAACTCGGGCACCGCCGACAGCACGCTGGGCGGCGTCTCCACCGAATCGTCTTCGTGCCGTGCATCGTCCATGTTCATGTCTCCTGGGCCGCTCGACACCGTCAGCGCGCGAAGATCACGCGGGGCAGGTGCGCCTCGCGCGTCACGGCTTCACCCACTGCGTTGCGGGCGTGCCAACGGATCGGCTCTTCCACGGCCTCGTCCACCAGGGCACGCAGGCCCTCAAGACCGTCGCCGCCATCCCCGGCGTGGGCCAGCTCCAGGTAGGCCACCAGTTCGGCCAGGCCCTGGGACAGAGGCTCGGCATCCAGCAGCTCACGCAGCGTGATCTGCGGCTGGCGGCGCAGTGCGCGTTGCACGGTTGACCGCAGGCGCGCCTTGTCCACCACGATCTGGTCGAACAAGCGCGCGGTATCAATGTCGTCCTCGCCAGCGACGAGCGCCATATCAGCAAGGCGCGGCTTCACGCTCGGCGTGAACAGCGGCCTCTCCAGCGGCGGCTCGATGTCCGCCGCCATCGCGTCGATGTGCATCACGGTGCCAGCGGGCGTCGCCCCGCGCAGAGCCAGCGCCTTGCTCTCGATGCCGTGCAGCAAGTCAAGAATGCGGCGGTTCTCCAGAAAGGCCCGGTCGTCCAGAAATCGGCGCAACTGCTGCGACAACTGGGCCACCGTGCGCTGCGTGTGTTCGCCCGCCTCCAGCCAGTCATGATGCACGCGGCGAGTGCGCGGCTCGGGCGACAGCTGAGCGACGGCGGGCAGCGCCAGCACCTGATCCAGCCGCTCGGAGAGCTCCTCCTGCCGCCGGGTGGACATGAGGAAGTCCCAGAAGGCGCGGAAGCTGCGGCCCTGGTCGGAGTCGCCGATGGCATCGCGCTCGCCCATGATTTCGTCGAGCAGCGCACCCTTGGCGCCCTCCCACAGCGCGATCTTCTCGCGCACCTTCCGGTCGAGCAGGCGGAAGTTGTGTTCCACCTCGCGGAAGTCGGCCAGCAGTTCGCGAGCCAGTTGCTGGAACTGCTGAAAGCGGTCCTTGACCGCCGTGTCGTCCAACAGCGGTACGTCGCCCGCCAGCACGCGGGCGATTTCGGCGTCCAGCTCGTCGCGCTTCTTGCGCAGATCGGCCACGCGCTTGATCGGGTCGGCCTCGGTGCCGGCGCTGATCTGCTCCAGCAGAGCGAACAGCGTGAGCAGGCGCGATTCGGTGCCGACGAATGGGCGCTCGGTCAGCGTCAGCAACCAAGCGATGGCCTTCTCGGTGGCCGGCGTCAGGTCGAACTGCGCCTCGTCCGTGCCCGGCTTGTAGAACTTGCGCAGCCAGCCCTTGTCGGGCGCGGCCCAGTCGTTCAGGTAGTCCTGCGCGCCCTTGGGGTAGGCCTCGGGACCCAACTGCTCACGCAGAGCGAACAGCTCGTCCTCCAGCGCCTCGGCGAGATCGGCCTCGCTCATCACCCGGACGTTCGGGGCCACGAACACGCGCCGCAGGAAGCTCGCCACCAGCGGCGCGTGCGGCGAGGCCAGCAGCCGCCAGGCGGGATGCCGGTCGCGCAGGGTGGAGAGGGTGGCGTAGTCCAAAGCGTCGAGTTCGCGGGATCAGTTCTATCGAACCGGCGATGGGGACAGCTTCTCCTCGATCCAATCCCACCGCCTGTCCTTGACCATAACAAAGCGGCAGCGACCCCCGGACAGGTTCGCCCACAGACCGCCGATCAACCGGTCATCCTCCGCGCCAGCCCAACGGTCCGCGCCCTTGTATTCGACGGCCAGGATCGGGCCGGGCTTGTCCGCGCTGCCCGGCAGTTGGCACAGAAAGTCAGGGTAGAAGCGCCCGTCGGCCTTCTGCAGGAAGAACGAACTGCCTTCGCGCCGAACGAGGTTGCGCACCCAGAACCGGATGCGTCCCTGCTGTGCCTGAATGTCCAGCCAGCACGCGCACTCGAACTCCTCCTTGCTATCGAAGTCGCCGATGCGGCCGTAGAAGTGCTTGCGGAAGTCGAAGTGCCCATAAGGCGACTTCGGGCCGTCGTAGTCACGGCTGGGCGCGTAGGCCTGCGCGTGGAACTCAAAGGCGTACTGATCCGTCACCGCGACGCGCGATGCCGCATCGTCGCCGAACAGTGCCTGCTGGAACGCCTTTCCTACAGCCAGCCTGCGCAGCTCACGAATGCGTGCTTCCAGCAGGTTGCGCAGCATGAACTTCTGCAGATTCGCACGGGCCAGCGTGAAGCCCTCACGGCGCAACAGTTCGGTCAGCCACTTGCCCACGAAGGCTTGCTTGCTGGCGTGGGTGAGTGACGGCTCCGGCAGATTCCGGCACAGCCACGTCGCGAGCCGCACCTCGTCCCAGTGCTCGGGCCGATAGACCAGCCCCAGGTCGCGCTGCAAATCGGGCAGGAAGCGCGAGACGACCCTGCCGCTCGCGCCATCGACATCGATCTCGCCGCCTTCGGACACCTTGAGCCCCGCGCCCAGCGCAGTGACGTCGTCGGCAGTCGGTGCGGCGTCATACGTCGACAAGTCCCACGGGTAGTCGAGAACCTCCGGGTCGTCGAACAGTTGCAGCTCACCCTGCACGCGCAAGGCAAGCTGTGGCACGCGGAAGCGCTCCCCCAACTCGGCCGGCGTCTGGAAGAACTCGATGGCCGTTGTCCGGCTGATCTCGGCCGCCTCGACGATGGCCGCCGCCGCCGAATCGCTGGTGACCGAAGCCTTGAGCACTTCGGTCTCGTCCTCGGTCAGCGGCGTGGTGATGGTCAATGTGTTGAGCTTGCCGTCCCAGCTCACCTTGTCGCGCACCGGCTTGGGCACGCTCTTGAGATCGGGCTTCTCGGTCAACGTGATCGCCACTGGCCGCACCACGACGCGCCCGGCGTGGCCTTCCAGGTCCAGCCGCGCCTGCTCGGTCTTGGCTGCGGTGACGAACTCGGTCACCTCCCGTCGCTCGAAGCCCGCGCCCGCCACCAGACGGTCTCGCAGCGCACCCGCCGTCTCGGCAAAGTTGCGCGACACCACGAAGGCGTAGGACTGATTCAACGCCTTGGCCTGCCGATGGCTGGCACCGGGTTGACGCAACACGCGCCCGAGCAACTGCTCCACCGCCGTGGCCGATGACAGCGAGGCCATGCTCACCAAGATGTAGGCGAACGGGCAGTCCCATCCTTCGGTCAACGCCTTCTGGGTGATGACGAACTTCACCGGGCAGGCCGGGTCGGCGATGCCCAGCTTGTAGTCGGCGTCAATCTGCTCCAGCCCCTTTTCCTCGCCGGTGGCCACGACGACCTCGCTGGCCGGGATGCCGTGGTTGGAGATCAGCTCGTTCTTCACGCGCTCCACGTCCAGCGTCTCCACCCCCGCGCGTCGTGGCTCCGCCTGAATCAACACCAGCGGTCGCAGGTAGGGGCCGCCCGCGCGGCGTTCCTCATCGGCCAGCTTGTGCAGGGCATCGCGCCGGCCGATGGCATCGGCCAGGCACTGTTGCCAGTTCGGCTCGGTTTCCAGCACCACGGGCAGCTTGATCATTTCCTCCGCCTTCAACTCGGCGGCGGAGACGCTGTGCAGCACGTTGCTGGGCGTGCGTTCCAGGTCGGGCGTGGCGGTCAGCTCCATCACGCCACCGGGGCACAAGCGCGCCAGCATGTCGAATGCAAGCTCGGTGCGGCTGTTGTGCGCCTCGTCCACCACCACAAAGGGCCGGCGCAGGCGCAGCACGTTGGCCAGCGAGCACGGCGTCGTGCGGTCGGCCCCTTCGCCTTCGCTCAACAAGCCCTCGCGCTGCGTGGGCGACAGGTTGTCGAAGTGGTGCATCAGCGCGCCGCTGCTCTGGTACACCTTGCGGGATTCCTCGTCCTCCACCTGAAACGCCTGCCGGGTGGCGACGATGATCGTGGTCGAGGTGTCGAGCGTCGCACGGGTCACGCTCTTGGCCTCGTCGAGATCCATCACCGTGATGGGCCCGGCCTCCCGCAGCGCCGTGTGGTACGGATGCAGTCGGTCGCGCAGCGCCCGCAAGGTCTGCTCGCGGATGGGTTTGCTCGGCACCAGCCACAGGATCACGCTGTGCTCGCAGCGCAGCAGATGCGTGTTGACCAACGCCACGCTCTTGGCCGCCAGCCAGGTCTTGCCACCGCCGGTGGGCACCCGCAGGCAGAAGTACGGCATGTCCGGCGGAAAGCCCGACAGCGGGTGGTATGCATTGCCACGGCCCCACAGGCGCTCCGTGGCGGCGGTGAAGGCGATCGAGGGCGACGGCAGCTCGTGGCAGGCCTTGAAATAGGCCTCGACGCTGTCGAGCACCTGCTGCTGGTACACCTTGGGGGAAAAGCTGCTCATGGCTGGCCGTCCGCGTAGGGTGCAGGCGGCTCCTGCACGGCCGGCGCGGGGGCAGCGACCACCGCCGGTGGGCAGATGGTCTGAAGCACACCGTGCCGGCTGACGACGATGGCGGTGCCGGTCTGCGCCGCGAGTTCACGCGCGCGCTGCGCGGCACGGTGCATCGCGGCCACCGAAAGGCGCAGGTCGGCATCGCGGGCGGCGGCGATGGGTTGCGGGTTCATGGCTTTTCGCTCCAGTCCAGCAGTACCGGCTGCGGGCCGGCGTTGTCGTACAGCGCCCAGGCATCGACCAGCGGCGCGTACAGACTTTCAAAGTTCCGGCGGCCGGCGGCAAAGCGACGCCGGATCGTCTCTTCCGGGATGTGGTGGCCGCCCTGGCGCACACGCTGCGCCACGCGGGCGATGGCCGCCTCGGGGCTGTCGAGCTGCAGGAAGATCAGCTTCACGCGGTAGCCCGCCGCCTGCCAGGCGCGGATGTGCGGCACGTAGCCGCGACCGGCCAGCGTGGTCTCGAAGGCGAAGCTCTCGCGGGCAGCGAAGTGCCGCGCCAGTTCCTGCAGCATCAGGCGGCCGGCGTGCACGGCGGCCGTCTCGGGCGCGAAGGGCGCCAGGCCAGCCGCGATCAGGTCGGCGTTGACGAACACCGAGCAGCCCGCCTCGTTGGGCAAGAACTCGCGCGCGAAGGTGGTCTTGCCCGCGCCGTTGGGGCCGGCGATGACGATGACCTTCAAGGCATCGGGCATCGCTACACCTCCAGCGCGTAGGGCGTCTGCTTGAAGGTGATGCCCTCGCGTGCGGCGCGGCCACCCATGCGGTTGGCCGCGGCGTAGATCACCTTGGGGCCGACGAACTTCGGCAGCACATCGAACACCGGGCCGGTGAGCACGTTGCCGCCGGCGACCGAACGGTCCTTGAGGATCCCGTTGTAGAGGAGGTAGATCGCGCGGCCCTCGTGCACGCCGAGCAGCGGCGAATCGGACTGGCCCGTGTAGCCGGTGCCGGTTTCGGCAAACCAGACGAACTCGGCTAGTTGAGCGAAGGTCACGTCGCGACGGATCTGGCCCTCGGCATCGAAAAGCGGCTCCGCCGAGAGGCGGCAGAACTGGAAGCCGGCGCCGAGGGCTTCAATTGAGGCACCCTTTGGGCTTGTATACCCGGTCGCGACACGTCTCACGCGCTCTGCAGTCACGTCGCGAGCGATCGTGTCGTTCATTTCGACGAGTATGAAGCGGCGGTTGCCGCCATCCTGGGCGTTTTGCTTCAGCACAGCGTGTCCTGTCGTGCCAGAGCCCGCGAAACTATCCAGAACGATGGCATCGCCATCAGTGGCCATCTGCAGGATGCGCTGGATGAGGCGGGTCGGTTTGGGCGTGTCAAACAGTCGCTCACCCTCGAACAAGTCTTTGAGCTCCGCGTTGGCGTTTCGCGTACTCCCGGCGAACTCGTATGGCCACCACGTCTGGTTGACTACGCCGTCTTTGACTTCGGAGAGAAACTTCTTCTCCATGGGGAAAGACGAAGTGCCATCTTTTCCCCACCACAACCGCTTCTCGTTGATCAGTTGCTGCAATATGGCTTTCGGTCTGCGCCAACAAGTTCCCTTCGGGGGCCAGACCTCTTGGCCCGCCGGGTTCTTGAGTGGGTAGTAGTCGCGCTCTCGAAACTCACCTCTCGTTAGCGGCGCGCCTAACCATGGACCACGTTCGTCATTGTCCGGGTTCTTGTACGTTGCGAGCTGCCTTTCATCGCGCGCCAGGAGGTTCGGGCTAAAGCGCGGAGTCTTGACGTACGCCAGGAGGTGATCGTGTGTAGCGGCGATTCCCGATGAGTTATTGCCGGGGGTATCTTTCGCTTGCTGAACGAAGTGCGCGAGGAAATTCCCCGCACCGAAGATCTCGTCCATCAACAGGCGTAGCGTCGCAACCTCGTTGTCGTCAATGGACACGAAGATCGCGCCGTCGTCCCGCAAGAACTGCTTCAGCAGCACGAGGCGCGGATACATCATGCACAGCCAGCGGTCGTGCCGGTCCAGCGTCTCGCCTTCCTTGCCAACCACCTCGCCCAGCCACTTGCGGATCTCCGGACTGTTGACGTTGTCGTTGTAGACCCAGCCCTCGTTGCCGGTGTTGTAGGGCGGGTCGATGTAGATGCACTTCACCTGGCCGGCGTAGCGGGGCAGCAGGGCCTTGAGCGCGTGCAGGTTGTCGCCCTGCACGATGAGGTTGCCGCTGCCGCTGTCGCCGCAGGACAGCTCGGGCACCGGCTCCAGCAGGCGGAAGGGCACTTCCTTGTGATGCTTGACGACGGCTTCCTTGCCGATCCAGTTCAGTGTGGGCATGGCGCCTCGTGACCTTCAGTTCTTGCGGGCGTTGTTGCCGCCCGCGCCTTGTTCTTCGTCCGCGCCCCCGGCGCGTACCCAGTCGCCCACCTCGGACAGCTTGAACTTCCGCAGACGCCCGACGCGGTACGCCGCCAGCCCGCGGTGTTCCCGCCATCGGTAGACGGTGTCCTTGGCCACGCCCAGGTGTTGGGCGACCTGCTCGACGGAGACCCACGGTTCTGTGGTCATGGCGTCCGCGCTTGTCAACTGGAAGCGCCTCAAATGGACGCATCCGCATGAAAGCCTATCAGCGGAAGCAAGCTGCCCCCAGCTTGGCTTCGGGGCGGAACGCCGATCCCCGCGCTGCCCACGCCGCGCGCACCACGCAGATCCACGCCAAGCTGGCGCCGCTGCAGCAACTGGCCGCCGACCACTTCGGCCACGACCCCGACGCCATCCACTGGGGCCACGTCGGCGACCTGGGGCGAGGCTCAGATGGCTTCCGGGTCCTGCATCCACGCCGGGATGTCGCGCTGGCGCCGCAGCACACGCCATACATCGGCGTGGTCGGAGCGTTCGACGTAGAAGACGAGGTAGTGGTGGCGCGTCAGCGGCCAGGAGCGCAGGTCCGGCAGATTCAATTCATGCGCGTGGCGAGGTGATCCAGTCGCAGGACGGCGCCCGATTTGTGCGTAGGCGCTCTCCAAGGCGTCGATGAGGCCCATCGCGGCAGCCTCGGCTTCTGCGGCCATGTAGTACCCGAGTGCATCCTCGACATCCTGCCGGGTCTGCTCGCGCGGGACCACGGGCTTGGCCTTCACGACCGGCTGCGTGTCTTGCTCGCCACCTGGGCCGCGCCGCGCACCCGCTCGCGCAAGCCTCCGAAGCAGGCCTCGTTCACCGGCGCTGTGGGAGCCGACGATGCGCCCGCCAGCAGCAGGTTGGGCAGTTGCAGCCGGTCCTGATCGCGGCGGATCACTTCACGCACGTACTCGCTGCTGGTGCCGTAGCCGCGCTGGCTGACCTGCTTGTCGACGAAGGCCTTGAGGCTGTCGGGCAAGGAGATGTTCATCGTGGTCGTGCCGGCGGGTTAGTTGTCTTGGCGAGATTGAGCCAGACCGCCCTGCCGAGTTCAGCGATCAGACCCGAGGGAGGTGAGCATTCCCAATGCTCACCCTCCTTTCAGGGCGCAACGACCGGAACGCCGGGAACCATCCGTCTTGCGTGGGTCCGTACCGCTCCCACCCTTGCCCGGCACACACGCCCAGCGGCACCTGGCCGAAGCGGAAGCGCTCCGGGAACTTCGGCGCCCAGGCGGGCGTGCCATCCGCGTTCTTCTCGGTGTTGCCCCAGTGGATCGAAAACGGCGGGTTGGTGAGCACGCGGTCGAAGTGCATCAGCTCGCCGCCCCCGACGTGCTGCGGCTCGGCCAGGGTGTCCTCGTTCTGCAGGTTGGCGGTGCTGATGCCGTGCAGCAGCATGTTCATCTTGGCGATGGACCACACCGTGCCGTTGAACTCCTGGCCGAAAAGGTTGGCCTTGCGGCCGTCCTCGCCGTGTTCGTCGATGTATTCCTTGGCCGCGATCAGCATGCCGCCGGAGCCGCAGCAGGGGTCGTAGATGTCGTGCTTCAGTTCGGGCTTGATCAGCCGCACCATCATCCGCACGACCGAGCGGGGCGTGTAGAACTCACCGCCCTTCTTGCCGGCCGAGTCGGCGAACTCGCCGATCAGGTATTCGTAGGCGGCGCCCAGCAGGTCGGGGAACTCGAAGTCCTCGTTGCGCAGCCGGTAGATGCCGAAGTGCGTGATCAGCTGGCGCAGCTTGATGTCGGGGACCTTGCTCTGGCCAACCTTGCGCGTGAAGTCGATGTGCTCCAGCACGTCGTACAGGCTGGTGTTGGCCGTCTCGATGCCGGTGAGCGCCTTGATCAGGTAGTCGCCGACGTTCTGATGAGCGTCGTTGACCAGGGTTTCGTAGCGCGATTGCGGCGGCACCCAGAACGAGTCTTCCTTCTTGTACCAGCGCGAGTTCTCGGCGGACAGCCGCGCCTCGGCCTCGGTCTTGCCGCCTTGCATTTCGAGGCGGATCACCTCCTCGCGCCGCTGGTCGAACACGTCGGAGCAGCGCTTGAGGAACAGCATCCCGAAGATGTATTCCTTGAACTCGGAGGCGTCCATCTTGCCGCGCAGGATGTCGGCGGCTTTGAACAGGTGGCGCTCAAGCTGGGGCAGGGTCAATGGCACGGTTCAGCTTCCAGAATCGTCATGGCTCGCCTTCCCGGTTAAGCAGTTCCAGGTAGGCGGTGTATTCGTAGATGCGGTTGCGCTTCATGCCGGTCACTTCGCGCACCAGGCCCAGCTCGATCATCGCGTCGAGCATCTTGCCCACGGTGTGCGGGCTCTGGCCGGTGACGGCGCCGATGGCGGGAATGGTGCTCACCGGGCGGGCGAACAGGGCCTGGTGCACCTGCAGCGCCGAAGGGGCGACGCGGCCCAGGCTGCGGACGCGCTCACGGTCGGCCTCGCCCAGCGCGTTGAGCGCCTTGGCGGTTTCCACCGCCTGCGCGGCCGAGTAACGCACGGCGGTGGCGAAGAACCACAGCCACTCCTCCCAGTCGCCGTGCAGGCGCACCCGCTGCAGCATCTCGTAGTAGTTGCTGCGGTAGGCCTTGAAGTACAGCGACAGGTACAGCAACGGCTCGCGCAGCACGCCCTCGTGCACCAGGATCAGCGGGATCAGCAGGCGGCCCAGGCGCCCGTTGCCGTCCAGGTAGGGGTGGATGGTCTCGAACTGCACGTGCGACAGCGCCGCCTTGATCAGCGCTGAGTGGCGGATGGGCTGGTCGTTGAGAAACTTCTCCAGGTCCGACAAGCAGTCACCCAGGCGCTGCGGCGGTGGCGGCACGAAGGCTGCGCGTGCCGGTGACGGGCCACCGATCCAGTTCTGCGTGCGGCGCACCTCGCCCGGGGCCTTGCCGATGCCACGGCCGTGCGTCATCAGCTTGGCGTGCATCTCGTTCATCAGCCGGGTGCACAGGGGCAGGCCGCCCTTGCGCAGGGCCAGGCCGTGTTCGAGTGCCGCGACGTAGCAGGACACTTCGCGCACGTCGTCCAGGGGCACGCCGGGGGCGCCCTCGGCCTCGTAGAGCATCAGGTCCGATAGCGACGACTGTGTGCCCTCGATCTGCGAGGACATCACCGCCTCCTTGCGGACGTAGCTGTAGAGGAACACCGAGGTCTCGGGTAGCAGGACCGTGATGCTGTCCAGCCGGCCCAGCGCCAGATGCGCCTCGTCCAGCCGCTCCTGCAGGCTGGCGTCGACCGACAGCGCCGGGTCGGGCGGCAGCGGCGCAGGCACGAACGCGCGGCAGGTTTCGCCTGCCGCGACGGAGGTTTCGTAGTTGCCGGTGGCGCCGCGCTCCATGAATGGCTTTGTGCAGTAAGAAGTGGTGGTTATTGCACAAAACGACGATTTGTGCAATAGCAGGGGTGCCGAAGTGCTCTCCGCGCCTTGGCTTCGATGTTGATCAGCGCCTGAATCGTCGCATCGCCAACCACCACGGAGCCCACGATGCGCATCCCGCAAACCGCCCTCGACGACCACGTCCGCCGCTACGCCTTCGTCCGGGAGAAGATCGAACGACTGCAGCGACTGGCCGACGACCATTTCGGCCACGACCCCGACGCCATCCACTGGGGCCACGTCGGCGACCTGGGGCGAGTGGAGCAGGCGCTCGAAGAGCTGCTCGCCGTCATCGGCGGAAAGGCCCAGTGACGGAGGCCGCGATGGAAACCCTGCCCAAGCTCGCCCCGACCCAGGCCCTGCTGCTGCGTGCCGCCGCCCGCCGCGCCGACGGACGCGTGATCCCGCCCGCCAACTTGCGCGGCGGCGCGCGGGTGAAGGCGATGACCGCATTGATGCGGCGAGAGTGGATCGAGGCCAGTGACGGCGGCTTCGTACTGACCGACGCCGGCCATGCCGTGGCCGGGCGCAAGCGGCCCGAGCCGCCGGAGGCAGAGTGCATCCAAGAAATGGACACGGTCGACGACCTCCAACTTCTGGAGGGCCTCCCGGTGCGCCCCGGCACCAAGCTCGCCGCGCTGGTGGTGGCGCTGCGCCGCCCGCAAGGCGCGGCCAACCTGCGGCTGATGCTGGCCACCGGCTGGCAGCCGCACTCGGCGCGCGGCGCGATCTCGGGCCTGCTGCGCAAACGTCTCGGAGGGTGAGAGGCAATCCGGCGTGCCCGAGGGGGCTGCCCAAAGCGCTCCAATCTAGGCGCAAAGCGCAGCCGTAGCTCGGGCTACGGCGAGCATTTGCAACGACGAGTGGGGCGCTTTGGGCAGTCACAGCGGGCATGT
>JADCGX010000174.1 GCA_020248785.1 Burkholderiales bacterium | reverse complement strand
TCACGCGCTCGTGCTCGGCGTTGTAGCTGTAGTCGTAGCGGTAGCTCGGCCCGCTGGCGACCGTGCCTTCGACCCGGGTCGGCAGCCCGAAGGAGGCATAGGTCAGCGTGCGGCTGTTGCCGTTGGCGTACTGCACGCCGGTCAGGTTGCCGTTGGCGTCGTAGCTGTAGTTGGCCGCCCGTGCACCGGTGATGTAGCTCACCGCATGCGGCCACGCCGCCCCCGCCACCGGGTAGACGTAGCTGCCCACGTCGGACTTGCTGATGATGTTGCCCAGCGCGTCGTAGTCGACGCGGCGGGTGGCCAGCGCCGTGTTGGTGGCCAGATTCAGACCCGTGCTCTCCTTCAGCCGGTTCAGGCTGTCGTACTGGAAGCTCTCGCTGATGGCCTGCACGGCGTCGATCCGGCTCACCAGATTGCCCGCCAGGTCGTAGCCGAAGCTCATGTCCTGTACGGTGTTGCCGGTGGCACCGCTGACGATCTGCGTGGGCCGGTTCAGCGCGTCGTAGGTGGTGGCGGTACTCAGCCCATTGCCCAGGGTCTCGTTGAGTATCTGGCCGGCCGCGGTGCGGCTGTTGGCCCGCCACAGCAGGCTGTTGTCGTCGAGCTTGCGCACCTCGGACAGGTAGCCGGTGGCGTTGTAGACGTGCTTGACGGCAAAGCCGGTCGGGTAGGTGACGGTGTCGACCTTGCCCAGATTGGCGCCGCTGGCAACGTAGGCGGTGGTGACGGTGTAGACGGCGTCGATGGTGGCGGTCAGGCTGTACGGCCGCCCCAGGCCGTCGTAGGCCAAGGTGCGCCGGTAGCCGCCGTCGGTCTTGGCGACGCACAGTTTGCCCACGCTCTTGCCGCAGGAGGCGTTGCTGTCGTCCTTGTCGAAGTACCAGTTGGAAACGAGATTGGGCTCGCTGCGCTGGGTCAGCCGGCCAAGCTTGTCGTAGAACAGCGTTGTGACCTGGCCCTTGGCGTCGGTCTGCCGGATCAGTTCGCCCAGGGCGTTGTAGGCGTAGCTCCAGGTGCCCATGAATGAGCCGCTCAAAGCGGCTGTCGGGCTCGCTAACGCGAGCCCACATGGGTGTGGCCACCTGAAGGTGGCCGACTACCTCCACAGGCCAAGCTGATCCAGGCGCTCGTCTTCCTTCTCTTGGTTGCGGATGTACTCTCGAATCAACTGCTCGTCTCGCCCGACCGTCGACACAAAGCAGCCGCGCGCCCAGAAATGCTGCCCGACGAAGCTGCGCTTCCTCTCGCCATACACCCGAGCCAGGTGAATCGCGCTCTTGCCCTTGATAAAACCGATGACCTGCGACACCGCATGCTTGGGCGGAATCGAAATCATCATCTGCACGTGATCGGGCATCAGGTGCCCTTCCTCGATCCGGCTCTCCTTCTGCGCCGCGAGCTTGCGAAACACCTCGCCCAGGTGCTGGCGCAACTGCCCGTACAGCGTCCGGCGTCGGCACTTCGGAATGAACACCACGTGATGTTTGCACGTCCACGCGCTGTGACTGAGACTGTCGAACTTGTCCATCGAGATTCTTCCTTTCGTGTGCTTGGCGGCTCACGTACGGAAGTTTCTTCGATGGACACCCCTTCAAACGTCAAACTGTTACTGCCTCCCCGGCAGAGCCGGGGGGCCTCCCTTGGTAGCTAGGCCCCTGCTCATGCACGGTAGCCTCGATCGACGAAACGATGCTGTCGCTGCTAGTTGCGCGCAGCCGCCCGACCGCCGCGTCGATCAGGCTGAACTCGGCCGCTTCCAGCACCAGTTGCGAGACCGCCTCTTTCTGCGCGTGGGTAAATCGCGTCACCCGCACATCCGGTGCGGCCGCCGCTTCCAAGGCAAGCAACACCTCGTGCCAAGGGTAAGACGCCGCGCGGTGCTGCGCGCGCAGTGCCTCGGCGCGTTGCCGACCGCGCTCGGCATTGGCCGGGCTGGCGACGATTTGTGGGGCAGGCGCCGGCTGCTGCGCGGCCAGCGCCAATGCCCGCTGCTCCAGGTAGAAGTCGGTGGCTGCCGCAAAGGCCCAGGCGCATGCCACGAGCGCCCCCAAGCCAAGCCAAGGCGAGCGCCGGCCCGGGGGCAGAAACTCGATCTCGAATGGCTTCATGCCGGCAGCGTCCGCACGCAATGGTCGGTGAAGTCTCCTCGCACTGTGCCGCCGGCGCCCACCTTGACGCTGGCTCCCAGCGTGTAGAGCGGCAACTCCTCGCCGACCAACCCTGCGCCGACCGCAAGCATGCCAAGGGGCGTATCCAGATCAGCTTCGGAGTCCAACGGCAGACTGTCGATTTGGACTGCGCCGTCCCGCTGCGCCAGCAAAGCCAGTGACTCCGGCTCCCGCAGCGCAAGCCGCGCCATCGGCTCGATCTCTGCATCACGGGCGTCGCCGCCCCTTTCTTGCTCTTGCGAGTCATGCCGGCTCCTCTCGTTCGCCATGCTATGCCTCACACACAAAACTCTGAACAGGGTCTTTGACTGCGACGACCGCCGCTTTGTGGTCAGCACTTGCGCGCTGAGCTTGCTTGTGCTGCATCGCGCGTGCGTCACGCCGGTGCGCAATCTGGCCGGACGCACTTCATCCTGCTCGTGCTACTTCTTCCGCGCCCGCAGCCACGCAAAGACGGCGGCGAGAGCCGCCACGGCAACAGCGCCCACGCTGAGCACCGGCGTGGACCCCAAGTGCTGCACCAGCACTGCGGTCAAGGCCACGCCCACCGTCTGGCCCACGAAGAAGAAGCAGGCAAAGAGTGACACGGCCGCACCGCGGGCTTCGGGTGCCATTTGCGTCGCATTGGTTTGCAGCGTGTTATGGAACATGTAGAAGCCCAGGCCCGTCGCCAGACAGGCGAGTGGCGCGGTCCACCACACCGGCGACAACGCCGCCAGCAGTAGTCCGCACAGCAGCAGCGCGCCACCGGCTTGCGCCAGCCCGCTTTCGCCGAGGCGCTGCACGAAGTGTCGCGCAAAGAGCGCGAAGATCACCCCGCCGGCCGCGTACAAGGTGACGATCGCGCCCGCTCGGCCGAGCGACAGCCCGTGCTTGAGGTGCAGGTGGGTGGCAAGGAAGGCGATGAGGCCAAACAGCAGCACGCCCTCGACGAAGACTACGGCCAGGATGACGCGGGCCCAGCGCTCTCGCAGAACGTACAGCGACTCGCGCAGGAGATGTCCGCTGCGCGCCTGCGGGGGCGCGGCCACGAGCGCATCGGCTTGCGCGCGCCACATGGCAATGCCGGCCATGGCAAAACACAGCGCCAACGCGACAAACGGCGCGCGCCACTGGCCGAAGTCGGCCGCCAGCCCGCCGATCCACTGACCGATCGCCATGCCGAGGATCTGGCCGAGGAGAAAGCGCGCGAGCACGCCCTGGCGACGTTCGTAGGGCACCGCGTCGCCGATCCACGCCATCGACAGCGGAATGATGGCCGCGCAGCTGGCGCCCGCGAGCAGCCGCGCGATCAGCAGCCCGTTGTAGTCCGGCGCCAGCGCGCAGGCCAGCGCCGTCAGCGCGCAAGCGAAGGTGGCCCAGGTGATGACGCGCCACTTGCCCTGCCGGTCGCCCAGCGGCCCGTAGGCGAGCTGCAGCAGACCGTAGGCGATGGAAAAGACCGTAATGACCTGCGCGGCACCGGCAAGTGAGATCGCAAACGCATCGGCCAGGGCCGGCAACTGGGCGTCGGCCACGCGCATGGAGGCCGCGCTGCCAAACGAGGCAAAGGCGAGCAGCGCGATCAAGCGCCGCTCCCTGCCGGCCGCGGCGCTCAATGCCAAATCAGCCAGCGCGTCAACGCGGCCCAGGCCAAACCCGGCTCAGGCAAGTTCAGCGCAGCCGCCGAGCTTGCGGACCCGCGCCGACGAGGGAGGGTTGTTCGCGAGCTTGCTGGCCGGACGGCGCGGGCGCGCAACGAGTTCACCACCGCAGTTGGGGCAGCGCCCGCGCAGAACGTCCTGTGCGCAGGCAGCGCAGAACGTGCACTCGAACGAGCAGATGCGCGCTTCGTCGGAATCGGGCGGAAGGTCCTTGTCACAGCACTCACAGCCGGGGCGAAGCTCAAGCATGGAAGCATCCTCGTCAGTTTTCAGGTCGATGGACGGCCGACCCGCCAGCCGCGTCCCCGCCCCCCAGCGAAGGACGGTTGAAGGCTAACGCACGAGCGGACGGATCGCGGTGAAGCCGCCATCGACGGTCCATACCTGCCCCGTCACCCGGCGCGCGGCGTCGCTCACCAGCCAGCCGATCAGCTCAGCGAGTTCGTCGGCCGTTCCGAGGCCGCCGATTGGGTACTGCTTGGCCGAGGCCTCGCGCAGCGCGTCGCTGCGCAGCAGCCCGCTGGCGAGCGGCGTGTCCATCAGGCCGGTGGCCACCGCATTGATGCGCAGACACTGCGGCGCATAGGTGGCGGCGGCGGAGCGCACCATCGCCTCGATGCCGCCCTTGGCCGCCGCGATCGCCTCATGATTTGCCACGCCGATTTGCGCCGCGACGGTAGACACGAACACCGCCGTCCCTGGCTGCTTTTCCTCCAGCAACGCGGCGGTCCAGGCACGCAACATGAAGAAGGCGCTGTCGAGGTTGGCCGCAAGCGTGGCGCGCCACTGCGCTTCGGTGGTGCGATGCGCGGGCGCCAGCAGGATGGAGCCGGGACAATGTACCAGCACGGTCGGCAGGCCGAGCGTGCTGCGACACTGCGCGACCGCGGCCTGCGCGCCGTCGGCGGTCGAGACATCGGCCACGATGCTCGCCGCGGCCGCACTACCCGCCAGGCGCTGCGCGCTGCGACTGACCGCGGCGCACTGCGTGCCGCTGCGCTGCAAGCGATCGACGACGGCGCGGCCAAGGCCGCCGGCGCCGCCGGTCACCAGTGCGACTGCCATCGTCACGGCAGCAGAACGAGCGAGCCCGTGGTCTTGCGGCCACCCAGATCGATGTGCGCTTGTCTCGCATCGGCCAGCGGATAGCGCCGTTCGATGTCCACCTTGATCTTGCCGCGGAGCATGAGGTCGAACAGTTCGTCGCACGACTCTTCGAGCCGCTTGCGCGGCACGATGTGCGTCGCCAGCGTGGGCCGCGTGACGAAGAGCGACCCCTTTTGCGCCAGGATGCCGAGGTTCACACCCGTCACGGCGCCCGAGGCATTGCCGAAGCTCACCATCAGCCCGCGCGGCTGCAAGCAGTCGAGCGAGCCCTCCCAGGTGTCCTTGCCGACGCCGTCGTACACGACCGGACACTTGGCGCCTCCGGTGAGATCCTTCACACGCTCGACGAAATTCTCCTTGGCGTAGTTGATGGTCGCCCACGCGCCATGCGCCTTGGCCAGCGCAGCCTTCTCATCGGAGCTCACCGTACCGATCAGCTTCACGCCCAAGGCCTTGGCCCACTGGCAGGCGATCAGCCCCACGCCGCCAGCGGCGGCGTGGAACAGGATCGTCTCATTGCCCTGCAGGCGGTAGGTCTGGCGGAACAGGTACTGCACCGTCAGGCCCTTGAGCATGACCGCGGCGCCCTCCTCGTCCGTGATCTTCTTCGGCAGCTTGACCACCGTGGCCGCCGGCACGACGCGCAGTTGTGAGTACGCGCCCAGCGGCCCCTGTGGATAGGCCACACGGTCGCCTTCCTTCAGGAACTTGACGTTGCTGCCCACGGCCTCCACCACGCCGGCACCCTCGAAGCCCAAGCCGTGCGGCAGCGGCGAGGCATACAGCCCCGTGCGGTAGTAAATGTCGATGAAGTTGACACCGATGGCGGTATGGCGGATGCGCACGTCGTCCGGGCCGGGATCACCCACCTCGACCTCGGCCAGTTGCAGCACTTCGGGCCCGCCATGGGCCGGGATGCGGATCGCTTGTGTCTTCATCGTCTTCTCCTTGTGTTTGCCGCGTATGGCTGGTGTAGCCGCTTCCAATGTCAATCGGGCGCGGAGGCGGACTGACTCGCCTGCCCCTTGCGCGAGAGCACGAACACCCCGGCCAGAACGAGCGCGGTACCGGCCAATTGCCATCCCGTGATCGCCTCGCCGAGAAAAATGTAGCCGAGCACAATGGTCGACACCGGGCCGATCATCGCCGTGATCGACGTGTTGCCCGCGCCGATGCGCGCCACCGCCAGCATGGTCGCAAACACCGGCAGCACCGTGCAGAACAACCCGTTGAACGCTGATAGCCACAGCACCGGCGCAGGCTGCAGCAGGTTCTCCAGCGGCCGCAGCAGCACGAACTGCAACAGCACGGCGGCGGTGGCCACCACCATCGCATATGAAGTGAGCCGGATCGCGCCCACCTCTTGCACCAGTTCACCTGAGAGCACAAGATAGCCCGCGTAGCAGATCGCGCAGAGAAACACGAGCGTGGCACCCAGCACCACATTGTCGCCTTCGAGGCGCACATCGTGCAGGAACACCAGAAGAATGCCGCCATAGGACAGCGCGAGCGCCATCCAGTCCAGGCGCACGATCCGCTTGCCCAGGAACAACGCCGACATCAGCAGCACCAGCGTCGGGTTCAGGTACAGGATGAGCCGCTCCAGGGCCGCCGTGATGTACTGCAGACCCAAAAAATCCAGGTAGCTCGCCGCGTAGTAGCCGAGAAGGCCGATCACGATGATGCGAAAGTGCTCGTCTCGGGTCAGCGGCGTGGCACCGCGCGAGGTCCACCACCAGGCCGCGGCGAAGAACGGCACCGCGAACAGCATGCGCAGCGCGATCAGCGTCTCGGGGTCGACCCCGTGGCGATAGGCGAGCTTCACCACGATCGCCTTGGCCGAGAACAGCACGCTCCCGGCGGCCGCGAGCAGCAGCCCCGTGGTGAAGCGCGAGGCGGCGGGTGAAGCGGACGCAGCAGCGGAACGCGGCATGAAGCGGCCGATTCTAAGGAGAGACCGCGGCGCGCGTCGGGCGGTGACCCCGGTCGCGCCGCACGACCAAGTCGCCCAGGTTCGGGCACCATTGCTGCATCCGACCGCCGGTTTCGCCCCCCCGTCCTCGAACCTCAGTCCCCACATCACGATGTCCTTCCTTAATCCAACCCCCACCACCGCCTGGATCCTGCTCGTCATTGCCGGTGTACTCGAGACCGCATGGGCGGTGGGCATGAAGTACACGGACGGCTTCACGCGCATCGGCCCGTCAGTCGCCGTCCTGGTGCTGGCGCTGCTGTCGTTCTGGCTGCCGGGCCTGTCCATGAAGGTTTTGCCCGTCGGCACGGCCTACGGCGTATGGGTTGGCATCGGCGCGGCGGGAGCCGCGGCGCTGGGCATGTGGCTGCTCGACGAGCCGGCCAGCCTGGCGCGCATCGGCTGCATCCTGCTCATCGTCGCGGGCGTGGTGGGCCTGAAGCTGCTGCACGACTAGGCGCAATTCAGGCACCTGCCACCGCCGTTGGCGGCGCACCCGGCGCAGTTCGTCCAAGGGCTGCGGGCAGACGCAATGTGCGCGGCTATGCTGCGCTCCCTCTGTGTCTCCTGCCCACGTCACCGTCCATATGCTTGCGACATTGCTTCGTCAGGTCAGCGCCGGCCTGCTGCTGGCCGCCGCGGCCGCGCTAGCCAGCCCGCTGGCGCAGGCGCTGGAGCCGTGCCGACTCAAGGGCATCGAGCGCGCCGTGCTCTGCGGTCAGGTCCAGGTGCCGGAGAACCCGGACACGGCGCAGGGCCGGCAGATCACCATCCACTTCGCCGTGGTGCCCGCCGTGGCCAAGAACAAGGCGCCGGATCCGCTGTTCGTCTTCGCCGGCGGGCCGGGCCAGGCGGCCACGAAGGTGGCCGACAAGCTGCAACCCGCCCTGGCGCAGCTCAATGCACGGCGCGATCTGGTGTTCGTTGACCAGCGCGGCACGGGCCGCTCCAACGCCCTGCAATGCGACCGCCCACGCCGCGTGCTCACGGTGTCGGAGTCGATCGACCAAGTGCGCGCGATCAGCGAACTGCACGCCTGCGTCAAGACGCTGGACGCGGATCTCGCGCAGTATGCGACATGGATCGCGATGCGCGATATCGACCGCGTGCGCGCCGCACTCGGGGCCGAGAAGATCAACCTCTGGGGCGGCTCGTACGGCACCCGCGCCGCCCTCGAGTATCTGCGCCAGTATCCACAGCATGTGCGCAGTGTGGTGCTCGATGGCGTGGCGCCGGCCGCCATGGCCCTGCCCGCCAGCTTTGCCATCGATTCGGACATCGCACTGAAGCGGATGGCCGAGACTTGCGCGCGCGAGGCGCGCTGCAAGGCGCATTTCCCAACGCTCACGAGCGACATCGACGCCGTGCTGGCCGCTGCCAACAAGGGCACGAAGGTCGAGCTCGTACACCCGATCACCGGCGCGGACGAAGTGGTGACACTCGACCGCACGGTGCTCGCCGGCATGCTGCGCTCGCCGCTGTATGTGCCGCAACTGGCGGCCTTGCTGCCGCATGCCCTGTCGCGCGCCGGCCAGGGCGACTACGCCGCGCTGCTGTCGCTGTATGCGGCGCTCAGCGGCAGCCTCGAGAACAACATGGCCGAGCTGATGCACTTTGCCGTCATCTGTGCAGAGGACATGGGGCGCGTGACGCCGGAGCTCCTGGCGGCCAATCGCAAGACGCGCTTCGGCACAAGCTTTTACGAACTCTATGAGAGCGCCTGTCGCCACATCCCCACGCGACCGGTGCCGGCGGCGTTCTACGAGCCGCCAAGCGCAAGCGTTCCAGTACTGATCCTGTCGGGCGGCGCGGATCCGGCGACCCCGCCGCGTCACGGCGAGGCGGTGGCCAAGAACCTGCCCAATGCGATGCACATCGTTGCGCCCAACCTGGGCCACGGCGTGACCATGCACGGCTGCGCGCCGGAGCTCATCAGCCGCTTCGTGCGCGCCGGCGGCTTTACTGACGACAAGGGCAAGCCGCTCGACGGTGCCTGCCTGCAACGCATTCCGCCCCCGTACGCCTACCGCCCGCCCGGTGCGTCAGGCCGCTGATAACCACGCGCTGAGACCCGTGCGCTCAAGACCATCATGATCGAAGTCGAACACCTGTCGAAGGCCTTTGCGGTCAAGGGCAAGGCCGCCAAGGCAGTGACGGCCGTTGAAGACGTGAGCTTCACCGCGGCGGACGGGCGTATCACCGCGCTGCTCGGCCCCAACGGCGCAGGCAAGACCACCACGCTGCGCATCGTGACCACGCTGATGCAGGCCGACAGCGGCACAGCGCGCGTCGGCGGCTTCGATTTGCGCAGTGATCCGGCCGCAGTACGCGCCAAGCTCGGCGTGCTGTCGGACGCGCGTGGTCTGTACGCGCGGCTCACGGCAAGGGAGAACGTCGCGTACTACGCCGAATTGCATCGCGTGCCGCCGGCCGAGTTCGCCAGGCGCCTGGCTGACCTGGCCGATCTGCTCGACATGAACGAATTGCTGGACCGCCCGACGCAGGGCTTTTCCACCGGCGAGCGGATGAAGGTGGCCCTGGCGCGCGCGCTGATCCACGACCCGTCGCACCTGGTGCTCGACGAGCCCACCAACGGCCTGGATGTGATGTCCACGCGCGCCCTGCGCCGCCTGCTGCTGGCGTTGCGCGGCGAGGGCAAGTGCATCGTCTTCTCCACGCACATCATGCAGGAGGTCGAGGCGATCTGCGACGAGATCGTGATCGTGGCGCATGGTCGCTCGATCGCGCATGGCACGGCGCTTGCGCTGCGGGCGCAGGCTGGCACCGCGTCGCTCGAAGACGCCTTCGTCGCCTTGGCGCTGGGCCAACAGGTGGCGCCGACCGCGGAGGCTGCGTGATGCGCGCCGGCTGGGTGGTTTTCCTGAAGGAGCTGAAGGACGCCGTGCGCGACCGTCGCAGCTGGATCGTGGCGCTGGCGATCTCGATGTTCTCGGGCCCGGTGCTGTTCACGATCATGTCGAGCTTCATCGCCGGGCTGGAAGAGCGGGCCGCCGCGCGCGAGGTGTTCGTGCACGAGCCGCAGCGCGCGCCCACGCTGGTCAATTTCCTCGAGCGGGCCGGCGCCACCGTCAAGCCGGCACCGCCCGATTATCTGGAGCAGCTGCGCTCGGGCAAGCTGCAGAACGCCGTCATCGTTGCCCCGACGGACTTCGAGTCGCAGTTCGACACCGGCGACTCCGTCACGGTCGACGTCCTGTTCGACGACAGCCACGAGCGAGCGCAGCCGATGGTGCGCACCACCACCGGCTTGCTGCGCGCCTTCAACCGCGAAGTGGGCATGCAGCGGCTGATTGCGCGCGGGGTGAGCCCGCAGTTGCTCACGCCGGTCGAACTGGAGGAGCAGAACCTGGCGCCCGCGCAGTCGCGCGGCGCACAGCTGCTGTTCATCGTGCCCTGGGTGGCCCTGCTGGTGGCCGTCTTCGGTGCCCTGTCGGTCGCCATCGATGTGAGCGCGGGCGAGCGCGAGCGCGGCTCGCTGGAGCCACTGTTGATGAACCCGGTGCCGGTCGGCGCGCTGGTGCTGGGCAAATGGGGCGTGGTGATGGCGTATTCGACGCTGATCGTGCTGCTGACCATGGCGGGCTTTCTCGTATCGATGCGCTTTGTCTCGAGCGAGACGCTGTCGGCGCTCATGCAGTTGCACTGGCGCGAGGTGGGCATTTTCTGCCTGGTGCTGCTGCCCTTCGCCGCGCTGATGGCGGCCATCAACATGCTGGCCGCCACCTTCGGACGCAGCCACAAGGAAGCGCAGACCTACGTCAGCTACATCACCATGGCCGTGCAGTTCGCCGCGCTGGTGCCGATATTCGCCTCGCAGCGCGACGCGCTGTGGCAGCTGTTCGTCCCCTCCGTGGGGCAGTTATCGGTGCTGATGAAGGCGCTGCGGGGCGAGCCGCTGGCGGCCGCCGATCTGCTGATCCCGGCGCTCGTGTGCCTGGGGCTCGCCGCGCTGTGCCTGGTGATCCAATCGCTGCTGCTGCGACGGGAGGCGATCGTCTTCGCGCGCGCTTGAGGCTGCTTCAAGTCTCGCATCCGGCATCGGCCGGGCTTCGCATTGACCGTCGGCGCATGAGGCCTGGGTGCCATAATTTTCGCGCCGATGAAGCTGCCCACGCTTGCCACGTTGCCTACCGAGCCCTCGGCGATGCTGCCGGCGCCGCCGGAGGCCATCGGCCGCTTTGCCATCCGCACCGAGATCGGGCGCGGCTCCAATGGCGTGGTTTACAGCGCGCAGGACCCGGTGCTCAATCGCGAGCTGGCCATCAAGGCCATTCCACTGGGTGCGGACGCGTACTTCCGCGAACAGCTCGAGGCCAACTTTCTCAACGAGGCCAAGGCGGCGGGCGGGCTGAATCACCCGCACATCGTCACGGTGTTCGACGCCGGCAAGACCGAGTCGCTCGCCTACATCGCCATGGAGCGCCTGCAGGGGCGCGACCTGCACGACGTGCTGGCCACCGGCCAGACGATGCCGCTGCGCCAGGTCGCCCTGCTGATGGCGCGCGTGGCCGATGCCGTGCACTACGCGCACAGGCGCGGGCTGATCCACCGCGACATCAAGCCGTCGAACATCTTCATCCTGCGTGATGGCAAGCCCAAGGTGCTTGACTTCGGCGTCGCACTGCCGATGGTGAGGCAGGCCGACGCCTCGCAAAAGCGTCAGCTGATCGGCACGCCCAATTACATGTCGCCGGAGCAGGCGCTGCGGCGCAAGCTCGATGTTCGCAGCGACATCTTCTGGCTCGGCGCGATCCTGTACGAGCTCATCGGCGGCAAGCGCGCATTCAATGGCAAGGACATCCAGGAGACGCTGGCGCAGGTGATCGCCGACACACCGCGCCCGCTCACGGAGCTGCGGCCCGGTGTACCCGACACGCTGCTCGCCATCGTGTCCAAGGCGCTCGCCAAGGACGTCGAGCAGCGCTACCAGACCGCCGGCGAGCTGCGCAACGACCTGAACGCCTTTGCCAATGCACTCGGCAGCACGGTGGCCGCGCCCGCCTTCACGGCGCGGCAGCCGACCAAAAGCGGCCCTTGGAACACACTGCGCGGCCGTGCGATGTTGGCCATTGGCGTCGCGGTCGCCGCAATTGCGGGACTGCTGATGCTGATGCCCGGGCAAGCGCCCAAACCAGCGCCGGAGCTCGCCGGCACGCCAGCGCCAGCACCCGTGGCGGTCACACCGTCGGTGACCGAGCCCGCCACGGCTGCGGCCAAAGACGCCGCCGCGAGTCAGGCCCAGCGCGCCACCGAGCCGTCACCCGCGCGCACCGCACGATCCGAACCGCGGCCTGCACGGCCGGCGTCGGCGCCAACCTCGGCGCAGGCGCCTGTCACTGGCGACGGCACGGTGGTGTTTGCGATGACCCCCTGGGGTGAGGTACTGGTCAACGGCACGTCACGGGGTGTCTCGCCGCCCTTGGCACGCCTGCAATTGCCGCCCGGCGTCTACCAGATCGAGGTGCGCAACGGCGCCTCGCAGCCGTATCGTGCGCGCGTCGAAGTCAAGCCCGGCCAAACCATTTCTTTGCAGCACCGGTTTTGATCGCATCAGGGATGAGATAAGTCCTGGCTGACGCGCAGCGCCACGTGCCCACCCGATTGGTGGATTGGCTGCTGCGTCAGTCCTGACTAGGCTACGCCGCTCCTTATGAGCAACAGCCTCATGCCGCAGCGATGTCGGTTTGCCCGCGACCCACGCACGCGCCACGTGCCGCGCGCGGCCCTCATCGACAATTCATCGCGCGCACAACCCGATGATGCGTCGTGAAGCGATGCTCGACGTCATGCGGGTGCCACGGGCATCGAAGGCGCCGCCGTGCGCACTTGCGGCCATGCTGCTGCCGCTGCTTCTGGCCGGATGCGAGTCGTTCAACCCCACGCCGACGCCGGTGCCTGTGGTGAGCGAGAGCATTGCGCTGCTGTATCAGCGCCCGGCCGAACGGGCGCTCATCAATGGCCTGCGTGCCTATGAAGATGGCAGCTTCGTGCGCGCCGAACAGGCGTTCCGGACGGCGCTGCTGCAGCAGTTGCGCGACCGACGCGACACGGCGACTGCACACAAGTACCTCGCCTTCATCGCCTGCGCCTTCAACCGACTGGCCGAGTGCGAGCAGCAGTTTCGCAATGCGTTCGCCGCCGATCCGAACTTCCTGCTCACCGACGCGGAGATCGGGCATCCGATCTGGGGTCCGGTTTACCGGCAAGTATCGTCGGGCCAAGCGACGCGTTGAATCGAGCCAATCACGCAGGCCATGGCGCAGCGCCCGGCGCGCACGTTGCAGCAACCACGGCGGCCAGGGCCCTCGTATACAGGAAGACACGGCGCGCGAGGCCGCGCTGGCGCGTGCGCCCAGGCCAGCCCCGTGGGACTCTGGAAAACGATCGATGACACAACGCAGAAGGAAAAGTCGCTGGTACGACTGTCCGAGGCGGGCGACGTTCTGTCCGGCGGCATCGAGAAGGTTCTGGATCCGGCTCGGCAGGACGCCCGCGGCGACGAGCGCAGCGGCGCGCACAAGGACGCACCCCTGCTCGGCCTGACGATCGTGGAAGGGGTCCGCAAGGACCCGTCGGAACCGGTGTGGGAAGGCGGCACCATCCTCGACCCGAACAACGGCAAGACCTACAAGGTCCGCCTCACGCCCAAGGACGGCGGCGAGTTGCTGGATGTCCGCGTCCACATCGGCGCGCCGCGGCTGGCCGCACGCAGACCTGGGTCCGGGTCGAGTAGCCGCGGACCGTGACCGATTGGCTCGACGCGATGCGTTGGCGCAGGGGCTGGCGCGAGCCAGCTCAAAAACCGATGCGCGGCTTCTTGGCAATGCGCTCTTCGGTGATGTCGGCAGCCTGCACCTCGTGGCGGCCGACGAGCTTGGCATTGCCAAACGCGGTGAGCATCACGCGGCGCATTTCGCGCGGCTTGAGCCTGGCCACGCGGTCGAGCGCGTCGTCGTCGAGCACCGGGGGAAACTGCCTGCCCCAGGCGTGCTCTTCGCGCAGTTCGCGATAGATGCTGAGGGCGATGCGGCGCGCGCCGTCGGCATCCGGCGGCTCGATCTCGTAGACGTTCATCCTGTTGAGAATCGGCTCCGGGATCGAGCGGTGATCGTTGGCCGTGGCGACCCAGACCAGGTCGCTGGCGTCAATGGGCACCTCGGCGAACTCGTCGATGAACTCGCAGGCGGTGTCGTGCTCGAGCAGCGTGTACAGCGAGCCCAGCGGGTCGTACTGCTGGTCGCCGCCGGCCTTGTCGATCTCGTCCACCACAATCACCGGGTTGGCATAGTCGCCGTTGACCAGCGCATCGAATACCTTGCCAGGCTTGGCGTTTTTCCACTGCGCGCTCGCACCGGACAAGATCCACCCGGCAGTGAGCGAGCTCATGCCGACAAAGTTGTAGCCGGTGCCCAGCAGCTTGGCCACGCGGCGCGCGAAGTGCGTCTTGCCGATGCCGGGATCGCCCAGCAGGAGGATCGGTTCGAGGTCGAGCGGATCGTCGCTCGACAGACACAGCGCGAGCTGGCGCCGGATGTCTTCGAGCGGCTCGGAGAAGTTCGGCAGCTCCTCGATCAGCGCGTCAATGTCGGGCAGCGAGGACGGCTTGATCGTGAAACGCTGCCCGCCCGTCTTGATCATCTTGACGTAGGTGGCCTTGAGCTGGTCGTTGCCATTGCGCTGCTCCTGCAACTCGTTGAGCGCCTTCTCGATGCGCGGGACGCGATAGACGTCCTTGAAGCCGGCGATCGAGATCGGTGCACTGGTCGGAATCGTGGCGGGAAGGCTCATGGCACGCTCTCCTGCAAAGGCAACTCAAAACGATTGAGTACGAATCAACGCGTAGTGCGACCTTGAAAGCAAGGCGCTTGCCATGATCGTGCGAAAAACACGGCAAAAAGGCAATGCAGCAGTCTCGGCCGACGAGTGCCAAAGGCGACGGCAAGGCGGAGTTTCGCGCCGCAAGCCGCGAGAGCACCGAGAACAGCTTTGGCCCATACCGCGAGCACGTGCCAGCCGAGCGCTTGGTCTTCGCGCGGACTGTCGGTGCAACTCGGGCTCTCCATGACCCAAGAGCGCCGGGCGTAAGTCGGACCCCACGCCAAGACTCAGCGCTGCCCGGCGTCCCGCCGCCCCAACTGCGTCGCCCACACCGCCGCTTCCACCCGCGACCGGAAGCCGAGCTTCTTCAGCAGGTGCTTCACATGCACCTTCACCGTGCCTTCGGTGATGTTCAAGGTGCGCGCGGTGAGCTTGTTGGACTGACCTTCGGCCACACAGCGCAGGACCGCCTGCTCGCGATCGGTGAGCGAAGACAAGTCACGCTCGGCCTTACGGCCGATGTCTTGTGCCTCGGCGGGCAGCGCGGCGGCGAGGCGGCCAGCCAGCGCGTCGCTGATGACCGTGGTCCCGGTGAGCGCCTCACGCACGCGCGCCAGCAGGTCCTCGGGCTCCATGTCCTTGAGCAGGTAGCCGTCGGCGCCGGCCCGGATCGCGTGCATCAGGTCGTCCGGGGCATCGCTGACCGTCAGCATCACCACGCGGCGCGCTGGATCGTCGTCCTTCAGTGCGGTCAGCACGTCGATGCCGATCTCGGCCGACCCCGCCGCCGACTTCAAATTGAGGTCGAGCAGGATGAGGTCGGGTTCTTTCGCCCTGGCGAGCTCAACCGCCGCCGCGCCATGCGCGGCCTCGCCAATAACCTCGATTTCCGGATCCATCGCCAGCAGCTGCGCGACGCCGCGGCGAAACAGCGGGTGGTCGTCGACGATCAGGACGGTGCTTGGCATGTCGGGCGCCTGGCGGCGTGGGGACTGCGGACTCGGGGTATGGGGTGCACTCGGAATGACGCTATTCGGCGGCGATCGGCTCGGCCGCAGGCTCGCGCGGGCGATACGGCGTCGAGGGGAAACGCAGGGTCACGCGGGTGCCGGGCCGCGTCGCCTCGGTTCCTGCGCGCATGACGCTCACTTCGCCGCCGAGCATCTGCGCGCGATCGCGCATGATCGACAGGCCGAAATGGTGGCGAGGCGAGGCCTGTGTCGCAATGCCGACGCCGTCGTCCTCGATCGCCACCTCGACCTCGCCGACCGCGCTGGCGCTGCGCTTCAAGCGCACAGCGGCATGCCGGGCATCGGCGTGGTGCTCGATGTTCGAAAGCGCCTCGCGCACGATCTGCAGCACGTGAATCTGCTCGTTGGCCGACAACTCCAGGCCGAACAGGCCGTTATCCAGGGTCGCCGCGATGCCGCTGCGCGCGGTGAAGTCGGCCACCGCCTCCTGCAGGGCGCTGGACAGCCCCTTGCCGCTCAGCTGCAGGCGGAACGTGGTGAGCAGTTCGCGCAGCTGCCGATAGGCGGCCGACACGCCTTCGCGCAGCTCCTGCACCACCTCACGCGCCTGCTCCGGCGGCGTCTGCGCACTGGCGAGCAGCGCGGACAGGCGCGCGAGCTGGATCTTGGTGTACGACAGCGATTGCGCCAGCGAGTCATGCAGCTCGCGCGCGATGGCACTGCGCTCCTCCAGCAGCGCCAGGCGGCGGTGCTCGTCGCGCGCCTCGGCCGCCGACATTGCCGCGCCAAGATGGCGCCCGACGGTTTGAGCCAGTTCGAGCTGCCAGCTGTCGAGCACCTGGCCCGGGGAAAGCATCAACGGCAGGACACCGTACACGCGTTCGCCGTCCACGATCGGCACGCTCACCACCTGCTGGCCCGCTGCTCCGTCGCCTGCCTCGCGTGCTTCATGCCAGCTCACCTTGGCCTCGTCCGGACAGCCAGCGCAAAGCACCGCGTCGCAAATGCTGCCCGCCCGCGCCTCGGCGTGCGCCAGCGGCAAGCCCATGGCGTTGTCGGTCTGACGCGCGCACACCACCACGGCCTGCACGCCAAGGACCTCGCGCACCTTGTCGGCCACGCGCATCAACGCGCCCTGCTCGAGCTGCGCCGAGGACAACTCGCGCGCCGTGTCGTACAGCAGCATCAGCGAGCGGTTCTTCCGCGCGAGGTCCGCGGTCTTGGCGGCGATCTGCGCCTCCAGTGAGCCATACAGGCCGCCCAGCTCCTCGACCATGTGATTGAAGTGGCGACCAAGTTGGCCGAGCTCGTCGTCGCCGGTGGCCTCGGCCCGCACGGCAACCTGACCCGTGCGCACCGCCTGCGTGACGCGCACCAGGTCCTTAATCGGCTGGAACACCTGGATGTCGAGCACGAAGAACGCCGTGACGACGAGTACCAGGATCAGGAACAGGGCGCCACCCAGCGCGACCTGCAGCATGTGGATGCGCGACTCCAGGTCGAGTTCGAGCGCACGCACGAAGGCGTCGATGCCGCCGACGAACGGATGCACATCGCGCAGGAAGCGATCGCGTGCCTCGGCGTCGCCCACGGCCGCCAGCGCCAGGGGACGCAGCGCCGACCAGTCGATCTCGATGCGCTCATGCTGCTGCCGCAACGAACGCTCCGGCCTCACGGCCGCCACCAAGCCGGGATTGCGCAAGCGCGTCTCGAAGCCCGCGGCTTCCTCGGCAATCGCGGCAAGCCGGCTCTGCGCGTCGAGACGCTGATCGGCCACACGCGTGGCCAGCAGGTACGACTGCATGCGCAGCGAGCCCGCCACGTTGATTGCCGCGCCCTTGCCCGTGGACTGCTCCGTGAACCAGGCGGCGGTGAGCACCACGACGGCGGAGAGCAGCGCGACCGCACCCAGCACGGATGCCACGCGCAAAAAGGTCGAACTGCTCCAGCGCTGTCGGAAGGTGGTCATATCGGCAACTTACCGTGTCGAGGCCGTGTGGCGCTGATACGCGTCAAGGCCTGTAACCCGCTTTGTAACGCCTCTGCCGGGGTATGGCATACGCAAGCCAGTACCTCGGGTGGAGTACGGCGCTGCTCTCCCGGCGTGGCAAGCGCCGGACGCGCTTGACGTGCATCACTGAAACAGGGTCATTGGCGCCTAGCCTGCGCGGCATCTGATGCGTTGCACCGCGCGCGCCGAGATTGGCGCGCAACGCACAAAGCCCCGCAACCCGGAGTCCATCGCCTGGCCCCGGGTCCGCGCCTGCCCTTTGCCCAGGCCCACAGGCAAAACGAGGAACACCTGGCGCAGTTTCGCCTGCGCGCGGCGCTGCAGGACTACATGCATGGCTTGGTACACCCAGGGCACGACCATGAGCACGCACACGAACTCGACGGACGCTGCGAACACGACGGCCACACAATCGACCGCGCTGCTGCCGCCGCCCAGCGCGTGACCCACACGCGAGCGACAGGCTTCGGCCAGACGCTGAGCCGGCCCCGCCGAGGCAACGATGGACGACCTGCTCGCGCGGCTCGATCGCTTCGAGAAGGACTTCTTCCCACGCCACGTGCGCACCTACCGCCGCCCGGTGGAAGAAGGCCAACAGCCCAAGACGCTGTTCAGCGGCTGCTCGGACTCGCGCATCGTGCCTTACGCCTTGATGGACTGTGGTCCGGGGGATCTGTTCATCGCGCGCAACGTGGGCAGCCTGATCCCACCGCGGGACACGAGCGCCGGCTTCCACGGCAGGGCGGCAGCGATCGAGTTCGCGGTGCTGTCGCTCGAGGTGCAGAACATTGTCGTCTGTGGCCACTCGCACTCCGGCGCGATGCGCGGTCCGTACGAGGAGCCGCCGGCCCAGGCCAGGCACCTGCGCGCCTGGCTCACGCAGGCGCAGGACGCGGTGCTGCCGGTGCTGCCGTGCACCTAGGCGCTGTGCAGGGTGGAGCAGCGCAACGTGATCGTGCAGCTCGAGCGCTTGATGACCTACCCGATGGTCGAGCAGCGCGTGCACGCCGGGCAGCTGTACCTGCACGCCTGGTACTACGTGATCGAGGATGGGCAGGTGCTCGTGCTGGACGCCGAGCGCGGCCGCTTTGAGCCGCACGAGGCCAAGGGCGGGCATGACATCGCCAGCGCGGCGCGCGGCGGCGACGCTGGCGCAGGCTGGGTGCACCTTTCAACGGTGACCGCGTAAGCGGCGGCGCAAACGAACTTGATGGGGCGCAAAGGAGTTTCACTCTGTCCGTCCGGGTGCGCCGGCGTGGCGCGGCGGATGCCAACATTTCAAGGATCCTCCCCCAACGACAAAGGCATCGAATGAATGCCGTATCGACCATTGACTTTCGCAGCCCGGCGGCCGGCTTCGACCAGCCGCTGGACATGTGGCACGCATGCCATGAGCGCGCGGCGCGCATGACGAGCCTGCTCGAGCGCCTGCTCGACCACCTGTCCACGCATCCGATCGACCACGACGCCCAGGTGACTGCGGCAAGCGTGCGCCGCTACTTCGACGAGGCGGCGCCGCGCCACCACGACGACGAGGAAGTGGACCTGTTCCCGCAGGTCATGCGCCGGCTGCAAGCAGGGGGTGACAACGCGCGCGCAGCGCGCATCGGCGTCATCATTGAGAAGTTGCAGGACGACCACGAGGACATGGACGTGCTGTGGTCCAGCCTGCGGCTCCAGCTAGCATGCGTGGAAGAAGGCCAGGCGCCGTCGTTCGACCCGGCCGAGGTCGCGCAATTCATCAACCGCTATCGCGCGCACATTGAGACCGAGGACAGCGAGATCGGCCCAGTCGCCGGCGCCGTGCTCACGCCCGAGGACCTGCTGGCCATCGGTCGCGCCATGGCCACGCGCCGCGGCGTGAGCTGGGACGAGATCGCCAGCAGCAGGCCGCGCGGATAGGCGTCGCGCCGATTTAACTCCACCTTGCCGGGCGCATGGCCGCTGCAGCGGCTGTAGCGCGGCAGCCAACCTGGCGCTCACACCCGCGTCACGTCTGCTCGGTCAGCGGCAAGCGCGCGCGCAGGTACCGGCCCACGAACAACGCCGCCGGGTACATCACGGCTTCCTCGGTGAGCGCATGTTGAATCAGCGTTTGCGCAAACCGCACGATGTCATCCCGCTCGGCACGCTGCGCAGCCTGCTGCAGCTGCATGAGCGCGCCAACGATGGCCTTGTGCTCCGCCAGCATGGCGGGCAGCTCTGCCTCCAGCCGGTCGGTGAGATCGAGCGCTGCGGCCACATCGGGCGTCGGCTCGCCCCGGGTCAGTACCGGCAGCAAGCCCAGGGGCGGCAAGGCGAACTTGTCTTCTTTCACAAACTGCGGATGAATCAGACGGGCAAGCTGCCTGGCGGCTTCGCTCACTTCGCCGGGGCCTGCGTGGCCCGGTGCAACTCGTCGTGCAGTGCTGCGTGTTCCTGCTTCAGCGGCTCAGGGATGTCGAAGCGCATCGTGTCTTCCTGGTCGACGGTCTCCCCTCACAGGGGATTGACCGTCGTCCCTGGGGCGCGTTCGATCGGGGCCGGCGCCGATCGATGCAGCGCCTTACCGCGAGCTGGCCAAATCGACTCGCATGCGCATCTGGCGATGCGCGGAGGCTTGTCGCGCCGTCGGCTCAACGTGGCGACGAACGCAGTCCGTACGCCGTGCCGTTGACGATCAGGTACTCCACGCGCATCACCTTGGGCTTGCCGGGGACGCCGACGTAGCCGATGACTTCGATCCGATCGCCCGCCTTCAGTGGCGCCACGCCCCAGGCGTCCATGCGCGGCAGCGGCGCGAACTCCAGCTCCCACTTGCCCTCGGCCGCCTGCGGCACCTGAAGGCGCGCGAGGATCGCCTGGGCATCGACCGCCTGCTGTTGTGGCGGCAGCGTGCGCTTGGCAAGATCGGCCGGCAGCGTGAGGCCCTTGCTTACCTCCAGCACCCCCTCGGCGTGCGGATTGGTCCACCGGACCGAAGTGAGCTGGCCTTGCAGGTACAGCGGCGCGTTCTGGTCGAAGCTCGACCAGCCGTGATGGGCCGCCGCCGGGACGGCAGCGACAACGAGAGCAGCGGCGAGCAGGCGACGGCGTTGCATCTGGGCTCCTAGATGTAGGCGATAAGACGGCCGGCGCTGATCACGCCCAGCCACAAGGTCAGCGACAAAACGGCCTGCGCGCGTGCGATGGCATCGGGGCGCGCCAGCGAATTGCGCAGATGAAAAACGACCATGTTGATGGCCGCAAGTGTGATCAACCCCAGCTTAACCACGAAGGCGCGATTGGCGATGTAGCCCTCGAGGTCGGACAGCAGCAGCAGGCTGCCGCTCAAAACGATGACCGCAAAGGCCACCAGTGCGATCTTGACGCCGAGCCGGCCGAGCTCGAGCAGCGGAATCGCTCTTTGCAGCCCGAGCGTGCGCATCTCCACCGTGAGCACCGTGCCGATCATCGCGGCAAAGGCGGCGATGTGGACGATCTCCAGCAGCGGAAACGCCCAGGCGGACTCGCGGATCGCCGCCGCGATCGGCAGGTTGTGCAGGAGGTCGATCGCGGTGCGTGACGGGACGGGAACCATGCGGAGAATCGTCGCCCCGGCGCAGGCCGGGGCCCAGTGTGCGCGTGCGGTCTTCAGTCGCTGCGCTGCCAGCAGCTCAGCGCGAGCAAGGCGCTAGCGCCGCCGCCCGCCGAGCAGCGAGCCCAGCACGCCGCGCGTGATCTCGCGGGCGATCGACGATCCCATCGAGCGCGCGGCGCTCTTGGCCAGGGTGTCGACCACGCCTTCGCGCCGCCCGCCGCGCGGTCCGGTGGAGCCGAACAGGATGTCGCCCAGGCCGCCCATCATCCCGCCGCTTTCGGGCGCCGGCGCGGCGGCGCCCTTGCCCACCCCCTCTGGCCGGCCGCGCATGCCGCCCGTGGCCGGCGGCTCGGCCTCGGCGCGCTGCTTGAGCATTTCAAAGGCGCTCTCGCGATCGACCGCCTTCTCGTACACACCGGCCACCACGGAACTGCTGATCAGCGCCTTGCGCTCCTGCGGCGTGATCGGCCCGATCCGGCTCGACGGCGGCAACACCCAGGCACGCTCGGTGATGCCCGGGGTGCCCTTGGCATCAAGCAGCGAGACCAGCGCCTCGCCGACGCCAAGTTCCATGATCGCGGCCTTGATGTCGAGCTTCGGATTGGGCCGCATCGTCTCGGCGACCGAGTTGACCGCCCGCTGGTCGCGCGGCGTGAAGGCACGCAGCGCGTGCTGCACGCGATTGCCCAACTGACCCAGCACCTTCTCCGGAATGTCGAGCGGGTTCTGCGTGACGAAGTACACGCCCACGCCCTTGGAGCGGATCAGCCGCACTACCTGCTCCACCTTCTCCAGCAGCGCCGGCGGCGCCTCGGAGAACAGCAGATGCGCCTCGTCGAAGAAGAACACGAGCTTGGGCTTGTCGCGGTCGCCGACCTCGGGCAGGTTCTCGAACAGCTCGGAGAGCAGCCACAGCAGGAAGGTGGAATACAGCCTCGGGTTGTTCATCAGCTTGTCGGCGGCAAGGATGTTGACCACGCCATTGCCGTCGGCGGTCTGCATCAGGTCGTCGATGTTGAGCATCGGCTCGCCGAAGAACTTCTGGCCGCCCTGCTGTTCGATCTGCATCAGCCCGCGTTGGATCGCGCCGATCGAGGCCGGGCTGATGTTGCCGTACTGGGTCTTGAACTGCGCCGCGTTGTCGCCGACGAACTGCAGCATCGCGCGCAGATCCTTGAGGTCCAGCAGCAGCAGGCCGTTGTCATCGGCGATCTTGAACGCAAGCGTGAGCACGCCCTCTTGTGTCTCATTGAGGTTGAGCAGGCGCGCCAGCAGGAGCGGCCCCATGTCGCTCACGGTCGCGCGCACCGGATGGCCCTGCTCGCCCCACACGTCCCACAAGGTCACCGGGCGGCCGGCCCACGTGGGCTCGTCGAGCTTCAGGCTCTCCAGGCGCTTCTTCATCTTCTCGCTCGTCTGGCCGGGCTTGGCGATCCCGGTCAGATCGCCCTTCACATCGGCCATGAACACGGGCACACCCAGGGCCGAGAAGCGCTCTGCCAGCACCTGAAGCGTGATGGTCTTGCCGGTGCCGGTGGCACCCGTGATGCAGCCGTGCCGGTTGGCCAGCGCGGGAAGCAGGGCCAGTTCGGTGTCGGCAACCTTGGCAATGACGATGGGGTCGGCCATTTGCGATCGATGCGTGAGGATGGAGGATGGTGGAAAGCGTAGCCCACCGCGTCTGCCGTGCCTATTGGCGCCGCCCCTCAATCCTCGATCCTCAGCCCCGTTGTTACACTCGCGCCCCTCTCGCAAGTCGGCATTTCCAAGAAGGCACGCACTATGGCCGGGCACTCCAAATGGGCCAATATCCAGCATCGCAAAGGGCGGCAGGACGCAAAGCGCGCAACCGCCTGGACCAAGGTCATCCGCGAGGTGCAAATCGCCGCGCGTGACGGCGGCGGCGACCCATCGATGAACGCGCGCCTGCGGTTGGCGCTGGACAAGGCGCGACTCGCCAACGTGCCCAAGGACAAGGTGCAGGGCGCCATCGCGCGCGGCACCGGCACGGCCGAAGGCCAGAACCTCGAGGAAGTGCGCTACGAAGGCTACGGCGTGGGCGGTGCGGCGCTGATGATCGACTGCGTCACGGACAACCGCACCCGCACCGTGGCCGAGGTGCGGCACGCTCTGTCGAAAAACGGCGGCAACCTGGGCACCGACGGCAGCGTGGCGTTCCAGTTCAAGCACTGCGGCCAGTTCATCTTTGCGCCCGGTGCATCCGAGGACAAGATCATGGAAGCGGCGCTCGAGGCAGGTGCCGACGACGTGCAGTCCAACGAGGATGGCTCGATCGAGGTGATCTGCGCCCCCGGCGACTTCAGTGCGGTGAGCGACGCCCTGACCAAGGCCGGCCTCAAGCCCGAGGTGGCCGAGGTCACGATGAAAGCGCTTGCCGAAACGCCGCTTGCGGGCGCCGAGGGCGAGAAGATGCAGAAGCTGCTCGATGCGCTCGATGACCTCGACGACGTGCAGGCCGTTTACACCACCGCAGTGATCGACGCATGAAGATCCTCGTCATTGGCAGCGGCGGGCGCGAACACGCGCTGGCGTGGAAGCTTGCGTCCAGCGACCGGGTGCAGCTCGTCTATGTGGCACCGGGCAACGGCGGCACGGCCGCGGACAGGCGTCTGCGCAACGTGCCAATCACCGCGCCGGAGCAGCTCGCGGACTTCGCGCAAAGCGAAGGTATCGCGCTGACCGTCGTGGGCCCGGAGGCACCGCTCGCTGCCGGCGTGGTCGACACGTTTCGCACACGCGGCCTCAAGATCTTCGGACCAACGCGCGCCGCCGCGCAGCTCGAAAGCTCAAAGGACTTCGCCAAGGCGTTCATGCGGCGCCACGGCATTCCGACCGCCGAATACAAGACTTTCACCAACGCCATCGATGCACGCAACTACGTGAACAAGCGCGGCGCGCCCATCGTCATCAAGGCCGACGGCCTGGCCGCCGGCAAGGGCGTGGTGGTGGCGCAGACCGTGGCCGAGGCGCATGCGGCCATCGAGCACATGCTGGTGGACAACCGGCTCGGCAGCTCCGGCGCGCGCGTGGTGGTCGAGGACTCTCTCGTCGGCGAGGAAGCCAGCTTCATCGTCATGAGCGACGGCAAGAACGTCCTGGCACTGGCGACCAGCCAGGATCACAAGCGCCTGCACGATGGCGACCAGGGCCCCAACACCGGCGGCATGGGCGCCTACTCGCCGGCGCCCATTGTCACGCCCGAACTGCACGCGCGCGTGCTGCGCGAGATCATCATGCCGACCGTCAACGGCATGGCCGCCGACGGCATCACCTACACCGGCTTCTTGTATGCCGGCCTGATGATCGCGCCGGACGGCACGCCGAAGACGCTGGAGTTCAACTGCCGCATGGGCGACCCGGAAACGCAGCCGATCATGCTGCGCATGAAGACGGATCTGCCCGCGCTGCTCGAGCACGCCATCGACGGCAAGCTCGATCAGATCGACGTCGAGTGGGACCGTCGCACGGCCCTTGGCGTGGTGATGGCGGCCGCCGGTTATCCCGACGATCCGCGCAAGGGCGACGCCATTGAGGCGCTGCCCGCGGATGCCGATGACTGCGTCACCTTCCACGCGGGCACCACGATGCAGGACGGCAAGCTCGTCACTAGCGGCGGCCGGGTGCTCTGCGTGACCGCCCTGGGCGACACCGTGCGCGCCGCGCAGAAGCGCGCCTATGAGGCCGTGGAGCAGGTGCGTTGCGCGGGGCTGCAGTACCGCAAGGACATTGGCTTTCGTGCGCTCAAGGGTGGCGGCACGGCGAGCAAGGCGCAGAAGCCCAAAGGCGCCTAGTGTAGTGTTCTATTCTTGAATGAAGTTAAGTGAGTGAGCCGCCTCCAACGCTCTACTTCGGTTTGCATTGGAGTGAGCGATTGCGAGTTGCCCCAGGGATCGAGTTGACGGATGAGCAGGAAGTCGAGCTGACGAGACTGGCGCGCTCCAAGCGCGCCAGCGTCAGGCTGGCCCAGCGCGCACGGATCGT
>JADCGX010000173.1 GCA_020248785.1 Burkholderiales bacterium | reverse complement strand
CCCCTCCCCGCTCCCGCACCTTGTCCTGACTGCGCTGCCGCAGGCCTTCGCGCCTGCGGGGCGGCAAGCCGCTCATCCTTCTTCCGCTGCCGCATGACGACCCTGTCGTCGTGCGGCGAAGAGCACGCATGAACCGGATCTGCCCAGGCCGCCGGCGCCGATGACGAGCGCGTGCGCGTCGAGCAGGCGCTGCTGGCCCTCGATGCCGATGTCGTCGAGGAGGAGGTGGCGCGCGTAGCGCTGCAGCTGGTCGTCGGTCATCGCGGTCAGGGCGGGCGCTTCGCCCGGGATTGTCGGACCTGCGGCCGCGCTGTCCTCTCCGGACGCGCGGCGCTGACCTCCGCCCCGCGCCGCGGCGGGCAGCGCCATCAGGCCAGCGCCACCAGCAGCGCAAACGCCGTGTAGGCGAGCGTGAAGACCCACGGCGGGGCCTCGTGGAACAGCACGGCATGCACCCAGTGCTCGATGAAGCCGCGCTCGTAGCCCGGGCCGCCGGCCTGCACGCGCAGCTAGGACTCGAGCGTCGTCAGGGGGCACACCTGGCCCAGCCAGGCCTGCGCCGCGACAACGCCGATGGCCGCCAGGTTAGCAAGGCGGAAGGGCAGGTTGCGCACCCAGGACCAGCCTTGCCGGTGCCCGAGCACGACCGCCGCCAGGCCGCCGACGACGAAGACCACCACCGCGAGGTGCAGCAGCAGCACGAGGTCGGCGAGGATGCGATAGGGCATGGGCAGGCAATCTGCCATGTCGGGGGTCGCCGTGCAAGCGAAAGTCCGTCGCGGCAGCCGCGTCCTGTGCCCGCGGGTCGTCCCCGGCAGGGTCGCGCGGACCCGCGCGCGCCACGGCGCGCCTGCATCCTGCAGAGGCCTGTCGCTCGTCCGCACCCCGTTATGCGCCGTTACCCGGCGGACATCGTGCTGTGACCCGGGCTTCCCAGACTGCGTTCCGCGACGCGCCGATGCGTCGCGCTCCCAGTCTTCCGGAGGACGCATGCGCACAGACATCAGGAACACTCGCCGCAACTTCATGTTCGTCGGCACCGCGACGGCTCTGGCCGGCTGCGGCGGAGCGGCCGCGGTAACCGCGCCGCCGTCCGCCACCAACAACGCCGCGCCCTTGTCCGGCAACGGCAGCCTGCTGCAGAACAGTGTGAACTGGAGCACCGCGAACGGCCGGCGCGTTGTGCAGAGCAATCAGGTTCCCGACCACGACAACGTCGGTCCCTTCCCTGCCTTTGCCTGCCCGCACGCCTTGAAGGCGGTTCCCGTCGAGCTCGGCATGCCGCTGGTGCCGATGCCGCTGGCGCAGCCCCTGGCCATCGGTCAATCGCGCTTCGGTGTCGCCCTGAACGGCATCCTGCTCGACCCGGCGGGCCCCTGGTGGCTCGGAGAGCCTGCCAAGGGCTGGCAGTTCGAGGTGATGTCCGAGCGTATCCGCCACTATCAGGGCCTGGACGCGAGCAACGGCCATGTGCAGCCCTCGGGGGCCTATCACTACCACGGCACGCCGCAGCGATGGGTCAAGCAGCTGGCGCAGACCATGGCGATGGCGGGGCCGGGAGGGCCGGGCGTGGATTCGACCCTGCTCATCGGCTGGGCGGCCGACGGATACCCCATCTACAGGCCCTTCGTGCCCGATGTGGCGGCAGGCGCGCAGGCACTGTCGCGCGAGCTCAGGCCGAGCTACCGGCTGAAGGCGGGCCTGCGCCCCGCGGGTGCGCCCCGGGGCACGCACGACGGCACCTTCGTCCAGGACTACGAGTACGTGCCCGGGCTCGGTGATCTCGACGAGTGCAACGGCATGCAGCTTGCCGCGAGCCCGGAGTTCCCGAACGGCACCTATGCCTACTTCGTCACCGAAGGCTTTCCCCACGTGCCGCGGCGCTGGCGCGCGGAGCCGGACCCCGGGTTCCTCGTTCCGCTGGGTGCCGCAGGCGCAGACGAGTCGCCACCGCAGTACGCGGGGTGGCCCGCGGCATGAGCACCTGCCGCAGCGCCGCGCGAGGCGCGCCGCGTCATGTAGAGTGCCCGGCGTGAGCGCAAGGCCGTGCATCGCCCTGGTGGATGACGATCCCGACTTGCGCGACTTGCTGGACCGCTATCTGTCGGGGTTCGGCATGGTCGTGCGGGTCTACGCCGACGGCGAGTCCTTGCTGCGCGCGGCTGGCGCCGGCCTGCAGATGGACGCGGTCGTGCTCGACCTGATGCTTCCAGGCATCGACGGCCTTGAGGTCTGCCAGCGGCTGCGCGCGGGCAGCGGGGTGCCCGTGCTCATGCTGACGGCGCGTGGGGAACTGGCCGATCGCGTGCTGGGCCTGCAATTGGGTGCCGATGACTACCTGGTCAAGCCCTTCGAGCCGCGCGAACTGGTCGCCCGGCTGCAGGCCTTGCTGCGCCGGACGGGCGCGGGCCTGTCCGGTGGGTCCTCTGCACGCGCCGCACGGCCCCGTGTGGCACGGTTCGGGCCCTGGCGGCTCGACTTCGAGCGCCGGGAACTCACCGGACCCGACGGGCCGGTGGGCCTGGGAGCCGCAGAGTACAAGCTGCTGTGCCATCTGCTGGACCGGCCGGGGAGGGTGATCAGCCGTGACAGCCTGCTAGATGCCATCCACGGCCGGCGCGCGGGGCCATACGACCGCGCGGTGGACATGCTCGTGAGCCGCCTGCGCATGCGCCTGAACGATCCCGCGCAGCAGCCGCAGTTGCTCAAGACCGTGCGAGGGGAAGGCTATCTCCTGGCCGCGCGCGTCGAGTTCGAGCCATGATCAGAGCATCGCTGCCGCGGAGCCTGTTCGGCCGCCTGGCGGTCATCCTGCTGGCGGCCATCACCCTCGCACTTGCGATCGCCGCCCAGTTTCTCGGCATGGAGCGCGGCCCGATGCAGGGCGAACGTCTGGCCGGGCAGGCCGTGCAGCGTATCGCGTTGGCGGAGACCGTCTTCGCCCACGCCGACCCGGCGGCACGACCCTCGGTGCGGCAAGCCCTGGCCGCGGCGGGGCTGAGCCTCGTGGCGGCCGCCGACGATCCGGCACCCGGTGCGCGTGACGAGACGCTGGGCCGGATCGTGGCCCGTGAACTCCGGCAGCGTCTGCGCGGCATTGAGGTGCTGGCGGTCGAGGTGCACGCCGATGATGCCGGAAACGCCCGCTTCGTCGCGCTCTTGCGCAGCCCCGCGGGGGAACAGCGCCGGTGGATGACGCTGGAGAAGCCGGATCGCCCGCTGCCGCCACCGCGATTTCTCTGGCCGACGCTGGTGGCTCTGCTCGTCCTGGTCGGCGTTGGGGCGCTACTGGCCGTCCGTTGGGTGACCCGGCCGCTGTCGGCGCTCGCCGCGGCGGCGCGTGCCCTGGGAACGGGCTCAGTGGGGCCGCGACTGTTGGAGCGCGGCCCCACGGAGGCGCGGCAGACGGCGCGCGCTTTCAACGACATGAGCCAGCGCATCGGGTTCATGATGGACGAGAAGGCCCGGATGCTGGCGGCGATTTCGCACGACCTGCGCGCGCCCATCACGCGCATGCGCCTGCGGGTGGAGATGATGACCGACGAGGTCGTACGGGCCAGGCTGATCCGCGACCTGGACGAGCTGCGACGCTTGACCGACGAGGCCCTGGAGTTCCTGCGTGGCAGCGTCGGAGGCGAGCCCTCCAGGCGTTGCGACCTGGTTCAGGTGGTTGCGACCGCCGTGCAGGACGCACGCGACGCCGGCTGCGACGTGGTCCTGTCGGGCGTGGCGTCTCTGTGGCTGCAGGGGCGCCCCGGCGCCCTGCGACGTTGCGTCCAGAATCTGCTGGACAACGCTCTGAAGCACGCCGGCGCGGCGGAGATCGAGGTGGGCCGCTCGGGCGCGGACGCGGGCCTGTGGGTGCGCGACCGCGGCCCGGGCATGAGCGGCGAGGCATTCGAGCGCGCGTTCGAGCCCTTCTTCCGTGGCGACCCCGCGCGCGGACATGCGTCGGGTTTCGGCCTGGGCTTGCCGATCGCCCGCGCGATCGCGCGCGAGCACGGCGGCGAGCTCACGCTGGCCCTGCGTCCGGGGGGAGGCCTGGTGGCGTGGCTGCGGCTGCCTGCGCTCGGGGAGGGTGTGGATCAGCTGCCGCTGTCGGAGGGCCGGGCAAGCCCGTAGTCCACGCCATAGACCGAGAACATGTAGTCGCCGTCGCCGTTGACCGCGTTGAGCTTGCGGCGCAGGTTCTTGACGTGGGTGTCGATGGCCCGATCGCCTGCATCACACCCCTCCTTGCGCCCGCTGTCCAGCAACCTCGAGCGCGAGAACACCCGCCCGGGCGCGCATAGGAAGTTCCAGGGCTCTCCATCTAACCGGACCGCCACGGTCGACCGGCCGCTTTGCGGTCGAGGCTGGCCGGCGTGCCGCGTGAGGAGGGAGGCGTCGGTGGCTTCTTGCGCGGCCGATGGCCCGCGGTGATGTCTGCGTAGCGCACGGGCGCGTGCCGCACCGCAAGCTCGAGCACTCGGTAGAACACCATTCCCCGGCTGCGGGAGTGCCGCCGGTTGAAGCGGAACACGAACTCGTTGAGGTACTCGTGCAGATGCGCTTGGTCGATGGCACCTTGGTGGGTGCCGAGAAT
>JADCGX010000172.1 GCA_020248785.1 Burkholderiales bacterium | reverse complement strand
CCGACAAAGGGGTACGTTCGGTTCGGCGCATTTCGCATCGAATAATTTTTCACCCACTCAAATTTCAATAGAGCCACAATTTGAGCGGCGGTCGATCACCGGTTTGGAACTGCTCCGCAGTCGCGGGAATTGCCCGGAAAGCCGCGCCAACACTCGATCTGCGCTGTTTGGCAGCGATGACAACTGCGGTTTCTAGGCTCAATCGCAACGGGAACGAGCCGGGCTGTCGAGCGGCAGCCGCAGCTCGACCCGCAGCCCGCCAAGCGGGGCATCGCCGAGGTCGATGTGTGCCCCGTGGCGCTGCGCAATCGCTTGCACGATGGCGAGACCCAGACCGCTGCCCGTCGTGTCGCCGCCATTGTCGCGGCGGTAGAAGCGGTCGAACACACGCGCGCGATCTTCAACGGGGATGCCGGGGCCGGAGTCATCGACGCGCAGCACCGCCTGGCTGGCGCTGTCGTCGATCACGGCCTGCACCTGAACGTGTGCCTTGGTTTGCGCGCCTTCGTTCGCCCCCCCGCGAGCCGGGTCGGCCGCTGCTGGCGCCGCGTAGCGCACGGCGTTATCGATCAGGTTGCGCGCAAGGATGCGCAGCGCGGCGGGATCGCCGCGGACGGGCACCGCATCCGGCGCGTCCAGCGCCAGATCGACGCCGCGTGCGGCGGCCAGCGGTACCGTGTCGGCGGCGGCCTGCCGCGCGAGTTCGGCGAGATCGGTCGTCAGCAGCTCGGCCTGCGCGCCACCGGGTTCGGCGCGCGCGAGCGCGAGCAGTTGACCGAGCAGGTGCTGCGCGCGGTCCATGCCTGCGGCGAGCTCGCGCAGCGCAGCGGCGCGCGTGGCCGCGTCAGGCGCACGCTGGACGAGTTCGAGCTGCAGCTTCAATGCCGTCAGTGGCGAGCGCAGTTCATGCGCGGCGTCGGCCACGAAGGCGCGTTGCGCTTGCAGCGCGGCGCCCAAGCGGGCGAGCAGGGCGTTCATCGCATCGACCAGGGGTGTGACTTCGGCGGGCAGCCCCGTGCCGTCCAGCGGTGCCAGTGACTCGGTGTCACGCTTGCGCACCGACGCGGTCAGATGCCGGAGCGGCGCAAACGAGAGGCTGACCAACCACCACATTGCCAGCGCGATCAGCGGTGCTGCCACCAGCACCGGCAGCACGCTTCGCCGCGCGGTGGCCGCTGCGAGCGACTGACGCACGGCGAGCGGCTGCGCGATCCGCACGACGCGGTCGCGCGCTAGCGTGCTGTAAATGCGCCAGGGCCGACCATCGATCTCGACATTGGAAAAGCCGAGCGTCACGTTGGATGGCAGGCGACGATTCGGGTGCGATGCATACGTCACGCTGCCATCGCTGGTCCAGATCTGGATCACGTAGTCGAGGCTCGGATCGGCGAGCGCCGTGCGCTGACTCTCGGGCACCGCGCCCTGGTCGCGCAGCGACAGCGCCATTTGCTGCAATTGGTAGTCGAGGATCTCGTCGGTGTCGCGCAGCACGCTGCGATAGCTGGCCAGCGCGATGGCCGCGGCCGCCAGCAGCGCCAGGCTGACGAGGAAAAGCAGCAGCCGCCCGCGCAGCGAGCCCAGCAGGGCGACGTGGGGTCCGCTCATCGCGTGGCCTTCGCGCTCGGGGTGGAAACCGTGCGCCGGCTTGCAGGGTTCACGCGACCTTCATAGCGCTGCCGCTTTCGAGAACCGCCCTTGGGGCGGCCCGGCGGGCTCACTGCACTACCCTCGCGCTGCGCGCTCAGGGATTCGCCCTTGGGGCGGCCCGGCGGGCTCATGCGCTGCCCGCACCCGGCACGCCGACGTAGTAGCCCACGCCGCGCACGGTGTGGATGAAGCGCTCGCCGAGCTTGCGGCGCAACTGGTGCACGTAGACGGTGATCGCGTTGCTCTCGAGCTCCTCGCCCCAGCCGTACAGGCGGTCTTCGAGCTGGGCGCGCGAAAGGATGGCGCCGGGCCGCAGCATCAGCGCCTCGAGCACGGCGTACTCGCGCGCCGACAACGCCACCGGGGCGCCGGCCAACGTGACCTGCCGCGTCGCCGTGTCGAGCGTGACTTCGCCCACCGCCAACGTGGTCTCGGCGCGGCCGGCCTGCCGGCGCACCACGGCGCGGATGCGCGCCAGCAGCTCATCAAGCTCGAACGGCTTGACGATGTAGTCGTCGGCGCCAGCATCGAGCCCGCGCACGCGCGCGGTCAGCGTGTCGCGCGCGGTGAGCACGATCACGGGCGTGCGGTCGCCGCGCGCGCGCGTCGCCCGCAGCACGTCCATGCCGTCGCGCTGCGGCAGGCCGAGGTCCAGCAGCACGAGATCAAAGCGCTCGGAGGCAAGCGTGCTCTCCGCGGCGCGCCCGTCGCGCACCAGGTCGACCGCAAAGCCTGCCTGGCGCAGGGCGTTGCGCAGGCTGTCACCGATCATGCGATCGTCCTCGACGAGCAGCAGGCGCATGGAGGAAAGAGGGTTGGAAGCGACGGCGAGAGTATGCCGCTCCTCGATTAGGTGACGGTTAAGGTTCGCTGCGGGTACGCTCCGCAAGCGCTTCGGAGCAGTCGGCCGCGGCGGAAGGGTCTTTGGGTTGCGGGGCCGCCGCTCTCACTAAACTCAGGCGCCCGCCATCATCGCCCGCTCGCCCGTGCCGCTACAGTTTCTCCGCTTTGCAGTGACCCGCGTGTCGCGTCCGCTCGCTGTCGCTGCCACGTCGGCCGCGCTGCTCGTCCTGACCGGCTGCCAGACGCGGCACGTGCGCCTGATGTCCACCCCGGTGGCCTTCAGCACGTCCGGCCTCGATCCGTTCTCTGGTACCGAAGCCAAGCTGGCGAGCACCGAGGTGCCGGTGTTGTACGCCACCAACCGGCAGCCGCTGATTGATGCGTCGGAGCCGCTGTTCACGTCGCTGCCGGGACCGCAGGTGCGCGTGGGCATTGCGCACGTGCGCATTGGCGACCATCAACTCGACTGGGAATCCTTGCGCCAGATTTCGCTGGGTGAGGCGATCGACCAACGGCCCGTCGTACAGCTCGACTGGCTTCAGTCGAAGAGCGCGCTGCCGGCCGATCCTGCCGCCATGGGCTCGGACCCTGTCGCGCAGCGCCACGCCTTCTTCGCGATGATCGATCACGCGCTGTCCCTCAGCCCCGGTCGCGAGGTGGTGATTTACGTGCACGGCGTCAATAGCACCGTCCCGCGCGCGACCGCACAGGCGGCGCAGTTCCAGCACTTTGCGACGCGCCGCGTGGTCGTGGTCTCGTTCCTGTGGCCGTCGGCCGGCTCGATCCTGCGCTACTTCACCGACGTGGGCAATGCGCGCGCGTCGATCGAGCCTTTCGCGCGCCTGCTGCAGGCGCTCGCCGAACAGACCAGTGCCCGCTCGATCAACGTGCTGTCCTATAGCGCCGGGGCGCAGATCGTCAGCCCTGCTCTGGTGCGGCTGGCCCGGGAGGGTCCGGACGAAACGCAGGTCCGCGCGCGCTTGCGCATCGCCAACGTGTACTACGCGGCGCCCGATCGCGACACGCGGCGTTTTGTCGACGAGATGCGCGCGTACATCGGCATCGTCGGCCGAGTGACGGCGGCCATGAACCAGGGCGATGCGGCGCTGCGCGTATCGCAGGTTTTCAACCGCGCCTCGCGCGCCGGCCGACCAGACAAGACGGAACTCGACGACGACCAGCGCCAGTTCATGCTGGATGCGTCGCGCGAACTCGACTTCGACCTGCTGAACGTGGACCCCGCCGCGATTCCCGGCCTGCCGCGCCGCTCGCACGCGTTCTGGTACGAGCATCCTTGGGTCAGCAGTGACGTCATCGCGCTCCTGCTGCTCGATGCGAGTCCGAAGCAACGCGGGCTCGTCGAGCAGTTCGGGCCCAAGGGGGCGCGCTTCTGGACTTTTCCGCAGGATTTCGACCAGCGCATCGCGCAGCTCTTTGGCCAGGCCAAAGCGCGAGACTCCGCCGTACCTCCCCGGCCCGCTGCGCCGGCGCAGCCATAGGTCGCTGTCCGCTGCTGGCGCCGCAGGAGCGTCGCGGGTGCCGTATTCAGCGAATGGACAACTCAGGCCAGCGCCTTGGCCTTCAGGCGCTCGAACTCGGTCTGATTGATCGTGCCGGCGTCGAGCAGCGCCTTGGCCTCGGCAATGTCAGCAGCAGGCGAACGTCCCGCCACCTCGCGGATGTAGTTGGCCGACTCGCTCTTCATGCGGCTGATGGCGGCCTGTTGCCGCGCCGCCATGCCGCGTCCGCGCGTGATGATGTACACGACCGCGGTGAGCATCGGCAGGAACACGAGCGCGATCATCCAGATGGCCTTGGCCACGCCGCCCATGTCGCTGTCCCGAAACAGATCCGCGATGACCTGAAACAGGACGAACAGATACGCGACGAGCAGAAAAGTCGAAAAGATGAGAGTCAGGAAATCCCAGAAATTGCTCATGCGCTCCCCCTGGCATACGGCCGCGTTTGATCTTGTGCATTTGCTGGTTGGACTGCCAAGCGTGTGACTGCCCCAGCCGCGCGGCGCGCGCGCGGCGTTCAACCCCGGACGCCAATAGTAGTCGTTCGCACAGACGCCAACGGTCTCCGCGCGGTCGCGGCGCGGCCGTCCCGGGCACGACGACTTTCTTATACACGAGTTGCGTCGCGCGGCGTTCAGTGGCGCGCGCAGAACGCTGAGATCTCCGAGGCGATCAGCGCGAGTGGGCCGAGGTCGTGGCCCATGTGTTCAATGATCGCCAGCTGCGCGCCGGGGATCTTGCGGGCCAGGTCGCGCGCGCTGGAGACCGGCACCAGCGGATCGGCCGCGCCGTGCAGCACGAGGGTGGGCACCGTGAGCCGCCGCAGATCGTCCGAGCGGTCGCCGCTGGCGATGATCGCCAGCAGTTGCCGCGTGCTGCCGGCCGGTCGCCAGGCGCGGCTGAACGTGGCGTGCATGCGCTCGCGCAGCAAAGCGTCGGGCATCTGGTGCGGCCCTGCCGGACTGCCGATCACGCGAAACACCTTGAAGTAATGCTCGACCAGTTGGTCGACGCTGGCGCGGGCCGGTGGCCGCTTCATCAGCGCCGCCGCGGCGCTCCAGGCCGGCATGCCCGCGGCCGGGTCGCCGCTGTTGGTCATCACCAGCACGAGCGAGCGCAGCCGCGCGGCAAAGCTGCTGGCCACGAGCTGCGCGATCATCCCGCCCATGGAGGCGCCTACCAGGTGCGCGCGTTCGATCCGCAGCGCGTCCAGCAGGCCCACGGTGTCGCGCGCCATGTCGTGCAGCAGATACGGCGCGCGCACCGACAGGCCGATCCGCGCGCGCAGCACGGCGAGCGGAATCGGCATGCCGCGCTGGCCGTCGAGTTGGGTCGAGTGCCCCGCGTCGCGGTTGTCAAAGCGTACGACGTAGAAGCCGCGAGCCACCAGCTGCTCGAGCAGCGGTTCAGGCCAGGCGGTGAGCTGCATGCCCAGGCCCATCACGAGCACGAGCGCAGGCTGCGTGGGATCGCCGTAGGCCTCGTAGGCGAGCTGGATGCCGCGGCCGACGTCAGCGTGGCCGGAACGGTGCGGGGTCATGACGTGGGACAGGGGACAGGTTTTCGTTGCCGCGGCGCGGACCGGGGTCCAGTTGTTGTGAGCGTTGGGTCAACTCGGGCTGCGGCCTGCGCCGGGGCGACGGCCTTCACTGTCGTTCTTGGTGTTTGCCTCTTGGGGACTCGTTGGCCGCCTGGGGATACAGCAGCGACCGCCAGCCGTTACGGTGAAAGCGCTCCCACCGGCCTTCGGGCTGCGCCAGGCGATCGGCGATCGCATACATCGCAGCAGGGTTCATGCCGAGGCCCAGATGGCTCGCCACGACCTCAATGTTCTCCACCTCGCCGTGCGGCGCTGTGCGTAGGTCCTGCACGCTGCATTGCCATGCGACCACGCCGTCGGTCTTGCTGTAGATCGAGGTCGTGGGCACGGGCGGCGCCTCGTGCAGGCGGCCGCGCCTCGGATGCGTCTCGATCTTGTGGCCGGCCGCCAGCTCGTACAGGCGCCAGGCGTTGGTCGCTCGCGGGTGCCCGGTGAACGGCGTGCCGAGCGTGATCACGCAGCGCACGCACTCGGGCAACTGCTTGGCGATCTCGCGCGCGTAGATGCCGCCGAGGCTCCATCCGATCAGCGTGACCTTGCGGCCGGTGTCCTGCACGATCTGCCTGACCTGCGCCTCGCTGCGCTCGATCACGCCGGGGCGCGGCCCGAGGTTCAGGCCCTGCAGCCAGCCCTGCACGTCGTAGCCACGGCTCTTCAGGTACCCGCGCAGCGGCAGCGTGCTGACGTCGCCGGCGATCAGGCCCGGAAAGACGAGCACGCTGTGACCGTCCCCGCGCGGCGCGCGATTGAGCAGCGGCAGGCTGCCGAGTGCGGCACTGAACTCCAGCGGCGCGCGCCACTCGAGCGCCATCAGCGCGACCGAGGGCGCGCGATGCTCGCGCGCGTCGTACGGGTTGCGATCGACGTGCGGGTCGAATGGCGGCTCCACCGGTGGCCCGGTGCGGCGGGCCACCGCGCGCGCCCGCGCGGGTGCGGCGGACTGGGCGGTGGCAACAGGGCCGGGGCGGCGGCGGGACGGCATGCGGTTCATGACGGCTGACGCGAGGGCCGGCGCCGCGTCGGCGTCTTGCGCGGCGGACGTGCGGGCGCCGCCGTGGCCGCCGCCGCAGGAGATGTTGTGGGCGATGTTGCGGGCAGCACGCGCGCGGCGTGGGCACTTGCCAGCGCCTCGTACTCGTCTGCCGCGGCCTGCAGCAGGACGGCCAGTTCGTCCACGCGCGGCAGCGCATCGCGACAGGCCACCAGACCGAACTCGAGCCGGCCGTCGTAGCTTTGCACGGTGATATTGAGCGCCACGCTGTGCACGACGATCGACAGCGGCCAGTAATGCGTCATCTTGGCGCCCGCCATGTACAGCGGCACCGGCGCGCCCATCACGTTGCTGATCACCACGTTGGCCACCGGCCGCATGCGGTCGGCAAGATGGGTGCGCGCATACAGCGCCGCCAGGCTGCTGATGAGCCAAGGCGTTCCGAGCGAGGGCAGGTCGGTCGGGATCAGCGCCTTCAGCCCAGAAGTGGCGCCGCCGATAACCCGCTTGCCGCGCGCCATGGAGGCGCGGATCGCGGCCAGCCGCTTGAGCGGATCGGCCTCCTGCGTGGCGAGCTCCGTGAGCATCATCGACACTTGGTTGTTCTGCGCGGTGTCCCCCGCGGGCCGCAGAGAAAAAGGCACGGCGGCCACCAGCGGCTGGCGCGGCACGCCATCGTGGCGTGCCAGCCAGTTGCGCAGCGCGGTGGCGCAAATGGCCATCACGAGATCGTTGATCGTGGCATCCAGCGCCTTGGCTGTGCCCTTGATTGCCGGCAGGGGCAGCGACAGCGTGGTCAGGCTGCGGCGCGGCGTGATGCTGCGGTTCAGCGGCGTGCGCGGTGCCAGCGCCAGGGCGGAGAGCAGGCTGCGCGACAGGCTGCGCTGTGCGGGTGCCGGGCTACGCAATGCGGCGCGCGTAGCCGTGCGCGCATTTGCGTCGGTTGCAGCGGGCTGGGCAAGAGCCTCGCGCAAGGCCCGCAGTGCCGCCTTGCCGCCTTGTTGCGCCAGCTGCGGCAGCAATGCGCCGACGGCCCGCCACTGCATCAGCGTGCCGGTTCCGAGCGCGGTGAGCAGCTCCCGCGGGCTGGGGTTGTACTCGTGCGCAGCGCGCTTGCTGCGCGCAGCGCGGCCGGGCACCGGCTGCGGCGCCAGGTCCATCAGGGCCGCGGCGAGCGCGACACCGGCAGCGCCATCGACCGCGGCATGGTGGATCTTCGTGTACACGGCCACCTCGCCGCCTGCCAGGCCCTCGATCACGACCGTCTGCCACAGCGGGCGCGCGCGATCGAGCGGCTGTGCATGCAGGCGTGCCACCAGCGCGTGCAGTTGGGCCGGCGTGCCGGGGCGGGGCAACACGCGGCGCTGCACGTGCCGATCGAGGTCCACCGTCTCGTCCTCGATCCACACCGGGTTGGCCAGGTCGAGCGGCATGGGCGCCAGGCGGCGCGTGAAGGCCGGGGCCAGGTGCAGCCGCGCGGCGAACAGCCGCCGCACATCGTCGACGTAGCGGTGCCGCCGGCGGGCCGGCATCTCGAACAGATGCAGACCGGCAACGTGCATCGGCATCTCCGGCGCTTCGAGATGCAGGAACAAGGCGTCCAGGCTGCTCAAGGGCCGCAGCCTGTGCTCCTCGTGGCGCTTGGCGTCCATGTCGTCTCCCTCGGGCGAAAACTTAGCACCTCGGGGCGTCCGATGGTGTGCCCGATGTGGAGCCGAAGCGCGGCATGCTTCGCGAGGTCTGATCACGCGCGAGGCCCAGATGCTGACCGGTTCCTGTCAATGCGGCGCGGTCGCTTCGAACTCGGCGAGACGCCGGTGTCGGTGACGGCCTGCCACTGCGTGCAGTGTCGCAAGCAACCCGGCCACTACTTCGCGGCCGGCAACGTCGCCAAGTCGGCGGTGCAGCTGTCGGGCGCGGAACACATCACGTGGTACCAGTCGTCCGAGAACGTCCGGCGCGGCTTCTGCGCGCGCTGCGGCGCGTGGCTGTTCTGGGAGCCGCTGCACAACGCGTGGACCTCGGTGGCGCAGCATCGACGGCGCCACGGGACTGCAACTGGAGCGGCATGTCTTTGTCGCCGAGAATGGCGATTACTACGCGCTCGGGGACGGCCTGCCGCAGAACACGCATCAGCGGGCAGGCGCGCGTTGGTCTAGCCCGGATGTTTCATCAGGGACGCGGGAGTTGCGCGGATGCGTGCGCGATCCAGATTGGGCGAGAGGGGCGCAGCCGATGCCCGTAGGCATCGGCGAGCACTCGAGCCCAAGCTGGCCGCGCGGGCGCCGCGCAAGCCCGCGTAGCCCCGACGGGCCAAAGTGGCTTCGATGAACAAGACACGCACGCAGATCCTTGCCGAGCGAGGCCGGCCGGCCACGGGGCGACCTGGTGAAACATCCGGGCTAGGCCGGCGCTAGGCAAGTTTCAAGGCCATCACCCCGGCGACCACCACGGCCACGCCCAGCCACCGCAGTGGCGTCAGCCGCTCGTGCAGCATGCGCGCACCGATCAGCGCCGCAAACAGCACCGAGGTCTCGCGCAGCGCGGCCACCATGGCCACCGGCGCCTTGGTCATCGCCCACAGTGCAATTGCATAGGCGCCGGCAGAGGCGGCCCCGCCCGCCAGCGACTTCCACGGCTGTGCCGCCATGAAGGCGATGAAATCGCGTCGCCGTGTGGCGAGGACGAACAGCGTGAACGGGATCATGTCGAGCACGAAGAGCCAGACGATGTAGCTCCATACGTTGCCCGCCAGCCGTGCGCCGGTGCCGTCGATCACGGTGTAGATGGCAATGACCAGCGCGTTGGTCAGTGCAAAGCCCACCGCCGCGCGCGCCGGCTTGTGGTCGAGTGGCCGATAGCTCAGGGCAAAGATGCCGGCCGAGATCAGCACGATGCCGACCAGGGTGATCGGCCCCGGCAGTTCGCGCAGCAACGCGGCGCCGAGCAGCGCGGTGATCAGCGGCGCGGTGCCGCGCATCAGCGGATAGGCGAGCGACAGGTCGCCGGCCCGATACGCCTGCACCATGAAGTAGTAGTACAGGACATGCGTGAGCAGCGAGCCGGCCAGGTACGGCCAGGAGTCCGGCGCCGGCGGCGGCAGCACGAAGATGAAGGGCAGTGTCACCAGCCCCGCGGTGAACACGATGGCCGCCGTCTTGAGCAGGACGTCGGCCGAGCCCTTGATCAGCGCATTCCAGCTGGCGTGCAGCAGTGCGGCAAAGAGCACTGCGAACGAGACTTCGACGCTCAAGCGGGCGAGCCTCCACCGGGATGATGCATGGGCGTCCTAGACGGGCAGCACGGCCTCGGCCGCCGTGAACGGGAGATTGAGCGCCTTGGCCACCGCCTTGTAGGTCACCTTGCCGTCGGCGATGTTCAAGCCGGCCTTCAGGTGCGGGTTCTCCGCCAGTGCACGGCGCCAGCCCTTGTCGGCCAATTGCAGCGTGAAGGGCAGGGTGGCGTTGTTCAGTGCGTAGGTCGAGGTGCGGGGCACCGCGCCGGGCATGTTGGCCACCATGTAATGCACGACCTTGTCGATGACATAGGTCGGCTCGGCATGCGTGGTGGCGCGCGATGTCTCCACGCTGCCGCCCTGGTCGATGGCGACATCCACGATCACGCTGCCCGGCTTCATCTGGCCCAGCATGGCGCGTGTGATGAGCTTGGGCGCGGCGTCGCCGGGGATCAGCACGCCGCTGACCACGAGGTCGGCGCGCAGCACCTCGCGCTCCACGTTGTCGCGGTTGGAAAATGCCGTCTGCACGCGGCCGTTGAACATCGCGTCGATCCGGCGCAGCGCGTCGATCGACTTGTCGATCACGACCACCTCGGCGCCGGTGCCCCCCGCCATTTGCGCGGCGTTGGTGCCGACCATGCCGGCGCCCAGGATCACGATGCGCGCCGGCGGCACGCCGGCCACGCCGCCAAGCAGCACGCCCATGCCGCCGGCACTCTTTTCGAGGCAGTGCGCGCCAGCCTGGATCGCCAGGCGCCCGGCGACTTCGCTCATCGGCGCGAGCAGCGGCAGCCCGCCGGTGGGCGAGGTCACCGTCTCATACGCGATGCAGACCGCCCCGCTCTTGATGAGATCGGCGGCCTGCTCTGGGTCAGGCGCCAGGTGCAGGTAGGTGAACAGCACCTGCCCTTCGCGCAGGCGCGCGCGCTCGACCGCCTGCGGCTCCTTGACCTTGACGATCATCTCGGCGCGCGCAAAGACCTCGTCGGCGCTGCCCGCGATGCTCGCGCCCGCGCGCCGGTAGTCCTCGTCGGACGCGCCGATGCCGACACCAGCGGTCGTCTCGACCAGCACCTGATGGCCGTGCGCGACTGCCTCGCGCACCGACGACGGCGTCATGCCAACGCGGTACTCGTGAACTTTGATTTCTTTCGGTACACCGATCAACAAGACAGCCTCCAGCAAGAGAAGTGCGTCGTTCCCGCGCAGGCGGGAACGACGGGTTAGCGAAGTAATCGGCCCGAGCCCGCAAATCGCGCCGAAGAAACACTGGGCCATCGGGTTGTGGCACTGTCGGATTCGGAGCCGCGGAAGACCGATGTAGCAATGGTGCGTACTGCCCGCGGGTTAGCGTGGTCCTGG
>JADCGX010000171.1 GCA_020248785.1 Burkholderiales bacterium | reverse complement strand
CGGCCGCAAGACGCACCAAGTCGCTGTCGCGACTGAACAATTTGAGCGGCGGTCGATCACCGGTTTGGAACTGCTCCGCAGTCGCGGGAATTGCCCGGAAAGCCGCGCCAACACTCGATCCTCGCTGTTTGGCAGCAACGACAACTGCGGTTTCTAGGGTAGCTCACACTCTGTCATCAGCGTGGCGAAGTGATGCTTGGACAGGGCGACCTTGGTCCGTCGGGGCTACGCGGGCTTGCGCGGCGCCCCCGCCTTCGCGGGGGCAGGCTCTGCGCGGTCAGCTCGCGCTCAAGTGCTCGCCGATGCCTGCGGGCATCGGCTGCGCCCCTCTTGCCCGATCTGGCTCGCGTACGCATCCGCGCAACGCCGGCGTCCCTGATGAAGCATCCGCGCTAGCGATCCTCGCGCGCGCGGCGCGGGTCGATCGGGCCGCGCGTGAGGCCGATGGCGGTGGCCAGCGCCCCGAGCACGCCCAGCACGACCGGCAGCGCGTAGCTCAGCGGCGGTCCGTCCAGCCAGTCGCGCACCAGCGAGACGGCGGCGACTGCGAGCAGGATCACGCCCAGGATGAATGCTGCCCATTTGGCGCCGGACTCCATCGTGTTCCCTTATCGCGCCAGGATGCGGCGCATGACGTAAGAGCCCAGATCCACCAGGGCCACCAGCAGGATCATGGCAAGCAGGATCGAGCTGGTCTCGCGCATCTGGAACAGCCCCATGTGGAACGACAGCATCTGCCCAAGACCGCCGGCGCCCACCACGCCCAGCACGGCGGCGGCGCGGATGTTGTTCTCCCAGCGGTACAGGGTGTAGGACAAGAGCTGCGGCAGCACCTGCGGCAGCGTGGCAAACAAAAACACGCGGCTGGACGGCACCCCCTGCACGCGCAGCGCAAACCCGGCCGCTGGCGGCGCATTCTCGATGGCCTCGGCAAACAGGCGTCCGAGCACGCCAGTGGTGTGCATCGCGAGCGCCAGTGTCCCGGCCAGTGGGCCGAGCCCGGCTGAGATCAGGAGCAGCGCGGCCCACACCAGCTCCGGAATCGAGCGCAGCGCGTTGAGCACAAGCCGCGTGGGCAGGCGCCAGGGCGCGCGCGCATCCGCGTAGGGCCGGCTGGCCGGCACACCCAGGAGCAGTCCAAAAATGGCGGCGAGCCCGGTGCCCACCGCCGACATGGCGAGCGTCTCCAGGCTGGCCGCGCCGAGCTTGCGCAGGAAGCCGAGTTCGAGGTTCGGCTGCAGCAGTTCACCTAGGAAGCGGACCATGCGCCCCATGGCCTCGCCCGAGAAGAAGCGCGCGAACTGCAGGTCGAGCGTCGCAAAGCTCGCAACGATGAGTGCTAGCACGCCGGCCACGCACCAGCACGCCACGCAACGCATGTGGAAAATCGGCGGCGGCGCCTTGAATGGCACATTGGCCGCGCTGCGCGCCGCGTTGGGAACCGGCGTCATCACCCCAGCACCTTGCGCAGCTGCCCGCTGACCCAATCTGCGAGCCACACCAGCAGCACGAACACGACCAGCATGGTGCTCACTTCGCTGCCCGCGAACATTTTCATCGACACGTCCATCTGCTGGCCGAGGCCACCGGCGCCCACGAAGCCGAGCACCGCGGACGAGCGGATCGCGCATTCCCAGCGGTACACGGTGTAGCTGGTGAGCTCGGCGGCGTTCTGCGGCAGCAGGCCATAGAAGAACGCCTGCAGCCGCCCGGAGCCGTTGCGCAGCAGCGCGGTGGTCGATTGTGTGTCACCACTTTCCAGGATCTCGCCGTATACCTTGCCCAACATGCCCGCGTAGGTGAGCGCGATGGCCAACACCCCTGCCGTCGGTCCCAGGCCCACCACGCGCACGAACACCAGGGCCCAGACCAGCTCCGGCACGCTGCGCAGGACGATTAGAAGCCAGCGCACCGCCTGGCGCAGGACGAAGGGCAGGGCGTGCATCCGACCAGTTAGCGCGGAGACCGAGACCGCCGCCGTCGACAGTAGCGTCAGCGGGATGGCGAGCAGCAGCGCGAGCGTGATGCCGGCGGTGGCGATGGCCACCGTGCGCCAGGTTTCGCGCGCCACCATCGCCAGGAACTCGCCGTCGACCTTGGGCGGAAAGAAGTCGCCAAGGAAGCGCAGCGTGATCTTCAGGTTGTCCGGCGTGAACATCACCCACGGCTTGAACTCCGAGGCGATGAGCGCGGGCACGAACAGCACGATGGCCACGCTGACCCAGAACACGCGGCCCAGCCAGGCCGGGTCGCGCAACGCCGGTGCTGGAGCAGTGACGGCAGCCAAGGCGGGTTAACGGCAGTGCATGACCGCCGGCTGCGCGGGCTGCGGCGGCGTGTCCTGCGGCGTCCAGGCCGCGCCAGATTCGAGTTCATGCTCGTGTTGCGCATACAAGCGCGCCAGCATGTCGCGCGTCACCTGCGCCGCCGGCAGGTCGAAGGCGAGTTCGCCGTCGCGCAGCCCGACGATGCGAGCAAAGCGCGCCAGCGCCACCTCGACTTGGTGCAATGTGGCGATCAGTGTGACGCCACGCTCGCGCGCGGCTGAAGTCAGCGTCGCGATGGCGTTGGTGGCGCGCGTGGGATCGAGCGCGGATAGTGGCTCGTCGACCAGCCACAGGCTGGCCGGTGCCAGCAGGGCGCGCGCCAGGCCCACGCGCTGGCGCTCGCCGCCCGACAGCCGGTCCACGCGCTCCCACAACTTTTCTGCGAGATCGAACTGCGCCAGTGCCGCATGCGCGGCCGGACTGTCATCGGGGTAAATCAGCGAACGCACCGCAGCCGCCAGCGACTGGCGCGGCAGGCGCGCGGCCAGCACTGCGGTGATCACGCGCTGCCGGGGCGGCAGCGGCGGCGCTTGCGGCGCGAGGAAGAGCGTCCCGCGCAGGCGCTGCAGCGCGCGCGTCGACAGCGACCAGGGGTCGATGCCGTCGAGCAGCAAGGTGCCGGCCGCGGGCTTCAGCGCACAGGCCAGCGCATGCAGCAGCGTGGTCTTGCCTGCCCCCGAGGGGCCGATGACGGCAAGCTGCTCGCCGGGCGCGATGGCCAGCGACAGCGGCTTGAGCGCCGGTGCGGCCGTCGTCGCAGCGGCAGGGTGCCGCGCCGCGAGGCCGTCGAGCCGGATCGTGGTGCCGCGAGTCATGGCCACCGGTGCGGCGCCTACTTGATCAGGCCGGCGCTGCGTGCCGCGGCCTCGAGTCCCTTGTAGTTCTCGGCGCGCGTCGGGACGTACTTGGTCGCGCGGTTGAGCGTGAGGATTTCCTTGCCCTCCGGCGTGTCCATCGACAGGTCGAGCAACGCCTTGGTGATGCGCTCGCGCAGCGCGGCGGGCATGTCGGCGTGCACGGTCCAGTTGTAGTTGAAAAATGGAGGCGTGGTGTAGAACACGTTGACCTTGCTGGTGTCGACCTTCTTCTCGTCGACGAAGCGCCGCCAAACCGTGATGTCCAGTGCTGCCGCATCCACGCGGCCGCTGACCACCGAGGCGATGGTGGCATCATGCGCGCCGGAGTAGGCCACGCGCTTGAAGTCCTTGTCGGGGTCGATGCCGGCTTGCAGCAGGAAGCTGCGCGGCATCAGGTGCCCGGAAGTCGATGATTGCGAGCCGAAGCTCACCTGCTTGCCCTTCAGATCCGCCAGGGTCTTGATGCCGGAGTCGGTCTGCGTGATGAACACCGAGCGGAACTGCGCATCTTCCTCGCGCTGTGCGATCGGGATCACCTTGCCACCCGAGCGGATCTGCGCCTGCACGTGGGTGAAGCCGCCAAACCACACCAGATCGACCTGCTTGTTCACCAACGCCTCGACCGCGGCGGGGTAGTCATTCACGGGCGTGAACTCGACCTTCATTCCGAGTGTGCGCTCGAGATAGCGGCTGATCGGTCCGAACTTGCGCAGCTGCTCGGTGGCCGCTTCTTCGGGGATGGTGGTGACACGCAGGGTGGCCGGTGCCTGGGCCTGGCTCAGGGTCGATATGCCGGCCAGGGCGGCGAAGGCGACGGTGGCCAGCGCCTTCATGGTGCGTGAAGCAGAAAACGAGATCATCGTGGACTCCGGGCTGTTGGGTTTGCGGGGCAGGCAAGAGATGCGCCGTTGTGAAGAAGGCACATGCCTGCTGATTGTGGCAGAGGCCGGCGGGCACAAGACCCCATGCACCGTGCTGGAGCCTGCCGGGCTTCCGGCCACCCTACACTGCGCGCTTTCCACCCTGTCGTTTGCTCTTTGGCGATGGACGATCATGGCCCGGTCAGGCTGGACAAATGGCTGTGGGCAGCGCGCTTTTTCAAGACGCGCTCGCTTGCGACCGACGCCATCGACCTCGGCCGGGTGCGGCTGGCGGGCGAGCGCATCAAGCCGGCGCGCGAGGTGCGCGTGGGCGAGCGCTACGAGATCACCATTGGCGAGACCCGCTTCGAGATCGTGGTGCGCGCGCTGTCGGCCGTCCGCGGGCCGGCGCCGGTGGCCCGCACCTTGTACGAGGAAACAGCCGATAGCGTCGAGCGGCGACAGCGCCGCGCCGAGGTGCGCCGTTTTGGCGCAGAGCCGGCACAGGAACTCAAGGGCCGGCCGACCAAGCGCGACGGCCGCTTGCTGCGCGACCTGCGCGGCGACTGATGCTCCCGCAGGCTAGGGCGCGCGCGGCTCTTCACGCACACTGGCACTACGACGCCAGATGGCGCGCCAGAAGCGCGCGGTGCGCGATGGCCGGTCACTCAGAAAGCGCTTGACCCAGAAGAACAGCAGCAAGAGCGCGGCCAGGGTGCCCATGCCGCCGACTACCAAGCCGAAGCCGTGCGGATGGTGCGCCAGTGGAATACGGTCGAAGTTCATGCCCCAGATGCCGGCAATCAGCGTCAGAGGCGCGAACACGGCCGTGATCACGGTCAGCGTGCGCACGATCTGGTTGGTGCGGTGGCTGTTGGCCGAGAAGTGCAGCTGCACCGCGGTTTCGATCGACGACTCCAGGCGCTGCGCATGCGTGAGCACGCGCTTGATGTGCTCGATCACGTCGGCGATTCGCACTAGGTAGGCATCGCTCTGCTGCAGCTCCGGCGTGCTCTCCAGATAGGAGTCGCGCAGCTCCTGCAGCGCGTCGAGTTGTTCCTCGCAAAGGTTTTCAAGCTTGCGGATCTCGATGCGCGCATCCAGCAGTGCGGCCCAGTCGCTGAATGGGCGGCGCGGGTCGAGCAGTTCGCGTTGCCAGCGGTCGAGCCGCTCGGTCAGCGGTTGGCGCAGGTCCAGGTAGCGGTCCACCATGCCATTGAGGAGCCGCAGCATCAGCTCTTCCGGCCGCGCGGGCAGGCGCTGCTTTTCCGGCAGCTTGTCGGCCACGGTCCCCGAGCCGGAACTGTTGCCGTTGCCGCTGGCGGCCCGGCTGCCGCGCTCGGCCAGCAGGCGCGCACGCATCTGCTCCACCGTCTTGCTCTGGGCGTTGCGCACGGTGACCAGCGCACGCTCGAACACGAAGAAGGTGATCGGCCGCGTCACGATCTCCTGCAGCCGCATCTCGCCCCTGGCACGCGGCCGTGGATGCTCGTGCAGCGGCGGCGCCTCGCCGGGCGTGAGCTTGCGGAACACCAGCATTTCGTAGTCCTGCGTGCCGTCGAAAAACGACGGGTGTTGCAGGTTGGTGGCGTCCTGCAGGTGGAGGTCGAAGATGCGCGCGCCGGTCAGGCGCTCGACCGCGGAACGAAAGCCTTCCGGGTCCGCCTGGACTTCGTCATGCATGCAGTCCAGCCACAGGAAACCCGCTGCCGGGCAAGCCTGCGGCACGCCCGGCTCCGCCCGGCAGTGGTCGGTCTGGACATGCAGCGTCTGCACGGCGAACTCCGAGCTCGGCCCGCCTACTTGGCCCTGAGCCAGCGCGCCACGGGCAGCGCGAAGTAGGTCAGTACGCCGTCGGCGCCAGCGCGCTTGAAGGCGAGCAGCGCCTCCAGGATCACTTTCTTCTCGTCCAGCCAGCCGTTGCGAATGGCCGCCATGAGCATCGCGTATTCGCCGCTGACCTGGTACACGTAGGTCGGCGCGCGGAACTCATCCTTCACGCGGCGCACGATATCCAGGTACGGCATGCCGGGCTTGACCATCACCATGTCGGCGCCTTCCTGCAGGTCGAGGCCCACTTCCCACAGCGCCTCGTCGGTGTTGGCCGGGTCCATCTGGTAAACCGCCTTGTTGCTCTTGCCCAGGTTACCGGCCGAGCCCACGGCGTCGCGGAACGGGCCGTAAAACGCGCTGGCGTACTTGGCGCTGTAGGCCATGATCCGCGTGTGGATGAGGCGGCGGCCCTCAAGCGCGCTGCGAATCGCGGCGATGCGCCCGTCCATCATGTCGCTGGGCGCCACGATGTCCACACCGGCCTCGGCCTGTACCAGGGCCTGCTTGACGAGCACTTCGATCGTCTCGTCGTTCAGCACGTAGCCCGTGTCGTCGATGAGCCCGTCCTGCCCGTGCGTGGTGAACGGATCGAGGGCCACATCGGTCATCACGCCGAGCTCGGGAAAGCGCTGCTTCAGCGCGCGTACCGCGCGCGGCACCAGGCCCTCGGGGTTGCTTGCCTCGCGCCCGTCAGGGGTCTTCAGGCCGCCTTCGATGACCGGAAACAGGGCAAGGACGGGAATGCCGAGGCCGACGCATTCCTCCGCGACCGGCAGCAAGAGATCGAGCGAGACGCGCTCCACGCCAGGCATCGAGGTCACCTGCTCGCGGCGGTTGGTGCCCTCGAGCAGGAACACCGGATAGATGAGGTCGTTGACGGTCAGCTGATGCTCGCGCATCAACCGCCGCGAAAAGTCGTCGCGTCGCATGCGACGCATGCGAACGCCGGGATAGCCACCGAGAATATTCATGCGGGAAAGTCCTAGCTGCGATCAAGCGGAGGCGATCGGTACATTGTTTTCAGATGTTGCGGTTCGCGTGAGCCGCGCCATCTCCCGCTTCTCCTCCCTGAGCGGGTGCCTTTCAAACGATAAGGCTTACGCCCCGAGCTTCGTCTCGGGGCTATTTTTTCCCGCAGCCGATCTTAGCGGCCACGGTGCGGCTGCGGTGTTGTTCGACATCAGCCGCGCGGCGCGGCGATCGCCTGCGGCAACATGCTCGCCACGCTGTCCTGCAGTTCCGACACACCGTCCTTCTTCAGCGCAGAGAACAGTTGCACCGAGGTGGGCAGCGCAAGTTGCTCGGCACGGGCCTCTCCTTGCCGCAAGGCCTGGCTGCGCTGCGACTGGGTCAGCTGATCGGCCTTGGTGAGCAACAGATGCAGCCGCAGCTTGTGCGCGTCCTGCCGGCCGCTCAGCCAGGCGATCAGCTCCTCGTCCGCCGCCAACAGTGGCCGGCGGGCGTCCATAACCAGCACGACCCCGACCAGTAGGCGCCGCGTCTGCAGGTAGCCGCCCACGAGCTGGTCCCAGCGGATGCGGGTCCCGGCGTCGACCTTGGCAAAGCCATAGCCCGGCAGGTCGACGAGGTAGCCCACCGGCTCGCTGCGGCCTTCGGAGCCGCGCCGCGTGAGCGTGAAGAAGTTCAGCAACTGGGTGCGCCCCGGCGTCTTCGAGGCGAAGGCGAGCTGCCGCTGCTGCGTCAGCACGTTAATGGCGCTCGATTTGCCGGCGTTGGAACGGCCGACGAAGGCCACCTCGGGCAGCATGGCCAGTTCGGCGGCGTTCAACTGCTCGGCTTCGGCCACCGAGGTGGCAAAGCGGGCCGAATGGAACAGGCCGGCGGCGTGGCTCATGGGAATCCGGGTGATCGCCTGCTTGACCGGGGCCGGCAAGGCAGGGCGTGCCCGTCGAGTAAAATAGAGAGCTTAATTGAGCAACTGCACCCGCGTGCCCTTGCCGGTTTCCGGCGCCGCGGGTTTTTTGCTGTAGGTCGGCGGCGCTGCCGGACTGGCCACAGCGGCGATCAAGAATCTCGAAGACTGCAAGGGCACCCATGATTGTCACGTTCGGTCGCTGCGCGCTGACCGCTGCCACGCTTGTGTTCTCCTCCCTGGCTGCCGCCCAGCAGGCGCCGCAGCCGTTCAAGCCCGATCCGGCCCGTGGCAAAGAGATCGTGGGTGGCGTGTGCGCTGCGTGCCATGGTGCCGATGGCAACTCGGTGATCGCGCAGAACCCGAAGCTCGCGGGGCAGCACGCCGAGTACACCTACAAGCAACTGGTCGACTACGCCAAGCCGCAGACGGCCAAGGACGCGCGTGTCAACGCGGTCATGCATGGCTTTGCCAGTGCGCTGTCCGACGCCGACAAGCGCCATGTGGCCGCCTTCCTGGCCACCCAGAAGCAGACCCCGGGCACCGCGCGCAACAAGGCCACACTCGAGCTGGGACAGAAGATCTACCGCGCCGGCATTCCCGCCAAGAACGTGCCGGCCTGTGCCGGTTGCCACGCGCCCAACGGGGTCGGCATCCCCGCCCAGTACCCCCGCCTGGCAGGACAGCACGCCGAGTACACCGTCGCCACCCTGCAGGCGTTCCGCGACGGCACCCGCCGCAACAACGTCTCGATGGCGCAGATCTCCGGCCGCCTGACCGATGACGAGATGAAGGCGGTGGCGGATTACATCGCAGGCCTGCGGTGATTCACTTTCGGTGTGCGCGATCCGGCAGGGCCGGATCGCACGTGCACCGAAAGTGCTAGGGTCTGTTGACAACCAGGCTCAGACCACGCGTCCAACTCGTTGAAGGAGTTGGGTGATGGTGCGCAGGCAACTGGGCGATTGGCAGTGCAAGCGAATTGAGCAGATGCTGCCGGGCAAGCGTGGCGATCCCGGACGCACGGCGCAAGACAATCGACGGTTCATTGAAGCCGTGTTGTGGATCGCCCGCACCGGCAGTCCGTGGCGCGATCTACCCACGGAGTTCGGTCGT
>JADCGX010000170.1 GCA_020248785.1 Burkholderiales bacterium | reverse complement strand
GGCCAGATACGAGCGGTGGCGGAACGCCTCGCGCGCATGCACGTTGGACAGGTGAACCTCGATGAACGGAATTGCCACCGCAGCCAGCGCATCGCGCAAGGCAATGCTGGTGTGCGTAAAGGCGCCAGCGTTGATCACGATGAAATCGACGCCCTCGGTGCGGGCGGCATGCACGCGGTCGATCAGGGCGCCTTCGTGGTTACTTTGGAAAAACGCCACCTCCGCGCGGTGCCTCTGCGCCACGTCGGATAGATCGCGCTCGATCTCTGCCAGGGTGCGCGTGCCGTAGATGCCCGGTTCGCGAGCTCCGAGCAGGTTCAGATTCGGGCCGTTGAGGACGAGGATGCGCGCCGCCACGTTGGAAACTCGAGCCTTTCGCCGGCTTGGTTACCGCGCAGATGGCGGAACATGCAAAGACAAGGCGGCAAAAAAAAACAGAACGCGCCAATTGTGGGACGACTTGCCGAGCTTGTCCAGTATCGGACCGAGGCTCAGCCCGACAGGCGGGCGTCGAGCCATTGTTGCAGTTCGGCAGCGTGCACGCGCCCCAGCTTGCGCTGGCCGACGCGGCCGGCAGGATCGACGAGGACAGTATAGGGGAGCGCACCCGCCGAGTTGCCCAGCAGGCGCCCCAGTTCCGATCCGCCGGCGCCGGCGACCAGCAGGGGAAGCGTGAGCTTCAGATCGTCCCGGAAGGCGCGAATCTTGTCGGGCCGGTCGATGCCCAGGCCGATGATCTCCACGTTGCGGCCACGGTAGGCTTGGCGGGTGCGTTCCAGGTCCGGCATTTCCTCGACGCAGGGTGGACCCCAAGTGGCCCAGAAGTTGACCACCAGCAACTTGCCGCGCCACTGGGCCAGCGGCTGCGGCTGGCCGTCGGCGTCGGGAAACGTGGCTGCAAACAGGGCGGCGACGGCGGCATCGGCTGGTGGCTGCGGCGTCAGCCGCCACCACGCCACGCCGGCGCCCAGGGCAGCGGCGGCCAGTCCGCTGCCCCCGAGGATCAGCGTCTGTCGCCGGTTCATGCCGCGTCGTCGATCAGCTGTCGCAGCTGCGCCGCACCGGCGCGGCCCAGCGTCTCGACCGGATGCAGGTCCGTCCCGCTGGAGCGAAAGCGCGGCGCGAGCCGCACAGCGTCGGCGGCGTGCACGCTGAGCACCAGCCCGAGCCGCGGCGGCAGGGGGCTGCCGCGCGGGGCGGGCACCACCAGGTGCAGCACTTCATCGGCCCCGCCCGGTGCATCCTCGCCGGCCTCGGCCTCGAACGCGAGGCCGGCATCGAGCAGGAACATCTCCACGTCCTTCGGGTTGTCGGTGAACAGGTGCAGGTGCAGGTCCGAGTGCTCGGTGGCCGTGCCGTTGAGCACAGCGCCCACCAAGCGCGGCTCGAAGGTCGCCAGCCGCTCCATCCATTGGAGCGCCGCGCGCCGCAACGCCCCTAGACGCTCCGCATGACGCTCGCTGTCAAAGGTCCGCAGGTGGCGGCGCAACGCCTGTTCCACCAGTGCGTTGTCGGGCAATCGGCCCCGCGCCGAGTCGCCCAGCAGTTCACGCGCTGCCTTGCGCTTGGCGCTGGCGTAGTCGCAGCCGTCCTCGGCAATCAGGCGCGCGGCGACGGCGGCGATCTCCAGGTCGAGGTCGCTGGGGGTGGGCATCGGTTGGCTGTTGGGTCGGGGGGGGCAGCACGCAGGCGCCGCACCGGCGCGGGTTTCCGGGGGGCGGGGGGCGGAGCGATCTTGACTCGGGCGCCAGTGTAGCGGCGCGTTCGTGTCCACCACGGGCCGACGATCCGCCCCGGGTCTTTCCCTAGAATCGCGCGCTGGTTTCCGCCGGCGGCACCTGATTCCGTCCCATCTTCCCGTGCATCTTCACATCCTGGGTATCTGCGGCACGTTCATGGGTGGGCTGGCGCAGCTCGCGCGCTGCGCCGGGCACCGCGTCACCGGTTGCGATGCGCAGGTGTATCCGCCGATGAGCGAGCAACTGCGCGCCGCAGGGATCGATCTGATCGAAGGCTTCGACGCGCAACAGCTGGCGCTGGCGCCCGACGTCTTCGTGGTCGGTAACGTGGTCACGCGCGGCAACCCGCTGATGGAGGCGATTCTCGAGGCGGGCGCGCCGTTCACCTCGGGCCCGCAGTGGGTTGGCCAGCACGTGCTGCGCGGCCGCTGGGTCCTCGCGGTGGCCGGCACCCATGGCAAGACGACCACCAGCGCCATGCTGGCGTGGATCCTGGAGCACGCGGGCCGCGCGCCGGGCTTCCTGATCGGTGGCGTGCCGCAGAACTTCGATGTGTCGGCGCGGCACGGCGCGGGCGATTGCTTCGTCATCGAGGCTGATGAGTACGACACCGCCTTTTTCGACAAGCGCAGCAAGTTCGTCCACTACTTCCCGCGCACGGCGGTGCTGAACAACCTCGAGTTCGACCACGCCGACATCTTTGCGGACCTGGCGGCCATCGAGACGCAGTTCCATCATCTCGTGCGCTGCATCGCGCGCAACGGCCGCGTGGTGGTCAACGGCGCCGACGCCGCGCTCGGTCGCGTGCTGGCACGCGGCCTTTGGGCCGAGCGGGTGGACTTCGATGCGCCGGCTGGCTGGCATGCACTCGAAGTGGAAGAGGCAGAGGTGCAAGCCTTCGATGTCATTCGCGGCAGCGAACGTCTGGGGCGCTGCACGCTGCGGCTGGCCGGTCGCCATACTCGAAGCAATGCGCTG
>JADCGX010000017.1 GCA_020248785.1 Burkholderiales bacterium | reverse complement strand
CGCTTCCCGTTCACGCGGCATGCGCAGCAGGCACAACTGGAAATCGCCTACTCCTACTACAAGGAAGGTGAATCGGCGCAGGCCATCACCGCCGCCGAGCGGTTTCTCAAGCTCAATCCGAACCACCCCAACGCGGACTACGCGCAGTATCTGAAGGGCCTGGCGTCGTTCAACGACAACCTGGGACTGTTCGGCCGCTTCCTGGACCCGACGCAGCGCGATCCGAAGGCCATGCGCGAAGCCTTCGATACCTTCCGCGAGCTGGTGGTGCGCTGGCCCGACAGCCGCTACGCCGAGGACTCGCGCCAGCGCATGGCCTGGCTGGTCAACGCGCTGGCGCAGAGCGAGGTCAACGTCGCCCGCTACTACCTGCGGCTCGGCGCCTACGTAGCGGCGGTCCAGCGCGCCCAGGCCGCGCTGCGCGACTTTCAGGGCGCACCGGCCACTGAGGAAGCGCTGGCTGTGCTGGTCAAGGCCTACGAGGGACTGAACCTGCCGGAACTGCGCGCCGACGCCGAACGAATCCTGCAGCGCAACTTCCCCAACTCGCGCGCTCTCAGCCGCCTGTAGATCGCAGCTCTCAGCCCGCCGCGTCCGCCACGGGCGGCGCCGCAAGGAAGGCGCTCGCCTCCTGCAACTCGCGCGTGCGTGCAAACGGCGGCAGGCTCGCCAGCACAGTGCGGCCATAGGATTTCGTCAGCACTCGCTCGTCCATGAGCGCGAGCACGCCGCGGTCGCGTTCGTCCCTGATCAGCCGTCCGGCACCCTGCTTGAGCAGCGTCACCGCCAGCGGCAGCTGGTACTCGGTGAACGGATTGCGCCCGAGCGCCTTCAGGCGCCGGCTGCGCGCCTCGATGACGGGGTCATCGGGCGGCGCGAACGGCAGCTTGTCGATGATGACCAGCGACAGCGCCTCGCCGCGCACATCGATGCCCTCCCAGAAGCTGACGCTGCCCACCAGGATGGCGTTGCCGGCGCGCCGGAAGGCATCGATGAGCGCGCGGCGCGTGCTGGTGCCCTGCACCAGCAGCGGCAGTGCGAGCCCGTGGCGCTCGATCTTGCCCTGGAGCACCTGCGCCACGCGGTCGACCGCGCGCAGCGTCGAGCACAGGACGAAGGCGCGCCCGCCGCTCGCCTCGATCAACGGCCAGGCCGCGGCCGCCACCTGCTCCGGAAAGTCGGCAGCCAGCGGCGAGGGCATCGGCTGGGGCAGGTACAACAGCCCCCGGCGCGCAAAGTCAAACGGGCTGTCCCAGCGCCGCGTGGTGGCCTGTGGCAGGCCCACCTCGGCGAGGTACTCGTCGAAGCGCCCGGCCAGGGTGAGCGTGGCCGAGGTGAGGATCCAGGCCTGCGTCTGCTGCGCCCGCATGCGCGCAAACGCCTCGCCGGGCGCCAGCGGCGTGGCATGGAACTGCGCACCATGGGCCGTGGCCGCAACCCAGCGGACCCACTGCTGTGCGTCGGCATCGTCCAGTGCGTTCGGTTCGGCATCGCCCCACAGGTCTCCCGCGGCGGCGCCATCGGGCCGCGGGCCGCTGGCAGCAACGCGCGCCGCCGCCGCGCGCCACGCCCGCACCTCGCTGCGCAGCGCCTCCAGTCGCGGCGCCAGGGTATCCAGGTCGACAGACCGTCCCGCACAGGCCTGTACCGCACCGCGCAGCGCGTCCAGTCCCTGCTCCACCGCCAGCAGCCGCCCCTGCAGCGGCGCCCGCCGCGGCAGGCGGTCGAGCGCCATGCGGACATTGGGCGCCAGCCCCGCCTCCGACAGCGTGAGCCGCAGCTCGCGTGCGGCCTGGTCCAGCGCTCCGCTCAGTCGGACCCAATCGGCGCCGTCGCGCGCCTGGGCCAGCCCCGTGGCCTTGGTATCCACGGACAGCTCGTGCAGTTGCGCCACCGAAAAACCGCAACCGAAGAAGTCGGATGCGATCTTCGGCAGCTGGTGCGCCTCGTCGAGGATCACGGTGTCGGCGGCCGGCAGGAAGTCGCGGATGGCATCGTCGCGCAGCGCCAGATCGGCCAGGAACAGGTGGTGGTTGACCACCACAACGTCGGCCGCCAGCGCCTCCCGCCGTGCCTTCATCACAAAGCAGCCGTCGAAGCGCGGGCACTCCTGTCCCAGGCAGTTGTCGCGTGTGGAGGTGACGATCGGCCAGATGCCCGCATTCTCCGGCACCTCGGCCAGCTCGGCGCGGTCGCCGGTGGCCGAAGTGGCCGCAAACCGCGCTACCGTACGCAGGTGCCAGGCGTCCTGGCGCGACGGCAGCAGCCCTTCGGCCTCGGCGCGCTGCAGCCGGTGCAGGCAGACGTAGTTCTGCCGTCCCTTGAGCAGCGCCAGCTTCACGGGGACGTCGAGTGCGCGCGTGACCGCCGCCAGATCCTTGCCGAAGACCTGATCCTGCAGCGCCTTGGTGCCGGTGGAGATCAGCACCTTGCCGCCGGCCAGCAACGCGGGGACCAGGTAGGCGAAGGTCTTGCCGGTGCCGGTCCCGGCCTCGGCGACCAGGGTGCCGCGCTCGGCGATGGCATCGAACACGGCCAGCGCCATGTCGCGCTGGGAGTCGCGCGCGCTGTAGCCGGCAATGGTGCCGGCGAGCTCTCCGTCCGCGGCGAAGGCCGCGGCCACCTCGGCGCGCGTCCTCGTCACCGGGTCGTCGACCGGCGGCACCACTGGCGCGGCGGGCCCCCGCGGACGTGTCATCACGCCGGAATGTCGGGCACCAGACGCATCTCCAGCAACGCGATGGTGTCCTTGATCTGCAGCTTGCGCTTCTTCAGCCGGCGCAGCCGCAGCTCGTCACTGCCGCTCTGCCCGGCCATACGACCGATGGCCTCGTCGAGGTCGCGATGCTCGATTCGCAGCTCGATCAGGCGGCGCTTGATCTCTTCGGGAGTCATGACGGCAGCGGGGAGCCGCCACGGAGTCGACACGTGAGGATGCTAGCAGCGCACAGCCACCCCCAGCGATCGCCGCACGCGGTAGCGACCTCGGGTTGTCGCAACCATGGGCTGAATCCCGCGCGGGTACTGACACTTCGAGGGATGATGTATTGCTCGATCCGTATCGTGTCCGGCACAGTGATTGGGCGTCGGCCGTCGACAGCGCCGGAATCGCAACGCGATTGGCGGCCAATTGGGCAGGCACCGCGGCAAGACGCGCTGATAGACTCTTTTCAATGGTTCTCCTCTTCTCGTCGTGACCCTGTTCAAGGTCAGCGCCTGTACCGCAGAGCACATCGGCGATCGTCCGGAGCAGCAGGATCGCGTCGCCATCGTTACGAGCCGGCGCAACCCGGGCGCGCTGCTGGCGGTCGTGGCCGATGGCATGGGTGGGCGCACCGGTGGCCGGATGGCTGCCGATCAGGTTGTCCGCACGGCCGACAGCCTGTTCCAGGAAACCGGCGAGGCGGACAGCGCCTCGGCCCCATTGCTGCAGCAGATCGCCGCAGAGGCGCACACCGTTGTTCGTCTGACCGCCATCTCTAGCGAAAAGGAACCGCACAGCACGATGGTCGCGCTCATCGTCAAGCGCAATCATGCCGTGTGGGCCCATTCTGG
>JADCGX010000169.1 GCA_020248785.1 Burkholderiales bacterium | reverse complement strand
ATGCGCCCGCCCAGCGTGTCCACGACCAGCGGCGGCGAAGGCTCATCGCCCCCACCTCGGCGCGCCGCCAGCGCCTTGTGTCTTGCTTCACCCATCGGGTGAGTGTGCCAACACAGCGCACGTCCGCAACAACGCTGAAGATTCAGGTCATCACGCAGCGGCAACTGCCGGATTTAGGGTAAACAGCGCCACTGGTTGACCGTGTTTACCGTCGCTGGACTCGGAGACTGCACGGTCCGATACGTTGCTACGTGCCGCCGTTGTCGCCTGGCATTGCCGGTCGGAGAAAGTCGGCTCAAACTCCCTGTCCGATGCCGGCCGTGCTGCCCTCGATTTGCCGCTGCCGCATCCAGACATGCGTATGAATCGCGGCCAGCGAGAGGCAGGCTGCCGCGATCATTGGCCATGCAAGTTCGAGCCTCATCGGAGTAACGGCGCCTCGCGGCCCGCGCCCTGCTTGTGTAGTGCGCCCATTGTGGGCGCGAGACTTCAGCAGATCGTTCGGCCCGCTCAGACGCCGTAGTACGCGCGGTACCAGGCCACCAGGCGCGGCAGACCGATGTCGATGCTCGTGGAGGGCGTCCAGTCGAACTCGCGCCGCAGGTCGTCCGTGTCGGCGTAGGTCGCCTTGACGTCGCCGGCCTGCAGCGGCATGAGCTTCATCTCCGGCTTGCGACCCAGCGCGTCGGACAAGACCTCGATGAAGCGCAGCAGCGGCTCGGCGCGGTGGTTGCCGATGTTGAACACCTTGTGCCGTACACCGTCGGCATCGGGCGCGGCGGGCCGGTCATGCACGCGCAGCACGCCCTCGACGATGTCGTCAACGTAGGTGAAGTCGCGCTGCATGTCGCCGAAGTTGTAGACCTCGATCGGCTCGCCGGCGAGGATCGCCTTGGTGAACTTGAAGGCCGCCATGTCGGGCCGGCCCCAGGGACCGTAGACCGTGAAGAAGCGCAGCCCCGTGGCCGGCACACCAAACTGCATCGCGTACACATAGGCCATCAGCTCGTTGGCGCGCTTGGTCGCCGCATACAGGCTGATGGGCCGATCGACCGCATCGGTGGTCGCGAACGGCAGCTTGGTGTTGGCTCCGTAGACGCTGCTGGAGGACGCATACACCAGGTGCCGCACCTGCTGCGCACGCGCACCCTCCAGGATGGTCATCATCCCGGCCAGATTGCTGTCGACATAGGCGTGCGGGTGCGTGAGCGAGTAGCGCACGCCGGCCTGCGCGGCCAGATGGACGATGCTGTCGAAGCGGTGGCGCGCGAACACGCCCGCCATGCCGGCGCGGTCGGCCAGATCGATCCGCTCGATGCGGAAATTGGCGTGCGGGGCGAGCCGCGCGAGCCGATCTTCCTTCAGCCTGGGATCGTAGTAATCGTTGAGGTTGTCGAGCCCCACGACCTCGGCGCCGCGCTCCAGCAGGCGCGCAGCGACATACGAGCCGATGAAGCCCGCCGCGCCGGTGACAAGAATGGCACCCATTTAGCGCCCCGCCACGGCCGAACCGCGGCCAATGCCGAAGTAGGCGAGCCCCGCGGCGCGCACGGCGGCGGGTTCGTACAGGTTGCGTCCGTCGAAAATGGCCCTGGCCTTCAGTTGGCCAGCAAGTTCGGCAAAGTCCGGGCTGCGGAACTCCAGCCACTCGGTGACCACCGCCAGCACGTCGGCGCCCTCCACCGCGCCCTTGGCCGACGGCATGCAGCGCACGCCATCCACCGCCTTGAGCAACCGTCGCGCATTGTCCATCGCCACCGGGTCATAGGCCTGCACCTGCGCCCCGGCGGCGGTGAGCGACTCGATGATCGCCAGGCTGGAGGCCTCGCGCATGTCGTCGGTATTGGCCTTGAACGCCAGGCCCCAAAGCGCAACGCGCCGGCCCCGCAGATCGCCGTTGAAGAACCGCCTGATCTTCTCCGCCAGCAGGCCGCGCTGGCGCAGGTTCACGCGGGTGGCCGCCTGCAGCATCTCCGTCGGCTCCTGCACCGCGCCGGCCGTGTGGATCATCGCGCGCAGGTCCTTGGGAAAGCACGAGCCGCCGAAGCCCACGCCGGCGTACAGGAAGTGCGGCCCGATGCGCGGATCGGAGCCGATGCCATGCCGCACCTGCTCGATGTCCACACCGAGCTGGTCGGCCAGGTTTGCCATCTCGTTCATGAACGAGATGCGCACGGCCAGCATGCAGTTGGCCGCATACTTGGTGAACTCGGCCGAGCGCACGTCCATCACGACCAGCCGATCGCGGTTGCGGTTGAAGGGCGCATACAGTTGCCGCATCAGCTCCGAGGAGCGCGCATCGTCCACGCCGACGATGATGCGATCGGGCCGCATGAAGTCCTCGACCGCGTAGCCCTCCTTGAGGAACTCCGGATTGGACGCGGTGGTGACGTGCATGTTCGCCTTGCGCGCAGCAAGCTCCTGTCGCAGGACGGCCCGCACCTGGTCGTTGGTGCCCACCGGCACGGTGGACTTGACGACAACGAGCGTGTCGCGCGTCACGCGCCGGCCGATCTCGCGCGCGCACGACAGCACATGCGACAAGTCGGCCGAGCCATCCTCGCCCGAGGGCGTGCCCACCGCGATGACCACGACTGGAGCGAAGGCCACCGCGTCGTCATACGAGGTGGAAAACTTCAGGCGCCCCGACTGGGCATTGCGCACCACCAGCTGGTCGAGGCCCGGCTCGTGGATCGGGATCTCGCCGCGCTCCAAGCGCACGATCTTGGCCGCATCCACGTCGACGCACAACACGTCGTTGCCGACGTCCGCCAGGCAGGCGCCGGTGACAAGGCCCACATAGCCGGTGCCAACGACCGTGATTTTCATGCTCGCTCCGCGCTGCGATCAGTCATTGGCCTTAGGCACACGGCCCAGCAGATAGAACTCATCGTTAGGCTTGAGATTTAGCGCATTGGCAATGCGATTGGACATCGCGAAGAACGCCGAGATCGCGGCGATGTCCCAGGCGTCCTCGTCGCTGAAGCCCTGCGCATGCAGCGCCGCGTAATCTGCCTCGCCGATGGCGGCCGAGTCGGTCGCCACCTTGAGTGCGAAGTCGAGCATGGCGCGCTGCCGCTCGGTGATCTCGGCCTTGCGGTGGTTGATGGCCACCTGGTCGGCTACGCGCGGGTTCTTGGCGCGGATGCGCAGGATCGCCCCGTGCGCGACCACGCAGTACTGGCAGTTGTTGGCGCCGCTGGTGGCCACCACGATCATCTCGCGCTCTGCCTTGGTCAGGCCGCTATCTTTCTCCATCAGCGCGTCGTGATACGCAAAGAACGCACGGAACTCGTCCGGCCGGCGCGCCAGCGCAAGAAACACATTGGGAACGAAGCCCGACTTGTCCTGCACCGCCAGGATGCGGACACGCAAGTCCTCCGGCAGGTCCGTCAGTTCCGGTACGGGATAGCGGGCGATGTGGTTTGCCTGGGCGTTGCTCATGCGGTGGCCTCCTGCGCCGCTGGCGCAGAGAACTGGATGCGATGCAGATGCGCATACAAGCCACCGGCTGCAAGCAGCTCGCCATGGCTGCCCTGCTCGATCACGCGGCCGCCCTCGAGGACGACGATGCGGTCGGCCCGCTCGATGGTCGACAACCGATGCGCGACGACGAAGGTGGTACGCCCGCGCATCAGCCGATCAAGAGAAGTCTGGATGTAGCGCTCCGACTCCGAGTCGAGCGCCGAGGTGGCCTCGTCGAGCAGCAAAATCGGCGCGTCCTTGAGCAGCGCGCGCGCGATCGACAGGCGCTGACGCTGTCCGCCAGACAGTTTCACCGCGTTCTCCCCGATGCGGGTGGCGAACCCATGCGGCAGCGACTCGATGAAAGGAAGCAGGAAGGCGGCCTCGGCGGCGGCGCGGATCCGCGCTTCGGAGGCCTCGCGCGTGCCGCCAAATGCGATGTTGGCGTCGATCGTGTCGTCGAACAGCACCACGTCCTGCGACACCAGCGCCATTTGCGCTCGCAAGCTGGCACGGGTGAGCGCCTGCAACGGCACGCCATCCAGCCGGATCTCGCCTGCCACCGGCTCGATGAAGCGCGGCAGCAGGTTGATGAACGTGGTCTTGCCCGCGCCCGAGGGTCCGACCAGCGCGATCATCTCGCCCGGGCGCACGTCGAGCGTCACCTCATTGAGCGCACCGGCGTTGGCGCCGGGATAGCGAAACGAAACCCGGTCGAAGCTGACCTGCCCCTGCGCACCCTCGATCGTCCGTGTGCCGGTCTCGGCCTCCGACGGCGTGTCGATCATGCCGAACACGCTCTCGCCTGCGGCCAGCATGCGTGCGATCGGGCCATTGAGTCCGGCCAGATGGCGCAGCGGCGCCAGCAGCATCAGCGCCGCCGTGATGAAGGTCACGAACTCGCCGGCCGACAGCGCCTGCGTGCGGGCCTGCCACAGCGCGATGGAGAACACCACCGCCATGCCGATGGCCGCGATGAACTGCGTGACCGGCGTGGCGCCCGACCAGCCCACCTGCATCTTCATCGCGTAACGACGCAGCTTGTTGTTGATTTCGGCGAATCGCTCGCGCTCCTGCACCTGGCCCGCGTAGATCTTGATGACGCGGCTGCCGTCGTGCGCCTCCTGCACGGCGCGGGTCATTTCGCCCAGCATCGCCTGGCTGTCGAGCGACAGGCGCCGCATGCGCCTGCCAAAGGCGCGCAGCACCCACGCGATCAGCGGCACGACGACGAGTGTGACCAGCGTCAGCTGCCAGTTGTAGTAGACGAGCAGGCAAATCAGCGCGATCACAGTGAGTGTGTCGCGCACTGTGGTGATGAGCACCTCGGTGGCAGCCGCCAGCGCGTTGGACGCCTCGTTGACGAACTTGCTCACGATGACGCCCGACGATGTGTCCTCCAGCGTCTTCTGCGGCCAGGCCGTCAACCGCTCGAACATGCGCCCGCGCAAATCCACCAGCACCGACTGCGAGACGCGATTGAGCACCATGCTGCTGGCAAAGCCCGCGATCCCGCGCACCACAAAGACGCCGACAAAGGCGAGCGGCAACCAGATCGCCGCGCCCGGCTGGCGCTCGATGAGGCCAATATCCACGAGCTGCCCGGTCAGCCGGGCAAGCAGCAGTTCACTGCCGGCGATGACCGCCATGCAGACGACGGCCACCGCGAGCCAGCCGCGATGGGCCAGCACAAGCCGCAGAAGACGACGGAAGATCGGGTCGCGGAGAAGACTGGGGCGGCTGCCGGTGGGTTTGCTCATGCACTGCGCGGGCTACCGGGACGCAGGGTCTCCGGGCGCATCCGGCGGCCGTCTTTACAATGCGCCGCCTTCTCCTGCCCGCCTTGTCGCGTGAAGTGCACAGTGTAGGCGATGCCTTGTGCGGCACCGGGCCGCGGCGGCGTCGTTCCGACGCGCCGCGCGACACCTGGCTGACCGCGCGCATCGTGCCTTCACCGCTGATCGTCCGCCTGCCAAATCACCTTGGCGACGCCTGCATGTGCTTGCCGGCGCTTGACCACTTGGCCGCGCACGGCCACGCGCTGACGTTGGTGGGACGCGGCTGGGCTCGCGCGCTGTTTGCCGCATACGAGTGGCCTGTTTTGCCGGCCGACGCGTTCTGGCCGACTGTGCGCGCCCTGCGCGCGTTGGGCCGCGAGGGCGCGCGCGGTCTTCTGTTCACCAACTCATTCAGCACGGCGCTGCAGTTTCGCCTGGCCGGCATACCGGCCACCGGTTATGTCCGCGATAGCCGCGCGCTGCTGCTGCAACGCCCCATTCCCGTGCCGTCGGCCTGGCGTGGCAGCATGCACATGGTCCAGTACTGCCTTGCGCTGGCCGGCGCCGTCACGGCAACCGCAGCGCCGGTGCCACGGCAGCTGACGCTGAAGCTGACGGACACCGCGCGCGCGAACGCAGCAGCGTTGTTGGTCGGTTTGGGCCTGGATGCAGCCTACGTGGTGCTATGCCCGGCCGCCGTTGGCCTGCATCGCGGCAAGGTGAAGGCGTGGTCGGGCTATGGCCGGCTTGCGGAAGACCTGCGTGTCAGGGGCTTTACAGTCGTCGCCGCGCCGGGCCCCGGCGAAACCAGGGCCGTCCGCGCCGCTGTGGCGGGCACGACCGTGCTGCCGGAGATGTCGGTCGATGTCTTCGCGGCACTCTTGTCGAAGGCGCGGCTAGTGGTTGCCAATGACAGCGGCGCGGGTCATGTGGCCGCGGCGGTGAATGCGCCGCTGCTGAGCGTGTTCGGCGTGACGGAGCCGACCAAGACGCGGCCATGGGGCCCGCGGGCGACCTTGGTGGGTTCCGAGCGCGGCTGGCCCGGCTACGCGGCCGTACTGGAGGCCGCACTGGCGATCGCGGAGACGGACTGAACCAATCCCGGCCGCTCGCGGGCAAGAAACACGCCGATGAACAGCGCGATCAGATGCCCCTCGTTGAAGGTCTGGAAATGCGAGCTGAACATGCTGGTGGCGCACCAGGCCACCACGAGGGCGATCCCAGTCGCGCCACAGGCAGTGGGCGGCCGCTGGCGCCAAAGCGCGAGCAGGAACAGGAGGAAGGCGAGCAAGCCGGGCAGGCCCGCCTCCGCCCAAAGAAAAAGATACTGGTTGTGCGGATCGGCGACGGGCGTGGCGCGCCAGCCCTCGCTGTAGTTCTGCGCGATACGCATCGCATATGCGGGCGCGAAGCCGCCCAGCCCATAGCCCAGGACCGGCCGCGCCTCGATCAGATCGCGGGTCGAGTCCCAGATCACGGTGCGGATTCCCATGGAGGTGACCTCCTGCAGGTCCGACACGGTGCGCAGTTCCTTCACGCCGAGCGCATATCGCTCCTGCAAGCGCGGCGAGGCAGCAAAGGCGGTTGCCACGAGCACCGTCAGGAGAACCAGCGCGCCAATGCGCATGCGCCCGCGCAGGCTCACCAGCGCCACCGTGGCAGCAGCGACGACGAAGGCCACGAAGCCACTGCGGCCGGACTGCATGAACACCAACATGACGAGCAGGAGCGCGCCACCCCCGCCAGGAACAGCCGAGTACGTTGCGACACGGCGCGGTCAAGCGTGGCCAGCGCCAGCGCAATGAGCGCACCGGCGGCGAAGATCATCGCCTGCGTCACCTGGTTGCGCAGAACGATGCCCGGGAAGATGCCAATCTTGGAGTAGCCCACTGCGAGTGCCACCAGGGAGCCCAGCGCGCCGAGCACTGCGAAGATCACCACGCCGATGGCAAAGCGCCGTTGTGCCTGCGGCTCGTCAAACAGCGCCAGCACGATGGGAATGAGCAGCAGCGTGCGCCAGCCGAGCAGTCCGTCTGCAACCCGCGCCGCAGGCACGCCCTGCGCCAACCCCCACAGCGCAGCCAGCAGCAGCACCGCGATGAACACGATCCAGCCGACGAAGACGGGTTGATCGCCCAGCGATGCGAGCCGCGCACCTAGGTCTGGCAGCGCAAGAAACCCGATCAGAAGCAGCAGCAGCGCCGCGTGCAGCAGCGCCGGCGAGACGCCGGCCCCCACCACCATGCCGAGCACGGACCAGCGTGCCACCGGCAGTGCCCTGCGCATGCGCGCTCCATCCTGTACGGCCAACACACTCATCGCAGCCCCAGATCGTCGCGCAGCCGTTTCCACCACGCATCCCACCGATCCCGCAGGCGCGCACACCAGCGGCCACGCTACCGCCGCTTGCGATCCAGCACGCTGTCGAATCGACCGTTCATGCTGCCCTGCTCCACCAGCGGCGTGCGCAGCCAATAGTGCGGCACGCCCACGGCGGCGTCGGTCTCGCGGATCAGCCAGTCAGCCTAAGAACTGCAGTTGTCATTGCTGTGGAACCGCGCAGATCGAGTATTGGCGCGGCTTTCCGGGTGATTCCCGCAACTGCGGAGCAGTTCCAAATCGGTGATCGACCGCCGCTTGGATTGTTCCAGGGCTCT
>JADCGX010000168.1 GCA_020248785.1 Burkholderiales bacterium | reverse complement strand
GCTGCGCAGACTGAGGCTGCGGGGCGCCCTTGCCGGGGCGCGGGGTCAAGGGCGCGCGAATGCGCGGCGAAGCGAACCCTTGACGCCGAGACTCGGCGAATACGCTCTGGAATTGCCGTGCCCGAGGCAGTTCGCGGGCATGGCCATGGAAGCCAAGAGCGCCCGACAAAGGGGTACGTTCGGTTCGGCGCATTTCGCATCGAGAAATTTTTCACCCACTCAAATTTCAATAGAGCCGAAAACAGCCCATGGACTCTAGCTGCGTGCCTGTCCTCGCAAGCCGAGGACTCGCACGATGGACCTACTGCTAAATCGCTCGGCTCCAAAGGCGCGCGAGTTCTGCCGCGCCGTCGTTCCCCCCAACCTGCCGCCAAGCCTGCACCGCCCGGTCCTTTTGCCCCGCGCGCGCCAGTGCAATGCCGAGGTGCAATTGCGCCTGCTGCGGGTTGCGCAACTGGCCTTTCTTGATACCTTGTTGGATCAGACTGGCCGCTCTGTCGTGCTGGCCGAGCGCGCTGAGCGCCAGGCCAATGCGAACCAAGGCGTCGCCGCTCTTGTCGTCAACAGCGGTCTTTTCGGCCTCGGCTAGATCAGCGGCGGCACTCGTGGCGCGCTGTGTGGCGAGGGCTTGCAGGCGCTTCTGGCGTTCAGCTTCCGCGCCCTTGCCGAGCAGGCCGCGCGCGAAGCCTTCTTCGATGATCGCTTTGGCCTCGGCTGCCTGGCCGTCCTGCAGCGCAAGCTGGGTCATCTCGACGTACTCCTCGGCCGTCTCGAGCGTCTTGGTTTCGCGCTTCAGGCGCATGACGTCGAGCGACAGCCGCGGCGAGAAACCCGGACGGCTCTGAACGCGGCCGAGCACGATCGCCCAGTAGTCCTTCTTTGGGTAGTGCGTGATGAGCTTCTCTAGAACTGCCGACTGGCCGGCCGCGTTGCCGCTGCGCCGCAGGGCGTCGGCCAGGCGCAGCAGATCAGCCTCCTCTGGCGGGCGGCCGGCCTTCTCGGCTGCCTCGATCGCGGCCTGCGCGTCCTTGGCGATCTGCGCGAAGTCACCGCTTTGCGCGTTCACGAAGGTCAGAAGCTTGTCGAGGTCCGCGGCATTGCCGCCCAGCTGCTTGGCTTTGGTGGCCCATTCGCGCGTCTTGTTCCAATCCTTGGTCTGCGAATACAGATAGGCCAACTGCTCGGCGGCCTGGGCCTGCTCGGCCTGGCTCAGCCGCCCGGAGGCCAGCGTGGCCTCGAAGGAGCGGATGGCCACTTGCGTTTCCCCGGCCCGCGAGGCGGCAGCGGCGCGCATGCGGTCGATGGTGAGCTGCTCCGCTGGGGACTTGTTGGCCACCGCCTCGGCTTCGCGCACCTTGGCCAGTGCCTCCTTGGCTCGGTTGGCCTTGAGCAGGTTGGCTGCCTCCTGCAGCGGCTTGCCCACTTCAGGGCGAACCTGCGCGTGACCGACCTGAAGCGTGGCGACGAGTGCAAAGGCAGACAGGGCACGAACGACGGGATGCATTGGCGGCTCTTTCTTGACGCGGGGTCGAGCCTCGCAGTGCAAGCCCCGGCCCCGGATTGACTACACGTTGGACGAGCGGGCGCCTGGCTAGTTCATTGGCTGGGCGCGAGGCACCGTGCGGTGCCGCCGCTAGTTCACGAACTGTTCGTTGCCGACCAGGCCGAACTTGACGACGCCAAGGCGCTGCGCAGCGGCCATGACCGCCGCCACGTCCTTGTACTCGGCGAGCTTGTTCGGCCGCAGGTGCACTTCGGGCTGCACGGGCTCGGCGGCGGCCTGGATCAGCTTGGCTTCGAGCGCAGCCTTATCTGCCACCACTTCGCCGTTCCAGTACACGGTGCCGTCGAAGTCGACATCGATCGTGACGACGATGGGCTTTTCAAGCGGTGGCGGCGGCGTGCCGATCGGCATGTTCAGGTTGACCGAGTGCAGTTGGATCGGAATGGTGATGATGAGCATCACCAGCAGCACCAGCATGACGTCGATCAGCGGCGTTGTGTTGATGTCCAGCATCACCTCGGCTTCGTCGCTGTTGCCGGTTCCAACGTTCATTCCCATCTGTTGCTCCTTAGCCGCCCGTGCCGGCCGGCGGCTCGGTCACGAAGCCGACCTTCTGGATGCCGGCACGCTGCGCGGCGAACACGACCCGGCCGACGAATTCGTAGCGCCCTGACATGTCACCACGGATGTGTACCTCGGGCTGAGGTTCCACCACGGCGATCTTCTTCAGCCGGTTCACCAGGTCCTCGTTGTCACGTACCAGCGTCTGGCCCCAGTACACGTCGCCGTCCTTCGTGACTGCGATCTCGATGTTCTCCGGCTTGGTCTGCCGCGGCGCATTGCGCTCGTTGGGCAACTGCACCGGCACCGATTGTGTGATCACCGGCACGGTGACCAGGAAGATGATCAGAAGCACCAGCATCACGTCCACCAGCGGCGTGGTGTTGATGGTGGAGTTCAGCTGGTCTTCGTTGCCGTCGGATGATCCGACACTCATTCCCATGGCAAGCTCCTGCGGCGTTGGTGGATGGAGTGGCGCCGCTTACGGGCGACGGCCGATCAGCACCGCGTGCACGTTGCCACCGAAGCCGCGGACCTGCTCCATCATTGCCTTGTTACGACGGATGAGCCAGTTGTAGCCCATCACCGCCGGTACGGCGACCGCAAGGCCGAGTGCAGTCATGATCAGCGCCTCACCCACCGGCCCCGCGACCTTGTCGATCGAGGCTTGGCCGGCGATGCCGATATCGGTGAGTGCCTTGAAAATGCCCCACACCGTGCCGAACAGGCCGACGAACGGGGCGGTCGAGCCGACGGTCGCGAGGAACGACAGGCCCTCCTGCGAGCGGCTGTTCACCGCATCGATGGCGCGCTGCACACCCATGCCCACCCAGGTGTTCTTGTCGATGTTCTGCGTCAGTGCGCCCTGGTGCGAGGAGTTGGCCTCGAGGCCGGACTCGACAACATAGCGGTAGGCACTGCCGTCCTTGAGCTTCTTGGCGCCGTCCTCCAGCGAGCTCGACTTCCAGAAGGTCGCGTTGACGTCCTTGCCCTCCTTGATCATCTGCCGTTGTTCCCACAGCTTGACGAAAATGATGTACCAGCTGCCCATGGACATGACGGCTAGGACGATGAGCGTCATTAGCGACACGGGGCCGCCTTGCTTGATGAGCGCCATGAAGCCGTAGGGATTGTCGACGGTCACCTTGGACACGGTCGGCGCGGCAGGGGCAGGGGCGGCCGGAGTCGGCGCCGCAGCTCGCTCGGCGGGCGCAGCAGCCGGTGCCTTGTTGGCGTCCTGCGCCTGCGCCGCGAGCGGCGCAAGGGCGCCCGCGGTCACGAACATCAGCGCCGCGCTGGCGACGATGCGTCGGAAAAGCTGGTTCATGAAAACACTCCTCTTGGGGCAGATTGATTCAGTGCGCTGATGGCGCGGGCACTCTTCGCGGTAGGCCTCATGAGCCTCGGCTAATCACCGGATCTTGAATGACACGGGCAGGCTCACGCGGACGTCCTGACCTTGGCCCTGGCATCGCAACTGCTGCGCCGCTGCAAGCGATGGGCGATTGAAGATGCGGTTCGTCGAGGAGCGAATGACGGGGTCGCGGATCTGGCCTGTGGCCGTTACCGTGAACTCAATCACGACTTCCCCTTCGATGTTGTCCAGCAGCGCCTCACGCGGGTACACAACGGCGTTGCGCATCACCTCGATGTAGTTGGCGCAGACCACAGACGCGCTACGCACCGCAGGCGTCGGCGGAGCCGCTTCTACCGGCTTCTGTATCACCGGCGCACTCGGCGCCAGCGGCGCATCGGGCGTCACGGCCGTGATCGTTGGTGCTGGCGTCGGATTTGCAATCTGAATCTCCGGCGGCGGCACGAACGGCGGCGGCGGCGCAGTCACCTTGGGCGGCGGCGGCAAGACCTCGGGCGGCGGCGGGGGTGGCTTGGCGACCTCTTCGATCACCTTGACCTCAATAGGGCCCTTGACCACATCGACCACTTTGCGCGCGAGACCACTGATCAGCGCCCACACGATGATGATGTGCAGGACGATGACGCCGGTGATGCCGACAAGGTGCCTGGATTGATTGCGCTCGGTGCGCGAAAAATCCATCACCCCTCCTCGAATCTCGAAAAAGGCGCGATTGTATTTATTTTCTTCAACGTCATGATCGCTCGTCGCCACGATCTGGCGAAAACGCGCGCTGCAGCGCGTCATGGCTAAGGGCCGGTCGATGAGCCTTGCGAATGGAAGGTGACCCAGGAAACACCCACACTAGCCAAGCAGCTCGCCAATGGAGCGCCCCAGTTACGCTGGGGCCTCGCGGCGCAGCGAACATTCGCTCGGGCGCGCCGCCCGGACTGGTGGCCAAGTTCTCAGTTGGTGTGGCGCCGTCGCCACGCCGGCGATGGGACGGGCAGCGCAACTCGGACGCGCCCAGACCGGACGGGAGCGTCCACCCCAGATGCCGGTCGCCCAGCAGCAACGCAATGCGCACGCGCTGGTCTCCGCGCGCGCGGCACGCGACATCCGCGCCGCCGCCGGCGTCGACGATCGTCTTGAGGGGCTGTCCCGAGCGCATGAGTGAGCGCCGTTTCGCCGACCAACTTGAACATGATCAGCACGGCGAGAGTGTGCAAAGCGGTGTCGACTCGTCAAGCCGAGGGCGAAGGGCGATGATCTCGCCCGCGCCCCGCGGTAACGGTCGGCGACCCCGTGAGGCGGGCGGTTGCTTTGTTAGGAAGCACCGCGCCGGCCCACACGTGGGACGCGAGCGCGTCGCAGGGACCAAAACATTCACATCGACCACCGCATCGCCGTCGCTTGGTCACGGTCAAACCCGACCGAGCCTGCAACGCTGTCACCTGCGCTCGAGCCGGCCGCCGACGACGCTTCGCGCCGATCCCAAATCTGCCCCACAGACGCCCAATCAGGGCTGTGTGCTCGCGCCATCGAGATCTGCCCTGCCGCCATGCAGGCGGCGGACGGCTGCGGTTCAGCGGCGGGCATGGCGGAGTCGACGCTCGGCGCCTCGACGGGCCGCGTGCGCGAGTTTGCCTTGAGTGCGACCAACACCACGATGCCGCCCGCGATGACGCAGGCCGTGAGGCTGGCGCGGAAGCGATATGCGCCGCGGACCATGGTGGCACGGTTGAGGTGTTGATTGCTCTGGTTCACCCTAAAAACCGCGGTTGACGGCCGCAAGACGCACCAAGTCGCTGTCGCGACTGAACAGTTTGAGCGGCGGTCGATCACCGGTTTGGGACTGCTCCGCAGTCGCGAGAATTGCCCGGAAAGCCGCGCCAACACTCGATCTGCACTGTTTGGCAGTAATGACAACTGCGGTTTCTGGGTTCACTCTTCCCTCCTCGATCTCTCTCCTCAATTCGGCCCCACTGTGTCGGTCGCTGATCGGACCTGACAGTGGCTGCCGATGCCGCTGTCTGTCTCTCCGATCACTCGCTCAACATCCTTTCCGCCGCTCACCGATCACGCGCGCGGAGCCGGCAACGCGGCGCGGCCGGCAGAGCAGCCGATCGCCGGCGGCGCGTGCGCGCGAGCCCATACTCAGCAGGGCGACCGATTTCCCCAAGCATGCGGACTCCTGCCGGATGCCGTTCGCTTCGGAGCTGGTCGCCAGGCGCCAATCGCGCGCCGCGAAAAGCCCCGTGCTGGCTCAGGACGCCGCCGGTCGCTCCGGATTGAGTGCGACGCGCGGTGCTTGCCCATGGCCACGCAGCAGCGCGGCCGCGCTGCGCGCCAGCGTGGCGAGGCGATTCAACAGCGCGCCGAGGCTGGCGGCCGTGGTCGGCGCGCCCGCGACACCGCCGCGCGTCGCCACCCCGTCGGCCAGCGCGCACGTGGCCGGCGCGTCCAGCGTGGTCAGCCATCGGCCGTCGTACAGCACGCCCACGCACGAGCCGCGCCGGTCATGCAGGACGAGCATCTGATCGCAGCCCAGGTCGATGGTCTGCACGGTAGTGGGAAAACGCTTCATCGGATTCTCCGGATTGCGCAGCGCGCGAGGTGCGGCCAGTGGTCGGGTGGCGATGCGTTGTGGTTGGCGGTGTCGTGTTCGTACCGACGGGTGTCGCGGCGAGGCGGCGCGCATTGGCACAATTGAGGGCTTTAGCGGACAGCGGCCACCGTCGCCGGTCGATCGGCCTGCTGGGCATCGGCGGTAGCGGCCGCGTGGCGCCGCGCCGCTGCGGCGAGCTGAGCGGCGGCGGCGAACGCGAAGGCGGCGGTCGCCTTGCAGGTGGGTGATCGATTGCGGTTCATGGCGCATGCTCCTTGCGGCAGGTGCGGCGCCGGGGACTCGGTGCCGCGGGGCGTTTGCAGCCGCCCTCTCTGCCTAAACGCAATGAGCGCGGGCCGGCTATCACCGCGGCAGGCACGAAATCGCCGGACCATGCGGCCTGCGCGAGGCGTTGCCGTCGTCGGGCGGCCGTTGGGCCGCTTGGCCGCGGGTCTGCGCAACGCTTCCCGGCCACGCCCCTCTCGCGCCGCTAATGGCTCGAGGTGTGATCCGTGTCGGAGATTCCGGGGTCGAGCGACAGCCGCGTCCCGGATTTCTTGTGAACCAGGTAGATCGTGTAGTTGAAATACTCCACGCGGCGGTTCTTCGTGAGCAGCGTGACCCGGGTCCGTCCTTGGTGATGCACGGGCGGTTCGGGGAACTCTTGCTTCCAGTCCGGATGAATCTCGATCGCCTTCGTCTCGAACTGCCAACCGGGGGTCAGGATCTTCCATTCCAGCGTTTTCTCGCCATCGTTGACTTGGGCCACGAATGGCGTGACCTTCAGCGGCCAGTCCGGGTCGTTCAATTGCACCTTGATGGTGATGGGCACGATCTTGGGCGCGGCGGCCGCCCGTTTGCGTGCCGCCGGAACCGCCTTGCGCTTGACCGCCGTTCGGCTCTTCTTGGCGATGGTCTTCTTTGCTGCTTTCATCGACGCTGACCTTTCGTGGTCGCGAAGACCGCCCCGTCGGTCAGTTCGCGCTGGAGTAGGGCAACGTCGGGGTGCCGATAAGGCGTCATCGCCATTTGCGCGGCCAGCCAGCGAGCGGCGGCCAGGTCGCCGAGCCGAAGGTGAGCGCGGGCGGCGAGCAGCAGCCGCGCCGGAGCTTGCACCATCGGTTCTTCGGTCAGGCGATCGAGCGCGGTCTGCCAGTAGGACAGCGCCGCATACCGGTCGCCCATGGCCGCGCGCAGTTGGCCAAGTTCGAACGCCGTCGCAGCCACTTCGTAGGTGGTTGCGCTCCACCCGCCGCGGTCGCTACCGGGCGGGCGGGACGTAACGCGGTCCAGAAATGCCGTCATGCCCTGCGCCGCGCGGCGCCGTTGGTCGGCGGTTTCGGCCGTGGAGGCTGCAAGCCGCCACGCCATCCCATCGAGCAGTTGCCAAGCCGTGCGTCCGCTGTCGGCCGCCAGCAGTCGATCCACGTCGGCGCGCAAGGCCGCCAACACGCGGTCCGCATCGGCCCGGGGCCGCGCGTGACGCAGCACTTCGGCCAACTGCGCGCGCGAGAACGCCAGCTCCGCCAGCGCGACCAGATCGGCGGGATCGTCGCGGGACCGTGCGGCGCTCGACGCTTCAGCCCGCTGCGCATGCGCCAACGCGGCCTCGACGTTACCCACCGACAACTCCAGGGACGCCAGTCGCCGCAGCGCAATCTGCCGCCTCCGCGTCGTTCGCGCGTCCTGCTGCAAAGCGGGTTGCTCCAACACGGAAACGATCGACTGGCGCGCGGCAATTGCGCCGCGGTAGTCCACGGCCTGCTCGCGCGCTTCGGCCAGCCAGCCCAGGTCGTCCACCCACTCGAAGACCAGACCCGGGTCGCCACGCGCAATCTCGGCCCAGACCCGTTGCGACGCGTCCAGCAGCGCGATCGCCTCTGCGCTGCGACCGCCGCGCACGTACACCGCGGCCAGGTTGCGTTTGGCCCACGCCTGCTCCATCGCCCACTCGCGCTTGCCGGCGTCGATGGCGACCAGCCGGTCGGCAAACGCCGCATAACTGCGGAAGGCGGCCTCCGCCGACTTCAGGTCGCCGGCGTCGAAGGCGGCACTACCCACCCAGAAGACGCTCTGCGCGTGGTCGAAGATGCGTTGCGGATCGTCGGGCACCTGCGCCAGCAGCGCCTCGGTCGTGGCGGCCGCGCGCGCCAGCGCCTGCGCGCGCCGCTCGGCCTGGCCGCGCAGTTGCGCGATCTCACCCACTAGGTGCAGCGAGCGGGCGCGGCGGCTCAGCTCGGCTGCGCTCAGCAACTCGTCCGGCCGCTCGCCGTAGTGCGACAGCACCCGCTCGCCGAGCGAGTCGAGCACGTCCAGCCGGCCGACCGGCTCCAACTTCTTGCGCAGATCGCCGAGCATGAACTCGATCAGCCCTTCGGCCTGCTGGCGCTGAAACTGCGCTTCATTGCGCTCCTGCACCACGCGCACGGTGAAGCCCGCCGCCATCAGCACTGCGGCAGCACCCGCCGTCACCCACGGCCAGCGGCGGCGCAGCAGCTTGGCGGCCACGTAAGCCGCGGTCTGCGGCAGTGCCTGCACCGGCTCGTGCGCGCGCAGCCGGCGCAGATCATGCTGCAAGGCG
>JADCGX010000167.1 GCA_020248785.1 Burkholderiales bacterium | reverse complement strand
GGAGCTGACGAGGATGTCGCGCTCCGGGCGCACGAGCGTGAGGCTTGATAAGCGCGCGAGGATCGTTTTGCTGGCTGCGCAAGGCCTGCAGAACAAGCAAATTGCCGAGCAACTCGGCATTGGGCGCGTGCAGGTGGCGCGCTGGCGCGATCGGTATCTGCAGGCAGGGCTGGAAGGCATCGAGCGCGACCTGCCTCGTGGCGCGCCGCCGGTCAAGGTGAACGTGGCGGAGTTGGTGCGACTCACCACCCAGAGCAAGCCCGCGGCGGCCACGCACTGGAGCACGCGCAAGCTGGCCGCCGAGTTGGGCGTGGCTGCCAGCACCGTGTGGCGACATTGGCAATCTCACGGCCTGAAGCCGCACATCGAGCGCGGCTTCAAGGTCTCGCGCGACCCGCAATTCGTCGAGAAGCTCGAAGACATCGTCGGCCTGTACATGTCCCCGCCCGAGCACGCGCTGGTGCTGTGCTGTGACGAGAAGAGCCAGGCGCAGGCACTGGACCGCACGCAGCCCGGGCGGCCGCTGAAGAAGGGCCGCGCGCAGACGATGACGCACGACTACAAGCGCCACGGCACGACCACGTTGTTTGCTGCGATGAACGTGCTGGACGGCAAGATAATCGGCCAGTGCCGGCAGCGCCCCACCCATGCCGAGTGGCTGAAGTTCCTGCGCAAGATCGACCGCGAGACGCCCAAGGGCAAGACGTTGCACCTGATCGCAGACAACTACGCCTCTCACAAGCATCCGGCGGTGCAGCAGTGGCTGGCCAAGCACCCGCGCTTCCACCTGCACTTCACGCCGACCTCGGCTTCGTGGCTGAACATGGTGGAGCGATTCTTCCGCGACATCACGACCGAGCGCCTGCGCCGCGGCGTGTTCACCAGCGTCGCCGAATTGGAAGCCGCGATCAACGACGACGTCGCTCACCACAACATCGACCCCAAGCCGTTCATCTGGACCACGAGCGCTCGCGATATCGTGCAGAAGGTCATCCGGGCCAACGCGCGTTTAAGTTCTAAACAGAACTAAACACTGCTCTAGCACGGACGTCTCGTCGCTGTCGTTGCCTTTTCGGTCGACGTCCTCACGCTGAGTAGCGTGGGAAACGGCGTTTGGCCGAAGCCACGGGGACTGGTCGGCGGATAGGACGCGGGGTGGAGTTGGCGCAGCGCCGAAACGGCCACAGTGTGCTCCGAGTGGCTTCGCGCGGCTTGCCCGCCTGTCGGCTCTGGGGGCGGCCCGGAGAGAGCATGGCATCGCTGCCTGCCAAGATCGGCGGTCCCGGTCCGCGCAACCGTCACCTCGCTGGCACCGGCGCAAGTCCCGTGTTCGCGACGCCCCCGGCTGGCGGCTCACGAACAGGAGGTTGAGGGGCCGCCGAAGCGGCCCTAGCGGGTTGGGCGCGGGGCGCGCCAACTACCGACGCGCCGCCTTGACGGCCGTCTTGGTTGCCGCTTTGGTTGCCGCTTTGGCGGGCGCCTTGACGGCCGGATTCTTGGCGGCGGGGGCCGAGGTGACCGCCTTGACCACCGCCTTCTTGGCCGGTGTAGTCGGGGGCGGTGGTGCGATCGGGGTCTCGGGCAGCGTGGGCTTCAGGCTGATGGTCTGCCGCGGCGGCGGGGGCGTGGCCGCCTCCTCGCTGATGGACCACAGTTTCAGCAGGTCGGCCTGTGAGGGCACGGTGCCGGCGCTGACGCGCTGGCGGCGTGCGGCTACCGAGTCGCGCACGATCTTTTCCACAACGTCGAGCGGCAGCCGGTTCAAGTCCGAGAACTTGATGTAGCTGCGCCGGATGTCAACGCCCAGAACGGTGTCTTTGTGCTTGATGACGACTTCTTGCTCGGCCACGTACAACAACATATGGCGGCGGCCAGACTCAAGAGCGAACAGCGGCCCATCCAGTTCGTAGAACGCCAACCCATAACGCATGCTCTCGCGCACGCCGCGCGCCGAGCGGCGGATCATGCTGCACACGCGCGCCATGGCGACGCGCCGGTCCGGCGGCAAATCCCGCAGGTAAGCGCCGACCGTCGTGGCAGGCGTGGCGGGGGTGGTGCCCGTCATCAGAAACGTATCCTTCGGCAGAATCTCTTGGAGTTTACAGGAAAGCGGCTGCTCGCCCTGTCGGCATGAGCGCCGGCTTCCGCGGCAACTGCGGCGCCGCGTACCGCAGAGACTCCTAGCTTGGTATCAGCCTGGCCAGTGCGTCCAACCTAGGAGTCTGTCGGACCTTTGCATCGGCGTGAGGGCAGAGTCGGATTTGCCCTGTCGGATTTGCCCTGTCGGATTTGCCCTGTCGGATTTGCCCTATGCACGGCGATCACAGGACGGGACAACAGGGGCACAGCACGGTCGAGGCAATCCCGATGAGTCGATTCGTTCAAGCCGATCGCCACACTGCCTATCTGTTACCGCCGTCGATCGATGAGTGGCTGCCCGAGACACATTTGGCGCGGTTCGTGGTCGAGGTAATCGAGCAGTTGGACTTGGGCGAGTTGATCGGCCAGTACGCCGGACGCGGCTCGGCGGCGCACCATCCGGCGGTGCTGCTGGGGCTGCTGATTTACGGCTACGCCAGCGGCG
>JADCGX010000166.1 GCA_020248785.1 Burkholderiales bacterium | reverse complement strand
GATGCGGCGACGACCCAGGCGGCCGAAGTCGATCTTGTCTTGCATACACTTTGGCATCTGCGATCCTCGGTTGTCCGCAGGCTTCGTTCTCCTCTGACAACGCGCGTAAGCACGAGGCCGCTGACCTCATGCTCGTGAAATATCCGGGCTAGGCGGCGTTACGTGTCAGCGAGCACGGGCGCGATGTCGATCAGCTCGAGCACGAACGCGCCCGCGCCGGCCGCGTGCTCGGCCTTGGTGATCATGATGCCGAGGCCGAGCACGTCGGCGGCGCCGATGGGCGGCGCATCCGGCACGGCGCGCCCGCGAAAGCTCGCACGGAACTGCGGCCAGTGCAGGCGCTCGACCGTCGTGGCGCCGGGCGCGGTGGCGAATACGGCGTGGTGGCTGAACGGCCAGGCCCGTCCACTGGTTGCATCCCGCGTATAGACGGTGAGCCGATAGCGATTGCCGTCCCCACGGGCCTGCACCTGCAGACCCGTGGCCTGCGCGGGCAGGCTGGCGGGTCGTCGCATCGACGCGAACCCGCCGTCGAACTCGAGCCGTATCTCACCACTGAAGCGCACACCAGAATCGATCGTCTCAACGCGCGCGCTCGATACGCCGCCCATCACGTCGTCGTTGACGATGCGCCAGTCACCGGCCATCGCCGGGCTCCGTGATCGACTCGACGATCGGGCAATGCGGCGCGCGGCCATTGTCCTCGCACGCATGGATCAGGTGGTGCAGCGTGTCCGCCATGCGCTGCATGTCGGCGATACGCGCCTCCAGCCGCGCCAGGCGCGCGCTGGCGATGCGCCGGATCCAACGCCGGTCGGTGCCATCGGCCAGTTGCAGCAACTCGGCGATCTCGTCCAGCGCGAAGCCGAGCCGCTGCGCGCGGCGGATGAAGCGCAGGCGCGCCACCGCGGCCACGCGATAGCGGCGATAGGCCCCCGCGAGGCGCGCCGGCTTGGGCGGCTGCGGCAACAGGCCGCGCCGCTGGTAATCGCGCACCGTCTCCACGCCAACGCGGCCGGCCCGCTCGAGCGCGCCGATGGCGTAGCCAGTGGCATTAGCAGCCGTGTTGTCAGCCGTGTTACCGGTCATGCTGTCGCTGTTGCCCATGACGCGCGATCCTTGTCCTTGCCGACTGCCGGGGGACCCGAGGAGCGTGCCTCAACGCGGTCCTTGATGACCGTGCTCGATGACGGGGCTTGACTCCGTACCCCGATACGGAGTCTAGGCTGCCGTACTCATCAACCCCAACCGCGCCGCTGTCCGCAACACCCCATGACGCTTTCACCGCTCGACTCGCCCGCCGCCCGCCTGGCGCTGCCAGCCTTCCTGATCGCCTACTTCCTCCTGGCGTTTGCCCTGCGTTCCTGGTGGGTGTGGCGACGCACGGGCATCAACCCTCTGGTGTTGCCCAAGAGCGACGACGCGGCGGGCTACGTGGCCCGCGGCTTTCGGCTATGCATCCTCGCCAGTGCATTGATCGCGGCGGCCGTGGCGGCTGGGCCAGCCGGCACTCGCTTGCTCGGCATCATCGACGCGGTACCAACGGCGCTGGTGCCGCTCGGCTGGGCCTTGTTGGTTGGCGCGCTGGGCCTGATCGTGCTCGCGCAGGCGCAGATGGGCGCGGCGTGGCGGATCGGCATCGACACCGAAAGGCGCACGTCACTGGTGACGCACGGCTTGTTCGGCTGGTCGCGCAACCCCATCTTTCTCGGCATGCGCCTGATCCTGGTGGGTCTTGTCCTGCTGGTGCCGGCCGCAGCCACGCTGGCGCTGCTTGCCGCGGCCGAGGTTCTGATTCAGGTGCAGGTGCGGCTGGAAGAAGCCCATCTATCCGCGCTGCACGGCGAGCGGTATGCGGCGTACCGTGCGCGGGTGGCGCGCTGGTTTGGCCGCCGCCCCCTTTCCCGCCGTGTCGCGTCATGAACGCCGCCTCCGCTGAAGTCACCGCCCTGCCGGTCCAGCGCCTTGCGCTGTCCATCAAGGGCATGAGCTGCGCCTCCTGCGTGGCGCACGTGGAGAAGGCGCTGGCCGCCGTGCCCGGCGTGGCGCAGGTCGCGGTCAATCTCGCGACCGAGTCGGCCGCTGTCACGCTGGCGCGGCCCGTGCCGGCCGCCGCGCTCGTACAGGCCGTTGACGACGCCGGCTACGAGGTGCCGACCGAAACGCTGCGCCTGCAGATCGAGGGCATGACCTGCGCAAGCTGCGTGGCGCGGGTGGAAAAGGCGCTGGCCGCCGTCCCCGGCGTGCTGCGCGCCAGCGTCAATCTCGCCTCCGAAATCGCCACGGTCGAGACCGTGCAAGGCCTGGGCCTAGAGCCGCTGATCGCCGCGATCGATCACGCTGGCTATAGCGCGCGCATCGACGCCGCGCCTGCCATCGGCGCAAACCCATCGCAGCCCGACGCCAACGCGACCTTGAAACGCGACGCGGTGCTGGCCCTCCTGCTGGCCGCGCCGCTGGTGGCACCCATGCTGCTCGGTCTGGTGGACATCGACCTCCTGCTGCCCGCCTGGTTGCAATGGCTGCTCGCAACCCCGGTGCAGTTCTGGTGCGCGCGGCGCTTCTACGTGGCGGCGTTCAAGGCGGTAACGGCGTACTCCGGCAACATGGACCTGCTGGTGTCGATCGGCACCCTGGCCGCGTATGGCCTGTCGCTGTACCTGTGGCTGGTGGAGGGGCACAGCGCGCACCTGTACTTCGAGGCCTCCGCGGTGGTGATCGCGCTGGTGCTGCTGGGCAAGTGGCTGGAGGCGCGGGCCAAGCGTCAGGCCTCGGAGGCCGTGCGCCTGCTCGGCCAGCTGCGGCCGCCGACCGCGCGCCTGCTCGTGGGCCGACGCGAGCGCGAGGTGCCGGTGGAGGCCGTGCGCGTTAGCGACATCGTCGTCGCGCTGCCGGGTGAACGCATCGCGGTCGATGGCGTGATCCGCGCCGGCAGCACGTCGGTCGACGATTCGATGCTCACGGGCGAGAGCCTGCCGGTCGACAAGGGTCCAGGCCACACGGTCGCCGGTGGCGCGCTTAACACGACCGGCCGCATCGAGATCGAAACCACCGCGATCGGCGCCGAGACGATGCTCGCGCGCATCAGCCGGCTGGTGGAGCAGGCGCAGAGCGCAAAGGCGCCGATCCAGCGTCTGGTTGACCGGATCGCCGCCGTCTTCGTGCCGGTGGTGCTGCTGATCGCGCTCGTCACGCTCGTCGGCTGGATGGTGGTCGGCGCGGGCGTCGAAGTCGCGCTGATCAACGCGGTGAGCGTGCTGGTGATCGCCTGCCCCTGTGCGCTGGGCCTGGCAACGCCGGCAGCGATCATCGTCGGCACCGGCCTTGCAGCCCAGCGCGGCGTGCTGATCAAGGACGCCGAGGCGCTGGAGATTGCACGCGACGTGTCAGTTGTGGCGTTCGACAAGACCGGCACGCTGACCGAAGGCAAACCGCGCGTGGCCGAGGTGCTCGCCGCACCGGGGATCGACCGCGCTGTGCTCTTGCCCTTGGCGGCGGCAGTGAACGGCGCGAGCACGCATCCGCTGGCCGATGCCGTACGTGCCACATCTGCCGACGCACCGGCCGACGTGCCGCTCGACGTGCAAAGCGCGGGCGTCGTGGCCGGCCGCGGCGTGCGCGCGCGTGTGAACGGCGTGGACACGGTCTTTGGCGGCGCTGCCTGGCTCGACGAACTCGGTGTCGACCGCAGCGCGCTGGCGCAGCAGGCCGAGGCCTTGCAGGCGCGCGGCCACACCGTGTCGTGGCTGGCGCAGCGCGACGCGGGTGGCGACGCGGGTGCGTGGCGCGCGCGCGGCGTGATCGCCTTTGCCGACGCGTCCAAGCCGTCGGCCAGGGCGGCCATCGCCGCGCTGACGGCGCAAGGCATCGTGACCACCATGCTCACTGGCGACAACGCGGGCGCCGCGGCGCGCGTGGCCGAGGACCTCGGGCTTACGCAGTTCGAGGCCAACGTGCTGCCGCAGGATAAGGCCGCGCGCGTGGCCGCGCTGAAGGCTGGCCCGAACGGCCCGCGCCGGGTGGCCATGGTCGGCGACGGCATCAACGACGCACCCGCGCTGGCCGCGGCCGACCTCGGCATCGCGATGGGCTCCGGCACGGACGTAGCGATGCACGCCGCGGGCGTGACGCTGATGCGCGGCGACCCGCTGCTCGTGGCCGAAGCGATCGCGCTGTCGCGCGCCACCGTGCGCAAGATCCGCCAGAACCTGTTCTGGGCGTTCGCCTACAACGTGGTCGGCATTCCGCTGGCCGCGTTCGGCCTGCTGTCGCCGTTGGTGGCGGGGGCGGCGATGGCGTTCAGCAGCGTTAGCGTTGTCACGAACTCGCTGTTGCTCAAGCGCACCCGGCTACGCTGAACTACCTCCCTCGCTGCTGAACGCCCCGGCCTGACGGCCGGCGGCGATATGATTCCAATTCTACTTCATTAGGATAATAATTATGGCCATCATTCTGGCGGGAGCAAGACGATGGCGAGACCGGTGCGTGGGTCGGAGTTGGTCGAGATGGCGCGGGAGATGATCGCGCAGGCACAGACGGCGGAGCAGTTGCGACAGGCGCAGGCGGTGGCGCTGCCGCTGTTGTTCGGGCTGAGTCTGGAGCAGACGGCGGAGGCGATC
>JADCGX010000165.1 GCA_020248785.1 Burkholderiales bacterium | reverse complement strand
GGTCATCGCAGATATCCACATAATGGCAGCAGGCCTCGATCGCGCACTCCAGCACCGTGGTGCCGAACAGGTAGTACGGGCCGATCGTGGACACCACGATGTCGTAGGCCTGCAGCAGCGCCGTGAGCCCGCCGCGGTCGGTCGCGTCGATTTGCACCCCGTCGATGCGCGGGTGGTCGAGCGAGCGCGCGTAACAGGTGGCTGCCGCGTGATCGCGGTCGGCAATCGTCAGCTTGGTCCAGCCGTCCAGCTTCAAGGTGGTTTCGACAAAGTGCTGCCCCATCAGGCCACAGCCGCCGAGCGCCAGGATCTTCATGCGGGTTCTCCAGTGACCGCCGTCGGTGGGGTGGTGACGGGTGGGTCGGATGCGTGGGGGGACGGCACAGGCCGCGCCACCGCGCGGGCGTGCTCGACATGCGCGACGTGTTCGACGATCAGCGCGGCGATGCGCGGCACCAGCGGCTCGGGTAGGTCGTGGCCCATGCCCTCGATGACCTCGAGGCGGGCACCCGGCGTGAGCGCGTGGACGTTCCGCCCCGCCGCCAAAGGCACGAGCGGATCCGCGTCGCCATGGATGACCAGCGTGGGCGCGGTGATCAGGCGCAGCAGCGGCACGCGCGGGGCCGACGCGAGCACGGCGGCGAACTGCCGCTCGGTGCCGCCTGCATCGGGCGCGCCGCGTTCGAGTTCCTGCCTGACGCGGTCGACCAGCACCGCGCGCGGGGTTGGATAGCGCGGGCTGCCGATCAGCTCCCAGGTGCGCACGCCATGAGCCAGCGCCTGCTCGAACGTCGGTCGCCGCGGTGGCGTCAGGATGTGCCGCATCACCTCGGGCCGCGCGCGTGGCAACCGGTGGTCGCCCGAGGACGACATGATCGAGGTGAGCGAGGCCACCCGTGCCGGCTTTCGAGCCGCGACGATCTGGCACAGCATGCCGCCCATCGAGAGGCCCACCAGATGCACAGGCCCCGCACCCAGGTGCTCGATCAGGCCGCCCAGGTCGTCGGCCATGTCGTCCAGCAGGTAGGGGGCGCGGCTGGTCAGCCCCAGCCGATGGCGCAGGTAGATCCACGCCATGGGTGGGCGGCCCGTCAGCCGGCTGGACTTTCCCACGTCGCGGTTATCGATGCACACCACGCGCACGCCAGCCTGTACCAGCGCGCGCACCAGCGAGGCTGGCCATGCGGTCAACTGCTGGCCCAGGCCTTGGACCAGCACCAGGCAGCCGCGCACGCCGTCGCCGTGCGACGTGTAGGCGATGCTCAGCTCACCAAGCTGACAAAACTGCACATCCGGGGTCATGAAGCCTGCCTCGGCACGGGAGGCTGCGGACGGAAAGGGGTGGTGACTGCGGCATGCGAATGGCGAACGCGAGCGGCGATCAGGATGGGGGGACATCGCACGGCGTCAAGATTGGAGGCCACGACGTGCGGCCACGACGGACAGAAACAACGGGCGAGCACGGCGGATCAGCGCGACGGGTGGGCACGACAGGTGAAGGTGGTGCGAAAACTGCATAATGATCCACATCATAACGGTTGTGATGTTTGACATGCAAGCGACCGATGACGCCAGCCCGGCCCGTGTGGTGGTGCCTGTCGGGCATTGCGGCTGCAGGGTTCGAGAACGCGCGTGGCGGTCCGATCGTCCGGTCGCGGCGTCGCCCCTGCGTGGTGCGGGTCGTCTGCGCGCGGCCGGCATGCCTCGGTGGAACCGGGCCGGCGACCCGCGGTCGGCGATGCCCATCGCTACGATATCCAGCTTCTGTTGCTCGTCTTCCGCTGCTGGGCAGTGCGCGCGCCATCGCGGTGAACATCGAGATCATGCGCACCTTCGTGCGCGTGCGCGCGCTGGCCACCACCCACGGCGACCTGGCCAAGCGGCTCGGGGAACTCGAGGAGAAGACCGAGGCGCTGGCCCTGCAGCACGACAGCTTCAGCCGCAACACCCGCGCCCAGCTCAAGCAGGTCTTCGAGGCGATCCGCGAACTCATGACACCGCCCGATCCGCCAAAGCGGCCTATCGGATTCGTTACGCCAGAGAACAGGAAGGAGAAGGGTTGATGTCGGTCGATTCCGTTCAACTCAGCAAGTTCTTGAGCTTCGTCCTACGTCACAAGCCCGATGCCATCGGCTTGGTATTGGACCCGCAAGGTTGGACCAGCATTGACGACCTGGTCGAGAAGGGCAATGCAGCCGGAACACAGTTTGGCCGCGAGGATCTGCTGCATGTCGTCGAGACCAGCGACAAGAAGCGGTTTTCTCTCTCGGACGACGGGCTGCGTATTCGCGCCGCTCAAGGGCACTCGGTGCCGGTGGTGCTTGGCTCGCCTCCGCAAGAACCGCCGCCGACGCTATATCACGGCACCGCAACGCGCTTCGTCAACTCAATCCTGTCAGAGGGTTTGAAGCCGCAGGCGCGTCAGCAGGTTCATCTGTCCACCGATGAAGCGACGGCACGGCGCGTCGGCCAGCGTCACGGCAAACCTGTCATCCTCAGGATCGAAGCCCTTCGCATGCACACGAAGGGCTTCAAGTTCTACCTCGCCGACAACGGTGTGGCACGCTGGGCACTGAGGAATGTCTGGGGCGAGGAGAACTCGCCAGGGGCGCCGCGGCAGCATGGCGGCACGCCTTGAACCTGATGGGTGACTGGTGCGCCCTGGCCACGATTGGGCCGAGGGACGACAACCACATTGACGACGCATCCCGGGTGTGTCGAGGCAGGCGTGATCAGAAGAAAAGAAGGGCGCGCGGTGCGCGCCCAAGGTCAACTGCGCGCTCTTGCAACCGGGCGGCTAATGGGTGACCCCGCCTTCTGACCCCGGTCTTCTTGCGCGTTGGCGCCCAGGGTCGTGCGGACCGTGTACGACTGGATCAGGGAACTTCGGCGCGCCGGCCACGACGTGGCAGGCTACACGCTGCAAGAAGGCATCATGCCCAAGGACCACGCCATGTTCGAGCAGTACTGGATCGGCCAGTTCGCCGACCTGCTGAACGCAGCCGGCATCCCGCCGGCGGTCGCGGCGACCAGCACCGTCGGCAAGCAAGTGATCGCCGCCGTTCAAGCCCAGATCGAACGCGCACGCACGCCCCCCCTAGCGGCTATGACTCCCGCAGGGCCTGGTGGACCGTGGCCAGCATCAGGCACAGCGTCATGGGCTTGATGGGCGACTCGATGAAGCCGCGCGAGAGGTAGAAGCGCCGGGCCTGTTCCGAGATGGCGTGCACCAGCGGCGCAGTGACGCCGGCGATCTCGGCGGCCTGGAGCGCACGCCGGATGGCGTCGTTGAGCAGCGCGGTGCCGATGCACTTCTGGTGGTGGTCCTTGTGGATGGCCAGGCGACCGAGGACAAGCACAGGAAACGGGTCGGGCCGATTGCGCTTTATGCTTGACGGCGCCTCGGCGTGGCCGATGGCGCCGGCAGCCAGGCAGTAGTAGCCGATGACGGTGTCTCTGTCGCACACGACGTAGGTGCGTGACGAGCCGTTGGCCTGGTTCTTTGCGGCGCGGCGCTTCAGCCAGTCGTCCAGCGCCGGCTCGCCGCTGTCGAAGTCGGCGAGCTGGTGCCGGTCCGTCAGCGGTTGTGGCGCCGAGAGCATCGGCGCGGTCACTTCCCGCGTGGGCCTGCGGCTTTGCCGGTGGCGGCGGCCGTGTCCCAGGGCGCGCGGGCCTTGAGGGTGCGGCGCAGGCGGTCGGTGGGCGC
>JADCGX010000164.1 GCA_020248785.1 Burkholderiales bacterium | reverse complement strand
CCCTCCTCGATCGGCGCCGACTACTGGCTGAGCTCCACCGACCAGGTGCTGGTCACGCGCGACAAGGCGCTGCTCGAGCATCCGCGCATCAGGGAGGCCGCCAGCGAGGTCCGCGACCGGCCGGACCTACCCACCTTCACGGATTCGCACCACAACCTGTTCCGCATCCTCAAGTAGCCGCCTTGAGCGGGTCGCGTTGCCGCGGCCGCGGCCGTGGCACGGACCGCCGCGCGCCCGGAGCGCTGCGGCCTGCCGCTATGCTCGTTGCATGACTGCTGCACGGCCGCCGCAACTGCTGATCGAGAGCTTTCAGGCCGCCGTCGCCGCGGCCGATCCGCTGCGGATCGTGGCGGGCCACCTGCCGCCGCCGCCGTCCGGCCGCGTGCTGGTCGTCGGTGCCGGCAAGGCCGCCGCCAGCATGGCCGCCGCCGTCGAAGCCGCCTGGCCGCAGGTCGAGCTCGACGGCCTGGTTATCACGCGCTACGGCCACGGCCTGCCGACCGCACGCATTCGCGTCGTGGAAGCGGGCCATCCCGTGCCCGACGCGGCCGGCGAGGCCGCGGCGCTCGAGATCCTGGGTCTCGCCCGGTCGCTCGGCCCGGGCGATCTGCTGCTCGCGCTGGTCTCCGGCGGAGGCTCGGCGCTCTTGTCCCTGCCCGCCGACGGCGTATCCATGGCGGATCTGAAGGCGACCACGCGCGAGCTGCTGCGCTGCGGTGCGCCGATCGGGCAGATGAATGTCGTGCGCAAGCACCTGTCGCAGATTCAGGGCGGCCGGCTGGCGCAGGCCGCGGCTGCCAACGGTGCGCAGGTGCTGGCGCGGGTCGTGTCCGACGTCACCGGCGACGACCCGGCCGACATTGCCTCCGGCCCCTGCGCGCCGGACCCGTCCACTTTCGGCGACGCGCAGGCGATCCTGCGGCACCACGGCTGCGCCGTGCCGCCCGCGGTGGCGCAACACCTGGCGCGCGGCGCCGGCGGGGAACTGCCGGAGACGCCCAAGCCCCAGGACCCGCTGTTCGGCGGGGTCCGCAACGTCGTGATCGCCACGGCGCAGGCCAGTCTGCAGGCGGCTGCTGCCGTATGCCAGCGGCAGGGCTTGCGGACTGCGATCCTCGGCGACACGGTGACCGGCGAGGCACGCGAAGTCGCCAAGGTCTATGCCGCGCTGGTGCGGCAGGTGCGCCAGCACGGCGCGCCCGCCGCGGCGCTGGCGCCGCCGGTGGCCCTCATTAGCGGCGGCGAGTGCACGGTCACGCTGCCGCCCGGGCCGGCCGGCGCGGATGTGCGCGGCGGCCGCTGCAGCGAGTTCCTGCTGTCGCTCGCGCTGGAACTGCACGGTGTGCCCGGCGTGGCGGCGCTGGCCGCCGACACCGACGGCATCGACGGCACCGAGCACAACGCCGGGGCCTGGTGGAGCAGCGACGACGACGCGCGGAGCGGCGTCGATGCAGCCGGCAAGGCCTCGCACCTGGCCCGGCACGACGCTTACGACTGGTTTGCGGCACGCGAGCGGCTGGTGGTAACCGGCCCGACGCGCACCAATGTCAACGACTTTCGCGTGATCGTGGTCCGCTGAGGCTGCCGCGGGCCTGCGCCCGGGCGCCGTGCCCGACGCCCCCGAGGCTGTGGCTTCCGCGGGGCTGCCGGCGGACGCGGAGGGTACGGGCCGGGGCGCATCACCGGTGCAAACCGCGGCGCCGGCTGGGCCACGGCCTGCGCCACGGCATGCGCTGCAGCATGACTGGCCGGGCCGCAGTGGTTCACGTACGATTCATCGCTTCCGTACGGCAGCCCGTCCGCCGGTCGGCGCCGGTTGTCGCAAGGTGATCCGGTCGCGTCAAGCCTTCGGCAACAATTCGTCCGTCGTAAACAACCCACTCTCCCTGCCATGAAAATGAACCGCCTTGCTGGTGCACTGTTTGCCCTGGGCACCGTGCTGGGAATCGCGGCTACCGCTGTCCCCGCGCTGGCCCAGCCAATTCCGATTGCCGATCTGTTCCGCCCTCCTGCGTACGCGAGTCCAGTGCTTTCGCAAAATGGCCGCTTCTTCGCTGTTTCGGTGCCCGCGAACGGGAAGATGAACCTGGCGATCGTCGACCTGGAGCAACGCTCGGTCAACCGCATCACCGACATCCGCGATTTCGACGTGCTGGACGTGCGCTGGGTCGGCAACGAGCGCCTGGTGTTCACGCTTGGACAGCTCAACTCGCCCACCGGCGCCGGGCGGTTCGACGGCGGCGGACTGTTCATGGTCAGCCGCGACGGCAAGCAGACGCGGCGCCTGTCGCCGACCGTGCGGGAGTTTCGCAGTCGCAACCAGACTGTGTTTCGCGGCTACGAAGTGCTGAGCACGTTGCCGGGCAACAATGAAGAGATTCTGGTCGCCGGCAACCAGCGCGACGCCGAGTCGGTCGACGTCTACCGGATGAACGTCGTCACCGGGCGCACCACGCTGCTGACGGAGCGCCGCCCGGATCGCGTGTTCGATTACGTTCTCGACAACAACAACGTGGCGCGGGTGGCGCGCGCGTTCGTCAGGGACCGCTACGAGATCATCGTGTACTACCGCAAGGATGCGGACTCCCCCTGGGAGCCGATTGCGCAGTACGAAGGCAACAAGGGGCCGGTCTTCGTCCCACTGGCCTTCGAATTGGACAACCAGACGATGGTGGTAGCCTGGAACGGCGATCGTCCGACCACGGGCATCTTTCGCTACGACCCCAACGCGCGCAAGCTGGGTGAACTGGTCGCCCAGCATCCCCGGTTCGACATGGGTGCGGACGGCAACAGCGATCGGGTTCCTGGCTTGATTCGCGACTTCAGGACCAACCGCGTGATCGGCTACCAGGTCCAGGCCGACCGTCCGGAGACGGTCTGGATCGACGAGGAGTACGCCCGGCTGCAGCGGATGATCGACGGCGCGCTGCCGAATCGGGTCAACAGCTTCCGCCGCACGCCGGACGGCGAGCGCCTGCTGGTGACCTCCATCTCGGACCGCCACCCCGTCGCGTGGTATTTGCTGGACGAGAAGAAGCGAACTCTCGAGGAGCTCTTCTCGAGCCGCCCCTGGATCAAACCGGAACTCATGGTCGAGCAGCGGCCGTTCTTGCTGAAAACGCGCGACGGTCTGGAGAT
>JADCGX010000163.1 GCA_020248785.1 Burkholderiales bacterium | reverse complement strand
TGGACCACGCTGCGCTTCGCCGGCACGCAGCTCGGGCTGGCGCTGCGCAGCCGCTGGTACCGCTTCGGCTACGCCTGCGTGAACTTCGGCACGCCGGTGTCGGTCGGCGCGTACTGCGCCGAGCGCGGCATCGACTTGCGCACGCTGTCGAAGGAGGACCGGGTGCGCGAGGTGGCCGCGCTGGGCAACCACTTGATGCAGGCCGTGGGCCGGCTGATTCCGGTGCTGCCGGTGCCGCTGGTGGCGCGCGTGCTGCTGGCTGCCGACGGCCAGAGCCTGAGCGAACTGGAAATCAAGTCGCGCGTGGGCGCCGAGGTCGAGCGACTGACCGCGCGCGGTGCCCGGGTGTACGTGCCGCGCGGCGACTGGGACTACGCGGTCGGCGCCGGCCTGCGCATGCTGACCCTGCGGCATCTGGTCGATGCGACCGACGGCCTGTACCTTGCGCGGCCGCAGGAAGCGGCGTTGCTGGCGTACTACGCGCGCTCGATCGAGCACCTGTAGAACGGCGGGTCGGTCCATGTCCGAGAGCCTGCGGATCGCGGTTCGCCCGCCCAACTTCTCGGACTGGCCGGCGCTGCTCGCGCTGCTGCAAGCGGCGTTCGCCGACATGGACGGCCGCATCGATCCGCCGTCGTCGCTGGCGCGACTGGATGTCGACGCTCTGCGCGCAAAGGCGGCCGACGAGCATCTGATCGTCGCGACGGTCGGCAACACGCTGGTGGGCTGCGCGTTTGCATCGATCCGCGACGACTGCGTCTACGTCGGCAAACTAGCCGTGGCCGCAGCGGCGCGCCGGCGCGGCGTGGCGCGCGCGCTGATCGGCGCCGCCGCGCGCCTGGCACGAGACCACGGACGGACCGCGCTGGAGCTGCAGACGCGCATCGAACTGACCGAGAACCATGCGACCTTCGCGGCGCTGGGCTTCGCGAAGGTGGCCGAGACTGCCCACCCCGGCTACGCGCGGCCGACCAGCATCACGCTGCGCCGCCCGGCGGTCTGAGCGCGGGGCAGGCCCCGCGCTGCCGACAAAGAGCACGGCCTGCCGGCAGCACGCGCGCCCGCTTGTTCTCCCTTGTTCCCGAGTGTTCCCGAGTGGGGACTGTCACGGCGTAATGCCCAGCCGTTGCGCCGTCTTGCGCGGGTGAATCAGGTTCACCTGCCCGTCGCGCTCGGCGCCGTCGAGGATGGCCTGGCGCACCTGGGCCACCGTCAGGTCGGGCTTGAGCGCGAACAGCTTGGCCGCCAGATTGGCCACCTGCGGGCTGGCCATGCTGGTGCCGCTGAACTTCACGCGGTCGCCGCCTGGCAGGAAGCTCTCCACCTCGAAGCCGTTGGCATGCACCACCACGGTCTTGCCGAACGTCGAGAAGCTGGTCTCCTCGCCCGCCTGGTCCACGGCGCCGACGGTCAGCAGGTTCGGCAAATTGAAGCCCGCCGGGATGTACTCCTCGAAGTCGGCGCTGTTGTCCTCGTTGCCGGAGCCGGCCACGAACAGGATCTCGGGCGCCGCGGCGATCGCCTCGCGCAGAGCGTCGCGCTCGATGGCAAACAGGCGGCGGGCGATCTCTTTGCGCTCCTCGGGCGAGGCGCCGACGTTGTGCCAGGCCAGCGCGCCCTCGTAGCGGGAAGCGCCATAGCGCCAGCTCATGTTGACCACACGCAGCTTCTGGTCCCGGAAGGACTGCACGATCTGCCGATACGCCGCCGCCGTGCGCCGCGCCAGCTCTTCGGTGGGCTTGACCGGCTCCGTGCGGTGCTCGAACAGCAGGGTGGCCGTGTAGAGGCGCGCGAACGGGTTGCCCGCCACGGCGATGCCCGCCACGTGGGTGCCGTGCGTGTAGAAGGCGGCGAGTGTCATTTCCTCCTGGAACTGCTTGACCTGGTCGGGCTTGAGCGACGCCACCGTCTGCTTGAGCAGTCGCGCATCCTCGGTGTCCAGCGCCGCCCGCAGGTCCATGCTGCCCTTCACAAGCTTCTTCAGCTCCCCCCACCGGGCCTGCGAGTCGCCCAGCGGACGCAGCAGATCCTGGCTGGGCCGCATCTCGCGGTCGAACGCGATGCCCCGGCCCGCCGTGGTCCTGAACAGCGCAAGATCGACGCCCGTGTCCCAGATGCCCACGCCCACTTCGCGCGCGGCGGCGGTGGGCGCGATCGCGAACTGCCGCGGGGTCCACCGGTCGGGCTTGGGCGCGGCGGTGGCCTGCGCATCCACCACCGCCTGCAAGCCGGCCACGATGGCGGCCTTGAACGGCAGCACCAGTTCGTTCTGCACGCGGGCGCCGACGATGGCGTTGACGATGGCTTCCGGCACCGTGAGGTTCATGTTGCGCGCCATCACGTCGATCTGCTGCTCGAACGCGCCCTTCACCAGTGCCGCGCTGAGCAGTTCCATCTGGCCCTTGGAAGCCCTCACGCCGTCGGCAACCTCGCGCCAGTTCATCGCGCCGTAGCGTCGGCGCACCTCTTCCTGGACCCAGGCTGCATCGCGCCGGCCGGTCTGCTGCTCGGTCAAGATGGCGGCGATGGTGCCCGTGGTGGCGCGCGGGCCGGGCTTGTCCTGCAGGCTCTTCAGGCGCTCCACCAGCGCCGGCACGGCCGCCCAGTCGCCGCGCAACTGGGCTAGCGCGAGCAACGAACCCACGTAGTTGCGCAGCGTGGCGGCGTCCTGGATGTCAAAGCGATCGAGGTCATCGCGCAGGTTCTTCTCCAGCACCGCCGCCAGCGCCAGCACCTCGGCGCGCGGCGCTTCGAGATACTGGCTGGGCAGCTTGTCGAGCTTGATGACACGCCGCGGCAACTGCTCGGCCGAGGTGATGACCTGCCGCGCTGCGGCGGCGGGTGCGCCCGGGGTCTGGGCGTTTGCAACGACAGCGACCTGGCACGCGGCCAGCACAACGGTGACAAGCACCGGACGGGACGACAGCAAACTGGACATTGGACACTCCGGAGGGACAACGTGCGCCCAAGCTACCCGAACGATCCGCCCGATGCTTGAAGCAAGCGACCAGTAACTGAATCCGCGGGATGAAGTGCCGATGCCCGGCAATGGTCGGTCGCCCGCCGGTACCGCGGATCGACCGCTCGCCGCGCTCGGGCGGCGGCTCGTCGCAAACGAATTGTCGGTGCCGACCGGGGCCGCCAACGTCCCTGTCCAGTTGGCCGTTGCGCCGGACTCCTCGATGCGGGTGTCCGGAGCCTCGATCGCAGCCTCGATCGCAACCGCAGCCGCAGCCGCAGCCGCAACCGCAGCCGCAACCGCAGCCGCAACCGCAGCCGCAACCGCAGCCGCAACCGCAGCCGCA
>JADCGX010000162.1 GCA_020248785.1 Burkholderiales bacterium | reverse complement strand
GCAGACTGGGGCTGCGGGGCGCCCTTGCCGGGGCGCGGGGTCAAGGGCGCGCGAATGCGCGGCGAAGCGAACCCTTGACGCCGAGACTCGGCGAATACGCTCTGGAATGGCCGTGCCCGAGGCAGTTCGCGGGCATGGCCCATTTTTGCCATGCGGGCGCTCCTGGCCTTGACGGCCTTTTCATGCCGACCTGTCCTGCCCCGTTTACGCGCGGGCCTATCCGCGATCGCGGCGGACTGCGCGTAGGCGGTGTTCCGGCCGTCGATGCATGGATATCGACAGGCCGGCGCGAACCTGAGCGTGCGCCTGGCCTCGACTTGCTGTCGGCGCCCGCACAGCGGGACGTAGGAAATTGCCTGACACGCGACGCAGTGCGCGCCGACATGCGATTGGGCAAACGTCCGATTTCGCGCGGCCCGCCGACCGACCACACTTCAGTCTTCGAACAATGCACCGCGGGCGCCGGACAAGTCCGCCACTTTGGAGGATCGACAGATGAGCGGGATCAACGAACAGCTGCTGGAAGAAGTGCGCGAAGTCAACCTGGCCTACCTGGTGCTCGCGCAGCACATGATCCGCGCGGACAAGGCGCAGGCGATGTATCGCCTCGGGGTGTCGGAAGAGGTCGCCACCGTGGTCGATCAGCTCACGCCGTCGCAGCTGATGAAAATCGCCGGCGCCAACCAGCTGATCTGCCGCTTCCGCTTCGATGACGATGTGGTGTGGAACCTGCTCGTGTCGCACAGCAAGACCAAGGCCGCCGGCACGGGTGCCGTTGCGGGCCTGCACGCGAACATCGTGATGGCGGGACAGATCGCCGACGTCGGCTGAGGCAGGCGAGACTTCCGCCGGACGACCGCGTCGGCCGCCGGAAATTGGCGCGACAGAAGGACAACGCGGGGACCGGACGGGTCCCCTGATGCTCCCCTGACCATCGAGGGAGCTTTGCAAAGACAGACGGATCAGCCGGGCGGTTGAGGAGAACGACAATGGCACGAATCAAGAGCATCGTCAGCGAAAGCAAGCAGATCCAGCGCGCGATCGCGCTCATCAAGCTGGGTGCCCGCTTGCAGGTGCTGGAGTCGGAAACGGACCTGTCCTACGAGCGGCTGCTGCGCCTGTACAAGGAAGTGCAGGGCCAGAGCCCGGCGCGCGGGATGCTGCCTTTTTCCACCGATTGGTTCATGACATGGCAGCCCAACATTCACTCGTCGCTGTTCTTGAACATCTACGAGTACCTGAACAAGACGACAGAACTCGAAGAGATCGACGCCATCATCAAGGCGTATGAGTTGTATCTCGAACAGGTGCGATCACAGAACCTCGACCCGCTGCTGTCGGTGACGCGCGCCTGGCGGCTGGTGAAGTTTGTCGACGCGGGCATGGTGACGCTGACGTCGTGCTGCAAGTGCCACGGCAAGTTTGTGACGCACACCTACGAGCTCACGAAGAACTACGTCTGTGGCCTGTGCGAACCCCCGGCGCGCGCAGGCAAGGGTAAAGGTTCGGCAAAACGTGACGAAGAAGCAGTGGTGAGCTGAGGTTCAGCACGCGGCTTCGGCACACGCATCCGGCCCTGCCGCTGGGGCCGGTCAAATCCAGCGGCGTCTCCAAGTTGGTTTCTCCTCCGACTTTGGGCCCGGGTCACCCCGGGCCCATTTTTTTGCTCAAACGCCTCTGGCAAGGCTGATGCAAGCTGGCAGGCAAGGTTGCGTCATCACCGGGTCGCCCTGCGCTCCCCCGTGACGTGGCGGGTCAGACGCAGACAGGGTTGGCGCCAGCTTTACTCGCTTGCGCAGTCGTACTCTCCGCGGGTGCGATCAGCGCTGTGCGCGAGACTGCGCGAGTGACCAACAGGTCAAGCGCCCTCAGCGCCGCCGCCAACCTGCTCGCGGCCTTGGCGTCGCGGTCAGTTGACGGCACCGGGATTTCAAGAGCGCTTGTCCCAGCCTTCTTTGCGCAGCGGCCGTGCACATGGGCCAGCGTCATGAGCCCGGTTGCTGGGCAACGGTACCTTCTTGGCACGCGGCCGAAAGCGGACCTGCGCAGTTGGTCCTTGCTTTGCCGAGGGCGACGGCGCGGCCAAATTGCCGGGGTAACCTGATGCTTTTGAGTCAGTCCGCTTGCCGCAAGCGTCCACCCACGTCATGAACCGCAAGACTGTTAGCGAGTTGCTCTTCGAACAGTTCTGCTCATCCAATCGGCTGACGTTCGAACGAATTCCAGAGGGCGTCGAACCCACCCCTGACTACCGCGTGGATCTGCGCACGGGACCGGTTATCGTAGAAGTGAAGCAAATCGACAAGGATCCAAATTTCAAGGCCAGCCTGATGCTGCGCACACCGGGTAGCCACGTCCGGGCAAAGATTGACGAAGCTCGAGATCAAGTCAGGGAATCCCCACGATTTTGCTGGTCTACAACAACCTAGACCCGCTGCAAATGTTTGGTACCGGGCAGCATGACTTTTTGACCGCCATGTACGGCGACCTCACCATTTATGGGTCAAACCAGAATGGTCGCTCATCCGGTCTCGTTCACGGTAGGAACCAGGCGTTTCGAGGCGACAAGAACACGACGTTTAGCGTCGTCGGTTGGCTACACCGTGTTGACAGCGGCATGGCAGTACACCTCTATGAAAACATGTATGCCACCACACCATTGGACCTGGCTGCTCTGCCCAAGTGTCTGTCCTTCAACGGCGTAGCAGAGGCAAAACCCGAAACCTAACTCGATCTGGAAGGACGACGGCCCCCGGCCGCCGCCCACCGTTGGGTTGGCCTCACCGGGGGAAACGGCGATGAGAATGAAAGCTACTGAATGTTGCAGCGCTTGCGAACCTTGCTCCAGCCGCCTTTGTTTTTTACCCCGCTGCGCGATCCAAAAGCAAATTGAAACCGCATGACGATCCAAACTCAAGACGACGTCGTTGCACTCAAGCGCATCGGCAAGATCGTTTCGCATGTCCTGCAGGAAATGCTCGACGCCGCGGAGCCCGGCATGACGACGCGCGAGTTGGACACCATCGGAGCGCAATTGCTCGAGCGGCAAGGGGCGCGGTCCGCGCCGCGACTCACGTACAACTTTCCCGGCGCCACCTGCATCAGCGTCAATGAAGAGGCTGCGCACGGAATCCCGGGCGATCGAGTCATCAAAGCGGGTGACGTGTTGAATGTCGATGTCTCGGCCGAACTGGGCGGCTACTTCGCCGACACCGGCGGGACACGGGTTGTGCCTCCGAGCAACCCGCAGAAGACCCGTCTGTGCCATGCGGCGCGGACGGCGCTGGTGAACGCGATGAAGAACGCCCGCTCCGGCCGGCCTTTGAACGGCATCGGCGCTGCCATCGAGAGCACGGCAAAGACCTACGGATTCAAGATCATCGAGAACCTCGGCAGCCACGGGGTCGGTCGCGCTCTACACGAAGAGCCGGAGCACATCGCCGGCTACTTCGACCGGTCAGATCGACGCCTGCTCAGAGAAGGCATGGTGATCACGATCGAGCCATTTCTCTCGACCAAGAGTCGTTTGGTCACCGAAGCGGCGGATGGTTGGACCCTGGTCGGAGCTGTGGGCAATCTGTCCGCGCAGTACGAGCACACGATGATCATTACCAAGGGCGGCCCGATCGTCGTCACGGCACACTGAGTTTCGGGTCAACGCTTAGACGGCTCGCGGCCGACCCGGTCCCCCGAGCGAAGATTCAACAATCGCACGCCTGGCGCGCGACGCCTGCCAGGCATCCTCATCACGCGTCGCGGTGCATCCGCTACGCTGTAAGCAGCCTGTGGCGTCCCCGTCGCGGCCGACGCTGAAGCGACTCGAACGCCAGTTGGCCTCATGAGTCCCCGTCCCGATCCAACCGCATCGACGGCACCCGCTGTCACGCATCAGCCGGCCTCATTCACACGGTAAGCCCCACAAACTCCCGCCTCTTCAAGTCCCCCGTGGGCTTGCCGAAAGCTGAGTAGCGGCCGGTAAGTCGTCGCGAGCTGACCATGCTCGCGGCGTCGCGCGCCATGGTCGCGTCGACTGAGGCAAGCACCGAATGTTCGTCATCATCGGTTACGTAGTGGTTCTGGCCTGCGTCTTCGGCGGCTACGCGCTCGCGGGCGGGAGCTTCATGATCCTGGCCAAGGCCGCGCCGCTGGAGCTGTTCATCATCGGCGGCGCGGCGGCCGGCGCGTTTTTCGTCGGCAACTCCAACAAGGCCGTGAGCGCCACCTTCAAGGCCCTGCCCAAGCTGCTGCAGGGTTCGAAGTACACCAAGGCCCGCTACATGGCGCTCATGGCGCTGGTGTACGACGTGCTGTCCAAGGTGCGCAAGGAAGGGATGATGGCCATCGAGTCCGATGTCGAGGATCCGGCCAAAAGCGCGCTATTCCAGAAGCATCCGACCATCGCCGCCGACCATCACCTGATCGAATTCATCTGCGACTACCTGCGCATGATGGTCAGCGGCAACATGAATCCGCTGGAGATCGAAAACCTGATGGACCAGGAGATCGACACCCATCACCATGAGGTCATGGTGCCGAGCCACGCGATCCAAAAGGTGGGCGACGGCCTGCCCGCGTTCGGCATCGTGGCGGCCGTGTTGGGCGTGGTGAAGACGATGGCCTCGGTGGGCAAGCCGCCGGCGGTCCTGGGCGAGATGATCGCCGCGGCGCTGGTGGGCACCTTCCTCGGGATCCTGCTTGCCTACGGCTTCGTCAGTCCGCTGGCCGCGCTGCTGGAGCAGAGGGCCGATGAAGGCACCAAGGAATTGCAGTGCGTGAAGGCGACGCTGCTCGCGAGCCTGCAGGGCTACGCGCCCGCGGTGGCGGTGGAGTTCGGCCGCAAGGTGCTCTATTCGACGGAGCGGCCGACATTCAGCGAGCTGGAGAAGCATGTGAAGCAAAAGCGGTGATCGTCCGTCAGCGACAGGGCCATCTGTTCGCGGGTGGTTCTGTCCATCGATCACCGATCTACGAGCACTGATCACCAAACGCGGATCGCGATATGTCGGGTGCTGGCGAAAAGGCCAAGTCAACAATCGTCATCAAGCGCATCAAGAAAGGCGGCCATGGGAGTCATGGCGCGGCCTGGAAGATCGCCTATGCGGACTTCGTGACCGCGATGATGGCGTTCTTCCTGCTGATGTGGCTGCTTGGCTCAACCACGCAGGGCGACTTGAAAGGCATCTCCGACTACTTCCAGTCACCGCTGAAGGTTTCGCTGTCCGGCGGCTCCGGCGCGGGCGATGCGACAAGCCTCATCCAGGGCGGCGGGCCGAGCCTGTCGCAAAGCATCGGCCAGGTGAAAAACGGCGACAACGACACCAGTCGCAAGACGCCACAGCAACTGCGCAAGGAGCTCGAGAGAGTCGAGAAGCAGCGCATGGAGGAACTCAAGGGCAAACTCGAGGCGGTCCTGCTCGGCAGCGAAAAGCTGGCCGAGTACCGCAGCCAGATTCGCATCGAGATCACTCCCGACGGACTGCGGATCACCATCATCGACGATTTGAATCGATCGATGTTCGCGCTCGGTAGCGCCGTGGTCCAGTCGTACATGAAAGACATCCTGCACGCGATCGGGCAGGTGCTCAACGAGGTGGAGAACAAGGTGGCTCTGTCGGGCCACACCGACTCGGCCCAATACTCGGGCGGCGAGCGCGGTTACTCCAACTGGGAGCTGTCGGCCGATCGCGCCAATGCCTCGCGCCGCGAGCTTGTCAGCGGCGGCATGGCGACCAGCAAGATCGTGCGCGTCGTCGGCTTGGCGGACTCCAATTTGCTCGTCAAGGACGATCCGCGCAGCCCCCTGAACCGACGTATCTCGATCATTGTGCTCAACAAGCTTGCCGAAGAGCGCATGAACAAGGCGGGCGGCGAGATCGAGGCTGGCACGGTCAATGAAATAGAACAGGTCCTGCCCGGCCCTGCCGCCGCTGGGGTCCCGGTGCCGGCGACCTCCGCCGCCGCCGTGGTCGGGTCGCGCTAGCCGTCTGTCCGACTTTGCGATCAACCTGCGCCAATCCGCCCATCGTCGTCCGATCCGCGCGCAACCGGCGCTTGCCCGCGCCTTATCGGCGGATTGCCCTGGCCCACCGCCCGCGAAACTTTGCTGACTGATGGCGCGGCCCGCCCGCGTCGACACCACCGCCCGGAGCACGCTCGATGCCTGATCCCCGCTTCCTGATCGTCGACGATTTTTCGACCATGCGCCGCATCGTGCGCAATCTGCTCAAGGAAATCGGCTTCACCAACGCCGAAGAAGCCGAGGACGGCGCCATCGCGCTGTCCATGCTCAAGGGCAGCAAGTTCGACTTCGTGGTCAGCGACATCAACATGCCGAACATGAACGGCTTCGAGCTGCTCAAGAACATTAAGGCCGAGCCCTCGCTGAAGGACATTCCGGTGCTCATGGTCACCGCAGAAGCCAAGAAGGAAGACATCGTCGCGGTCGCCCTGGGTGGCGCGGCTGGCTACATCGTCAAGCCCTTCACCAAAGCCACCCTCGAAGAAAAAGTGCAGAAGATCCTGCAGAAAGTAGCGGCCTGAAAGTGGACATGGATCTGGACCCCGCGGGCAGCGCGATGCGCTGCGACAGTGCCGGCTTCGAAGCGAGCTCCGGCAAGATCAAGAAGGCACGCAAGCCGCGCGCCAAGAAGAGCGCGCCAGCGCTTGCTGCCAGCGTCAAGCCGGCCGGCGGCGAGCCGCAGGATGCCGGCATGCCGGCGGTCGAGGTGTATCAACGCATCGGACATCTGACCCGCACGTTGCATGACGCACTGCGCGAACTGGGCTACGACAAGGAACTGGCCGGCACGCGCGAGCAACTGCCCGATGCCCGCGACCGGCTGACTTACATCGCACGCGTCACCGGCGAGGCCGCGGAAAAGGTCCTCAACGCGGTGGACCGTGCGCGCGGCGTGCAGGAAGAACTGACGCAGCAGGCTGAGAGCCTGCGCACGCGCTGGCAGGCAGTGGCGGCGTACACCCATCAGGACGCCCGCCGCGCCACACCGGCTGGCCGCGGGCTGGTCGACGAGACCTGCGCCTTCTTCGCCAGCGTGGGAGGTCAGACCGATGCAACCAATCAGATCCTCACCGACATCATGATGGCGCAGGACTTTCACGACCTCACCGGCCAGGTCATCCGCAAGGTGGTCGCGCTGGCGCAGTCCATGGAAGAGCAGTTGGTGAAGCTCCTACTGGAAACGACGCCGCCCGAGCAACGCAAGAAGATCGAGGCCGCGCCCGGCTCCACCGAGCGGCTTGAGGGCCCCATCGTCAAGACCGAGGGGCGGGACGACGTGGTGGCGGATCAGGCCGGGGTGGATGATCTGTTGGCATCGCTCGGGTTTTAGGCCGCGCCAATCTCTGCTGCGCGCTGCCACGTCATGGCGGCGATGACGACAGCGACCTCGATGCCGCGCAGGCGCGGGATCGCGCATTGCGTTGCATCGGCCTTGGCCGGATAGCGCCGTGGTGAGGCGGGTCAGGCGGCCGGTTCGCCATCGGCAACGCCAAACAGCGTTGAGGCGAGCGGAGTTGCTCGGCAAGGCGTGCGTTGGCCCGTTCTAGCGGCTGCGCACGCGCCGTCTTTGCCAGCCAATTTCGGCAAAACAAGACAGAGCGTTGGCCGTCCGCGGACATTCGCCAGCCTTGTGCAAGCGACGGACATTGCGCTCCGACCTCGCGCGCCGCACGACCCAATCCATCGCATCAGCGCCGCCCCCGGCGCAAGCGGGCTGCCACGGGACAGGCGTCAGCCAGTGCGACAATCTCGGTTATGCAAGAACTCACCATGACCCGCCCCGACGACTGGCACCTGCACCTTCGCGATGGCGCGGCCATGGCCGACGTCCTGCCCTATACGGCACGCCAGTTTGCGCGGGCGATCGTGATGCCGAATCTCAAGCCGCCGGTCACGACCACAGCCGCGGCGCAGGCGTATCGGCAGCGCATCCTCGACGCGCTGCCCGCGGGGCTCGACTTCGAGCCGCTCATGACGCTGTATCTGACCGATAACACGTCACCCGAGGAGATCCGCCGCGCCAAGGCCAGTGGCATCGTGCACGGCGTGAAGCTGTACCCGGCGGGGGCGACGACCAACTCGGACTCCGGGGTCACGAGCCTTGCCAGGTGCGCGGCGGCGCTGCAGGCGATGCAAGATGTGGACCTGCCGCTGTTGATTCATGGCGAGGTCACGCACCAGCATGTCGACGTGTTCGATCGCGAGAAATTCTTCATTGATGAGCAGCTGATTCCGCTGCGCCGTCAGTTCCCGGATCTGCGCGTGGTGTTCGAGCACATCACGACCAAGGAGGCGGCACAGTACGTCTCTTCGGCCGAGGGGCGCATCGGCGCCACCATCACGGCGCACCACCTGCTGTACAACCGGACACGCCTGTTCACTGACGCCGAAGGCCGCACCGGCATGCGCCCGCACTTTTACTGCCTGCCGGTGCTCAAGCGCGAGACGCATCGGCAGGCGCTGCTCACCGCGGCCACCAGCGGCAGCCCGCGCTTTTTCCTGGGGACCGACAGCGCGCCGCACCCCAAGGGCGAGAAGGAAAGCGCCTGCGGCTGCGCCGGCTGCTTCACCGCGGCCAGCGCGATCGAGATGTACGCGATGGCCTTCGAAGAGGCCGGCGCGCTCGACAAGCTTGAAGCCTTTGCAAGCCATCATGGCCCTGACTTCTACGGCCTGCCGCGCAATGCCGGGCGCGTGCGGCTGCGGCGCGCGGAGTGGCGCTTGCCGGCCGAGATCAAGTTCGGCGCGACCAGTCTGGTCCCGCTGGGCGCCGGCGAACTGCTGCCGTGGACGCTGGCGGCGTAGGTCGCCTGGCGTTGCCGCATCCACTGACCGCGCTCGACCAGCGCGCGCCTTGGTACGGGCACTTGCATGCGCTCGCGGTGGCTTGCACGGCCGCCGTCCCTGTCCTAGCACTGAACGCAGTTGGACGCGACCGCGGCCTGTCCAACGCCGCCGGCTTGCGTCTGCGGTTCGTCCCAGCCGATGACGCGGGTACGGCCGCCTACGAGGCGCACATTGCCGCGACCGGCCGCGTCCCCACGCGCAGCGCCGGGGCAGGCGCGCTGCACGATCTGTTCAACGCGCTCGTCTGGCTGACGCTGCCGGCGACGAAGGCCGCGCTGAATGCGCGGCAGGCGCAGGAGATCGCGCGCGCCGGGGTCGGCGCCGTGCGTGGCGCCGTGCGCGACGCCTGCACGCTGATCGATGAAAGCGGTCTGGTGCTCGCCTGCGCCGACACGGAGACCTACGGCGCCGTGAAGCAAGCGCTGGCGACGCGCGACTGGCTCGGGCTGTTCGTCGAGCAGCGCGCGCAATGGCATGCGCGCATTGCGCCCGTTGTCATCGGTCACGCCTTGCTCGAGAAGCTCGCGCGTCCATACAAGGGCATCACCGCGCAGGTCATCGTGCTCGATTGCCACGGCGGCCACGGCGATCTGCTGCACGTCGATCGGCGCGCCGCAGACTTCGTGCAGCGCGCCGATCTGGCGACTTCCGTGCTGGCGCCCTTGCCGGTGCTCGGCATCCCGGGCTGGTGGCCGGACAATGAAGAACGTGCGTTCTACGCTGACTCACGGGTGTTCCGCCCTCGCCCTGTGCAGCGCAGCCCGATAGTCTCGGCGTGACGCAGGTCATCCGCGTCAAGACAAAGCAGGACAAGGTGAGGCAGCAATGAAAGTGGTGATCACCGGCGGCGCCGGATTCCTCGGGCAGCGGCTGATCCGTGCGCTGTGCGCGCGTGGCGCGCTGCTCGACGCGGCGGGCGAGCCGCGCAGCATCGAGCAGATCGTCTCGATCGACGCGCACCAGAGCGGGCCACTCTTCTTGGACGAGCGTGTCGGCTATGTGGCGGGCGACATCGCCACGCCGCATTTGCTCACGCACGTGCTTGGCACGGACACCCACAGCGTGTTCCATCTGGCCGCCGTCGTCAGCGGGGCGGCCGAAGCAGACTTCAATCTGGGCATGCGCGTCAACCTCGATGCCACCCGTGCCCTGCTCGAAGCGTGCCGCCAGCAGGCGCGGCCGCCGAAGCTCGTATTCACGAGCAGCCTGGCCGTGTTCGGCGGCGCGCTGCCGCCCGTGGTCCGCGATGACACGGCGGCCACCCCCACATCCAGCTACGGGGTGCAGAAGCTCATTGGCGAACTGCTGGTCGGCGAATACGCGCGCAAGGGCTACATCGATGGCCGCGCCGTGCGCCTGCCAACGATCGTGGTGCGACCAGGCAAGCCGAATGCTGCGGCCTCCGGCTTCGCCAGCGGCATCATCCGCGAGCCCCTGGCCGGCGAGTCGGCTGTATGTCCGGTGGAGCCCGACACTGCACTGTGGGTCCTGTCGCCGGCGCGTGCGATCGACGCCCTGGTGCATACCCATGAGCTCCCATGCGAGGCGTGGCAGCGCGCCGGCGGCCTGCATGCGCTGAACCTGCCGGGCCTTACAGTGACGATCGCGCAGATGCTCGAGGCGCTGCGTGAGGTGGCCGGGAATGCCGCGGTGGCGCGCGTGACCATGAGCACGGATGAAGGGATCAAGGCAATCGTGCAAAGTTGGCCCGCGCGCTTCGACACCACGCGCGCCACGGCACTGGGCTACGCGGGTGAAACGGACTTCGCGTCGATCGTGCGCGCGCACGTCGCCGCCATGGAGGGCGCGCAATGACCATGAAGCGCACGGAACTGGATAAGCGCCAGGGACTGCAGATCGCCAACGCGCAGCGCCGCGCCGGCAATCCCTACGTCCCGGCCGCGCACGGCGCCGATGACCGCAAGGCGCGCCGCGAGCGCGAGCGAGCGGCGGGCCTCGTGCCCTTTGCCGTCAAGCTGCCGAAGGATTTGGTCGTGCAGTTGCAGGCCCGGGCGCTGGCCGAGGGACGGGACGTCGACGAGCTAACCGCGGAGCTGTTGCGCTCCACGCTCACGCCGGGCTAGGCCGTCGCCGTCTCTGCTCACGGCCTCTGCAACTGTGCAGTGGCGCGAATTGCCGACAGCGTGGCGTTCGGCGTGATGACCTCGGGATCGCAGCGCAGCTCGATCAACGCAGGCGTGCGCTTGGCGCGCGTGTGTTCGCTCGCCTGCAGCAGCGCCGGGCCAAATTCGTCGGTGCGCTCGACCACGAGGCCCATGGCGCCGTAGGCCTGCGCGAGCAGCGCGAAGTGCGGGTTGGTCAGTTGCGTGCCATGCACGCGGGCCGGGAACTCGCGTTCCTGGTGCATGCGGATGGTGCCGTACATGCCGTTGTTGAACAGCAGGACGATCGGCGCGGCCTGGTTCTGCACGGCGGTGGCCAGCTCTTGCCCGGTCATGAGGAAATCGCCGTCGCCGGCAAAGCAGACGACGGTGCGCTCGGGCGCGGCGATCTTGGCCGCGACCGCCGCGGGCACACCGTAGCCCATGCTGCCGGCCGTGGGCGCGAGTTGCGTGCGCAGCGGGCCGTAGCGCCAGAAGCGGTGTGCCCAGGTGGCAAAGTTGCCCGCGCCGTTGGCGATGATCGTGTCGTGCGGCAGACTGATGCGCAGGTGCTCCACGACCTGCCAGAGGTCGAGCTTCGGCACGCTGTGCGAGTACACCGCCGGCCGGCTTTGCCATGCCTCGTACTCGGCGCGGGCCGCTGCGGTGGCCTCGCGCCACGGGGGCGACTCGATCGGCATCATCATCGCCAGGCGCGAGGCAAACTGCGGCATGCCGGAGCAGACGGCCAGCGCCGGCTGGTACACGCGGCCCAGCTCATCGATGCCCTGGTGCACGTGGACCAACGCCTGGCGCGGCCGCGGCACCTCCAGCAGCGTGTAGCCACTGGTGGTCATCTCGCCCAGGCGCGGTCCCAGCGCGATCACGAGATCGGCGTCCTTCACGCGCTGCGCCAGCTTGGGATTGATGCCAATGCCGACGTCGCCCGCATAATTGGGCAAGTCGTTGTCGTACAGGTCCTGAAAGCGAAACGCGCAGGTCACCGGCAGATGATTGGCCTCGGCCCAGCGGCGCACGTTCTCGCAGGCCGCCTGCGTCCAGCCGTAGCCACCCAGGACGACGACCGGCCGCTGCGCCTGACCCAGCGCGCGGCGCAGCGCGGCGATCTGCATGTCGCTCGGCGCGGCCTGCACCGGCTGGTGGCACAGCGCATCGTCGGCCTCGCTGATCTGCGACTGCATGTCCTCGGGCAGGGCGAGCACCACCGGCCCCGGACGGCCGCTGGTGGCGACCTGAAAGGCACGCGCCACGTACTCGGGCACACGGTCGGCGCGATCGATCTGCGCCACCCACTTGGTCATCTGCCCGAAGAAGCGGCGGTAGTCGATCTCCTGGAACGCCTCGCGCTCGACAAAGTCGTTGCCCACCTGACCGACGAACACCACCATCGGCGTGGAGTCCTGGAACGCGGTGTGGATGCCGATGGCGGCATTGGTCGCCCCCGGGCCGCGCGTGACGAAGGCCACGCCCGGTTGGCCGGTCAGCTTGGCGTAGGCATCGGCCATGAAGGTCGAGCCCGATTCGTGCCGGTTGACCACCAGCTTGATGGCGCGCGCGTCGGCCAGCGCGTCGAGCACGGCAAGGTAGCTCTCACCCGGCACGCAGAAAATGTGGTTGACCCCATGCACGAGCAGTTGGTCGACGAGCAGGCGGGCACCGGAGCGGAGCATCGCGTGATTGAGTGCGTTGTTGTGTTGGCAGTGTAAAGGTGCGCTTTGGGCCGTGATCGTGGGCGTGCCGGCCCCGTTGCCGCTACGCTCGCGTCCGTCCTCGCGGCTTTCTGGTACGACCCATGGCATCCCTCCTTGCTCCCGTAGTCCCGCGGCTGCCCTTGGCGGGTCTGCTTGCTTTGGCACTTACAGTGACCGCGCTTCTGGCGCCGCCGGCGGCTGCGCAAAGCACTCCAGCGGGTCAGCAGGCACGCACGGCCGAGGGACAGCCGGCGCCCAAGCGCCCGCGCGTCGCCCTGGTGCTCTCGGGTGGCGGAGCGCGCGGCTTTGCGCACATCGGCGTGCTGCGCGTGCTCGAGGAGCTCAACGTGCCGGTGGACGTGGTCACGGGCACCAGCATGGGCTCGATCATCGGCGGGCTATATGCCACCGGTTACAACTCAGCGCAGCTGACCGAGGTCGTCAAGACCACCGACTGGGAGAGCATCTTTGCCACGCGGGCACCGCGCGGCGACCTCGACTGGCGGCGCAAGGAGGACGACTACAAGAACCTGTCGAACTTCGAGGTTGGCATCGTCGACGGCAGCCTGACGCTGCCGCGGGGTGTGGCCGGCACGCAGCGACTGGAGTTCTTCCTGCGCTCACTCGCGGGCCCCTCGCGCCGCGTGAGCGACCTGTCGAAGCTGCCGGTGCCGTTTGCGGCCATTGGCGCCGACCTGGAGACCGGGCAGCGGGTCGTGCTGCAAAAGGACGTCGCGCTATCGACGGCCATGCGCGCGTCGATGTCGGTGCCGGGCGCCTTTCCGCCGGTGGAGATCAACGGGCGACTGCTGGTCGACGGCGGCATCGTCGACAACTTTCCGGTCGATGCGGCACGCGCGATGGGCGCCGACGTCGTCATCGCGGTCAACGTCGGCACGCCGCCACTGAAGCGCTCGGAGCTGACCAGCGTGCTGAGCGTGGCGACGCAGCTCACGCTGATCCTGGGTCTGGAGTCGATCGAACGCAGCATCGCCTCGCTCAAGCCCACCGACATCCTGATCTCGCCGCAACTGGACGGCCTGGGCTCGGGCAGCTTCGACGAGGGCGAGAAGATCATCGCGGCAGGGGAGGCGGCCGCCCGCCAGGTGATCGAACGGCTGGCCGCCCTCGGCGTGGCGCCCGATGTGTTCGCGGCGCGCGAGGCCGCGCGTACCCAGCTCGTGCGCGACGATGGGCCGGTGCGGATCGACGAGGTTCAGGTGGCCGGCACCAAGGCCGTGCGCCCCGATGTCATCGAGGCGCAGGCCAAGGGACTCGAAGGCCAGACGGTCACCCCGCGCGAGATCGAGCCGACGCTGAACCGCATTTTCAGCAGCGGCGACTTCGAGGCCGTGTCGTACAAGCTGGTGGACGACGGCAACCGCTCCGTCATAGTCATCACGCCGTTCGAGAAATCCTGGGGCTACAACGTGCTGCGCATCGGCGGCAACGTCCAGACCAACTTCAATGACGACAACACATTCAACCTGCTGCTGGCGCACAGTTGGCGCTGGCTGAACCGCTGGGGCGCGGAATGGCGCAACGAGGTGCAGATCGGCGACACGCGTCGCTTCGTGACCGAGTGGTACCAACCGCTCGGCGCGGGCAGCCGCTGGTTTGTCCAGCCGCGGCTGGAGGCATTGCGGCAGGAGCAAGACTTGTTCGTGGGCGGCGTTCCGATCACGCGCTTCGAGAACAAGCAGCAGTCCGCGGAGTTCTGGCTGGGCGTCGACCTGCAACGTTTTGGCATGGTGCGCGGCGGGGTTGCCGCCTCGGACGTCTCCTACAAGAGCCTGATTGGCTTTCCTTTCGAACCGTTCAGCGCCAGCACCAACTCGGTTCTGGGCCAGTTCCTTACGGACACGCTGAACGACGTGATCCTGCCCACCCGCGGCTACTACCTGAACATGCAGTGGCAAAGATACGAACAGCCGCTTCGCCTGGCATTCGGACCGCGGCAGACCAGCTACAGCTATGGAGGCATCCTGCCGCTGAGCTTCGGGCGCACCACCGTGTCGCTGTCAGCGCGGGGCGGGACGGCCGACCTCAATGGGCAGTTCAGCCTCGGCGGCCTGTTCAATCTGACGGGTACCCGCACCGGCGAAGTCAGCGGGGACCACGGTGTCCTTCTGCGCAGCCTGTTTTTCCGCAACATCTCCGACTTGGCCGGCCTGAAGATGCCCGTGTTCGCGGGCTTCTCGTTGGAGTCGGGCGACGCGGTGCGGCAGAACGAATCGCTCAGCTTCGGAAACTTCCGCCATGCGGCGTCCGTCTTCCTAAACGTGCAGACATTGGTCGGCCCGATTTTTCTCGGCGCCGGACGCACCCAGGGAATCGGCAATGCCGTCTATCTGTTCTGGGGGCGACCGCAATAAAGGCGCCGCGGATCGGCGCAGCCGGCCGCATCGAGCAAGCGGCACTCCTGATGAACGTCGTTCGCGCCGCGTTCCACCTCGCCTAAGCACGGCCACCATCGGGTCATCGACATTGATCGACATGTCCGGTTAGCTTCAGGCGCACGCTTTCGCGACAAGGTGCCTACCCGCTAGCGTTAGCGGTGGGTCTGATGCGCGCGCCAAGGTTCACGTGCGACGCAAAGCCATGAGGTACAGCCTATCCGCGGCGCGGCAGGTACGCCTCTTCGCGGTACGTGAGCACGAGGCCCGGCCGGAAGATGACGAGCGAGGAGAAGATCATCCCGCTCACCAGGGCCTCGCCCCAGGCGAGCAGCAGCGAGTAGGTCACGTACTCACCCACCCGCGCGGCTGCCGCCGGCGTGGCCGTGGGCAGGCTGGCCAGCAGCATCGCCAGGCTGGTCACCGCCGTGGCGGCGAACGTGACGAACATCCCGTTGCCGATGATGAAGACAAAGACGTTCTTCGGCAGCTTGCGCTCGAGCAGGCGTTGCATGGCGCATGCGATGGCGGTGGGCAGCAGGGCGAACAGCAACCCATTGATGCCAAGGTTGGACCAGGCGCCTTCGGTCAGCGCCGTGTAGAGCACGAGGGCGGCCGACAAACCAAGGATCGCCCGGGCCCAGCCAAAGATGAGCGCGAACAGCGCGGCGCCGAGCATGCCGAAGTACACGCCGTCGCCCGTCTTGACCTGCGGCAGCCAGAGCAGGCTGATGCAGACGACGCCCGCGAGCCAGGCGTGCTGCTGGCTTGAGTCGGGCAGGAAGCGCCGGCGGATGGACCAGACGGACGCGGCAAGGACGGGGAGGAGGAGCAGCCAGCCGAGCAGCGCGGCGTAAAGCCCAAGTGCGGCGTGCAGATGAAGCAGTGTCATTGACGCACCAGATACGACAGTTCGCCCCGTATGGGCGCTTCGCCAAGCTCTCCGCCGATCCCTCGCTATTGCTTCATTAAAGCAGCAATGGCGACACCCGCGCAATCAAAGGGCACGCCGTGCGCCTCAGGTGGTCCATAGGGACAGCGCGCGCTCAAGCGCGGAGCGCAGCGGCGCCTCGATGTAGGGCAGCAGCATGAACAGCGTCCCCAGGCCAACCAGCATCGTCAGCGGAAAGCCGACCGCGAAGACGTTCAGCTGCGGCGCCACGCGCGCGAGCACGCCGAGCACCACGTTCGTCAGCAGCATCACCGCGAGAGAGGGCAGCGCGATGGTCAGGGCGATGCCGAACATGTCGCCGCCCAGACGCAGCAGGCGATCGAAACCCATCGGCAGGTCAATGCCGACGGCCACCGGATACAGCCGGAAGCTTTCGGCCAGGGCGTGGATCAGGAGCAGGTGCCCATCGATGGCGAGGAACATCAGCAGCGCCAGCAGGGACATGAAGCTCGCCACCGCGTTCTGCGCCTGCCCGGTGGTCGGGTTGAAGAAGCCGGCGAAGCTCAGGCCCATTTGAAGGCCGATCAGCTCGCCGGCGATCTCGAGCGCCGCAAACACCAGCCGCACCGCGAAGCCGATCACGATGCCGATCAGGATGTTGTTGACCAGCAGTATCAGACCGGGGGCCGTCATCACGTCCGTGATCGGCGGCGACTGAACCTGCGGCACCAGCACCAGCGTGATGCCCACGCCAAGGGCGACCTTCACCCGCAGCGGCACGGCCCGATGCGAAAGCAGCGGCGCCACCGAAATCAACGCGAGTACGCGCACCAGCGGCCAGAACACGGCGCCGTACCAGGCGGCGAGTTGCTCACTCGTAAAGGTAATCACGGCTTAGCGTGGCGAGCGAAGTAAGGCGTCCCCGTTGCCGTTGAATTGCGCCGCTCCGCGCGGCCGCTCCCAAGGAGCGGCGCCTGATCAAACCGCTGCGAGTGCACGCGCGAACGCGCGCCCGACGCGTTCGCGTGCACGAGCGGCGATCTCATCCGATGACCAGCGGAATCGACTCGAACAACCGCCGCATGTAGTCGACGAAGAACGTGACCATCCAGGGACCGGCGATCACCAGCGCGGCAAGCATGGCGACGAGCTTGGGAATGAAGCTCAGCGTCATTTCGTTGATCTGCGTGGCCGCCTGCAGGATCGATACCGCGAGACCGACCACGAGTGCCGCCAGGAGCATCGGCGCGGCGATCATCAGCATGACGTACAGAGCCTGCTGGCCGAGGGTGATGACGGCTTGTGGGTTCATGGTGTGGCGGACGTTGGGCGAAGGGAGGTAGACGAATGGCTGGCCGCTAGTGTCCCGACCCACAAGTTTCGAAGCATTGCCGCGGGCGTGCCGAATGTTGGCCCACAACAATGGCGAAATCGCCGCCAGACGCGAAGCCCCGCGCAGCCGGGTCGGGAACCCGGCGAGCACGGCGACAAAGTAGGGCGTCGATTCTCGTCGTTGTTGTTTCGAAACTCATGGGTTGGGACACTAGAGTTGGAACGACGCGACCAGCGAGCCGATCAGCAAGTTCCAGCCGTCGGCCAGGACGAACAGCATCAGCTTGAACGGCAGGGCAATGAGCACGGGGCTCAACATCATCATTCCCATGGACATGAGCACGCTGGCCACCACCATGTCGATGATGAGAAACGGGATGAACACCATGAAGCCGATCTGGAACGCGGTCTTCAGCTCACTGGTGACGAAGGCCGGGATCACCACGCGCAGCGGCAGGTCGGCGGGCGTCTCGACCTTCTGGCCCTTGTCTTCGAGGCGCGCCATGCGGCTGAACAGTTCCAGGTCGTTGGCGCGCGTGTGGCCGAGCATGAATGTCTTGATCGGCTCGCTGCCCGCGGCCAGGGCCTGCTCGAAGTTCAATTTGTTGTCGCGATATGGCGCGTAGGCACGGTCGTGCATGCCGTCGAACACCGGACTCATCACGAAGAAGGTAAGGAACAGCGCAAGGCCAATCAGCACCTGATTCGGCGGCGTGGTCTGCGTGCCCAGCGCCATGCGCAGCAGGCTCAGGACAATGATGATGCGGGTGAAGCTGGTCATCATCAGCAAGACGGCGGGCAGGAAACTGAGCAGCGTGAAGAACAACAGCGTCTGCACCGGCACCGAGTAGGTTGTGCCGCCACCCGGGCCGGGCTGGGCAGTCACCTGGATCGGCGTCGCTTGGGCCAGCGCCGGCTCGACCACCATGGCGGCACCGAGCAGAACGGCCGGCACCAGCCAGCACCGCGCGAGCGGTCCCGTTGTGCGGCTACGTATCACGCTTGCCTCGTGCTGCGTTCAGCAGGGATGCGAAGTTGGCGGCCGCGGCCGGCGCGACGGGCAAGGCGCCCTTGGGCAGCGTGCCGACGCGATTGATGCTCGCCGCGGTGACGCCCAGGAGCAGCCAACGCTCGCCAGCCTCGACCACGACCAGGCGCTCGCGACTGCCGAGCGCCAACTGCCCGACCACGCGCAACCCCGCGGCGGAAGTCGCCGTCCCGGCGCCCATGCGCTTGAGCAGCCACATGGTGGCCGGGATCAGCGCCAGCACGAACAGGAGCGCAAGGACCATCGGGAACAGCGACGGTCCTTGCGGCGCAGGCGCGGCGGTCTGTTGCTGTGCCTGCGCGAGCAGCGGCAGTAGCAGGGCGAATGGAAGTAGGCGCATGGTTAGGCTTTCGGCAAGGAGAGAGGGGGATCGAGGGAACTCGCGTGTCCAAGACCCTGCCAGTCGAGCGTGGGCTCGGACCCTGGCGGGATCGACCGGTCGTCGTAGCGCTTCACGCATCCTAAGTCCCGTTGCTCGCCTCCTACCGGTTCAGCCGCCGCATCCGCTCGCTGGGCGTGACGATGTCCGTGAGTCGGATGCCGAACTTCTCGTTGACGACGACCACTTCGCCCTGCGCGATCAGGCAGCCGTTGACCAATACATCCATCGGTTCGCCGGCCAGCGCATCAAGCTCGATCACCGAGCCCTGCGCCAACTGGAGAATGTGCTTGATGGGAATCTTCGTGCGGCCGAGTTCCACCGTCATCGTGACCGGGATGTCGAGGATGAGGTCCAGGTCGCCGCTGCTCTCGCCGCCGGCGCCGGTCGCCTGCAGCTTGTTGAAGATGTTGGCGGGCTTGGCGTCGTCGAGCACCTGGGGCGTGGCCGACTTCTGCTCGGCGAGCGCGGCGCCCCAGTCGTCGTCGGCCGATGTCTTGCCGTCGTCGCTCATCAGTCGGTCCCCTCGATGGTCCCTTGCTCATTGAAGCGGGAGTACTTGAGCATCTTGTCGATGCGAATGGCGGTATGACCATTGACCGCGCCGAAGCGGCACTCCATCACGGGCACGCCGTCGACGGTCACATTGATCAGATCCTTCAGCGGCAGCTCGACGAAGTCGCCGACGCGCAGCTTCAGCAGGTCGGCGATGGTGATCTTGGTCTTGGGCAGTTCCGCCGTGAGCTCGATGTCGGCTGCCTGCACCTGCTGGGTCAGCTGGCGTACCCAGCGCCGGTCCGGCTCCTGGCCGTCGCCCTGCAGGCTCGAATACAGCACGTCGCGGATCGGCTCGAGCGTGGCGTAAGGAAAGCAGATGTGGATCTCGCCGCTGGAGTCGCCGATCTCGACCGAGAACGTGGTGGCAACCACGATCTCCGAGGGCGATGCGACGTTGGCGAACTGCGTGTGCATCTCCGAGCGCTGGTAGGCGAAGTTGAAGCGGCACAGCGCGCCCCAGGCCTTGGCGTACTCGGCCAGCGTCACCTCCAGCATGCGCTGGATAATCCGCTGCTCGGTGGGCGAAAAATCGCGACCCTCGATGCGCAGGTGAAACTTGCCGCTGCCCCCAAACAGGCTGTCGATCACGCAGAACACGAGCTTCGGGTCGTAGATCACCAGCATCGAGCCGCGTAGCGGCTGCACAGAGATCACGTTGATATTGGTGGGCACGACGATGTCGCGCAGGAACGCCGAGTACTTGATCACGCGTACCGGGCCAACCGAAACCTCGGGACTCTTGCGCATGAAGTTGAACAGGCCAACGCGCAGGTTGCGCGCGAAGCGCTCGTTGATGATCTCCATCGTGGGCATGCGCCCACGAACGATCCGCTCCTGGTTGGCGATGTCGTAGTTGCGGATGCCGCCGGCTCTCTCCTCGGCGTGCTCCAGCTTCTGCGACTCGCCGGTGACGCCTTCGAGCAGCGCGTCGACCTCGTCCTGCGAGAGAAAATGCTCAGCCATCTGGCGTCCGGCGTCTAACGATGCGCGTGGGTGAGGTGCCGGTAGCGCGGCGCCCCGAAGCGCGACGGCCGACGCGTAGCGCTCGCCGACATCATTGAATGATCAAATGCGTGAAGTTCACGCCCTCGACGGTGCCGGCGTGCGGGGTGCCTTCGAGCGGCTTGTTGGCGGCGGCCACGATCTCCTTGGCCAGCGACTCCTTGCCGTCGCGCGTTGCGAGCTGCCCCGCGTCCTTCGACCCGAGCAGAAGCAGGATTTCGTTGCGTACCGCCGGCATCAGCGTCTTGACCAGTTCGCCGCCGGCCACGTCCTTGACCTCGGCCACCAGCTTGGCCTGCAAAAATCGCTCGCCGTCCTTGTCCTTGAGATTGACCGTGAAGGTATCGAGGTCGACGAAGACCGGCATCTTCCGCGCCTCGACCTTCTCGGCCGCCGCACCACTGCCGGCCTTCTTGCCCATCAGCACGTAAGCCAGGGCGCCGCACGCGCACAGCAACGCGATTGCGCCCACCATACCGATGATGAGCATCTTCTTGCCGCCTCCTTTCTTGGGCGCCGCGGTCGTTGCGTCCGTCTCTTTGTCTGCCATCGCTTGATCCACCGTCCTGCAGTCCGCACGCAAAGCCGCGCGCTATCGGCACAGTGTCGCGGGACTTAAGAGGGATCGATCAGAGGAATAGCGCGCTCGAAAGCGCCAATTCGGCGAACGTCGCGAGCAGGCACTTCGGGTTGATCGCATGACGCAGCCATCGAACGACTACCACTGTCATCTGGACGGCGTGACGAATGAGCCCCGCGGGACGAGGTGCCCGAAGTCCCGCAGCACGTCCAGCTTGCAGTTGCCACGAGCGGGACGGACGATCTGACGCCGCTCGACTTGACGTTTACGCGGGCTAAAGCAGGGCTTCACTTTCGCCCGCACGGTCAAACGTGAATGTCAATGAGCCCCACACCCCGCGCGCCTTGCGTCCGGGGCGGGGCCGGTGTTCCAATGGCGCCAAGGCTGCTCAGACGGTCGATGCGCGACGCATCGCGCGCCGCCTGGCCCGCATGGCCGCCGTGGCGACCGCCGTCCTGGCGACCTTGATCGCCAACGTGCGCGTGCGTCAGTTGCAGGCCCTGATCGGCGAACATCTCGCGCAGGCGTGGCAGCGCATCCTCGATCGCGTTGCGCGTGGTCACATGCTGCGCGGTGAACGCAAGGCTGGCTTCCTGACCACGCATCTCGATCGACACCTTGATCGGGCCGAGGTCGGCTGGCGTGATGGCAAGCTCCGCGTTTTGCACACGCTGGCCGGCAAAGAGCACCACACGCTGTGCGAAGTCCTGAGCGAAGGCCGCGTGAGCCAGCGGCGTGGCAACGCTCGCGTGCGCCGACGAGTAAATCGGCTGCTGCGCGGACTGGCCTGCCATGAGAGTGGCCAGCGCCTGTGGCGCACCGTGGCTGACGCCATCCCCACCGCGTGACGCCATCGCGGCCAGCGAGTGCTCAAAGCGCCGCTCAAAATCTTCCAGCAACCGGTCGCGCACGCCGACGCCATCCTGCGCGGCGCCCGCCGCGGCGAGCACTCGCGAACCGGCCTCGTCCGCGCCGTCCTTTGCGGCCAGCACGGCATGGTCGGACATGCCAGGGGCGGCTGCACCGCGATCGAGCAGCGGATGGGTCTTGCTCGCGGCCGTAGCGTCACTGGCAACGTCGGTCACCGCAGTTCCATCGTTGGTCAACGCCTGCTGATTCCGCAGCAGTGCGGGGCTCGCCGCCTGCAAGCCGACGAGCGCCTGCGCACTGGCGGGTGGCTGCGCGGGCGCCGCATGCAGCGGATCAAGCGCCGGCTGGGCAGTTGCGTCGGCCTCCGCCTGTGTCGGCTTTGCAAGCGCGGCTTGCGGGGTTGCGTCATCGGCCGGCCGCGCGGTCTGGTCGGCCGCAGTCGGGCCAGTGCTTCGCTGCCCGCGGGGCGGACGGACTGGGGCCGCGGCGCCCTCTTCGTTCGCATGGTCAGCCTGCCGACTGTCGTGCATGCGCTGGTCTTGCGCCGCACTGCGCGCGTCGGGCTCGGGATTGGTACGCTGTTCGGCGGTCCGATCGGTCACGCGCGCGAGCGAGCGCTCCGCTGCACGCGCGGCCTCGGGTTGCAGCGTCCGGGGCATGTCGCGGTCCGGCTCCCGTTGCGGCTCCCGTTGCGGCTCGCGCTGCGCCGCGCGTCGCGCAGTGTCGAGCAGCTGGTCAAATGCGCGCGCGGCCTCGGTATCCGGCTGGCGCTGCTGGCGGCTGTCGGCCTTGGCAGCCTGCGGGTTGAACAGCCTCGGGGCAACACGCATGTCGTTCATGTTCACCAGCCTTCCGTTGCAAGCGGACGCTCATGGCCGCGCAGCATCGTTTGCGCGAACTCGTCGAGCAGCTTTTGTTCAAGCCGCTGCTCCGCCGCGCGTGCCTGCTCGGCGCCACGCGTTTGCAAGGCCTGCAAGCTCTTCAACTTGCGCTGCGCGTCGAGGAAATCACGGTCAGCCGCGGCAAGCACCTGCTCGCGCCGCTTCACTTCGTTGCGCTGCTGTTCGATCGCCTTGAACAGCTTTGCGGTGAAGGCCTGCAGATTGGTCTGCGCCGCGATGTCGCCGCCGTCCGCGAGGATCGTCTTGGCGCGCCGTTCGTAGTCGCTTGCATAACCGTGCAGCGTGATGAGCTGCTGGCCCGCGGCATCGACCGCCGCGGCGGCCTGCGCCCGCTTGGCGCCGGCCGCGTCGCGCGCGACCGTCGCCATTTCGATGAGCATGCGGAGATTGGTGGCATCCATGAGGCGCCCTGTCCCGTGGTGCGCGCGGCTCGCGCGTCCAGAGCACTGTAGAGATTCACGCCGTCGCTCATTGCGGCGAATGAGGGCGAAGCTGCCGTCAGTTCGAGATGTAGGGCAAATTCCGACGTTGCGCTTGGGTCACTCCGCACGAGCCGCCAGGTTTGCCTGGCCAAGCGCCTTGATCGCATGCGCGGCAGCCAGGCAACGGCGACGGGCTGAAGGGCGACGTACCGCGCGAGCGCGATCTTGCTCTCTGCCCTCTGCCTGCGCGAAACAGACGGCGGCGCATGAAAGCCAACGCGGCGGGATGTCTTCGATGCCCTCAGCCCACCGTGGCCAGCAGTGCGGCCAGCCGGCCGTGCGCCTCTGCCAGCGACGATGCCTCGTGCATGGCTTGCTGCAGAAAGGCCTCCATGCGCGGATGCGCGGCGATGGCGGCGTCGAGCACAGGATCGCTGCCTGGCACGTAGGCGCCCACGGACAGCAGGTCGCGGTTGCGCGAGTAGCGCGAGTACAGCACCTTGAACTGGCGCGCCAGTTCAAGCTGTTCCGGCCCGATGACGTTGGCCATCACGCGCGAGATGGACGCCTCGATATCGATCGCCGGATAGTGGCCGGCCTCGGCCAGTCGGCGCGACAGCACGATGTGGCCGTCCAAAATGGCGCGCGCCGCGTCGGCGACCGGATCCTGCTGGTCGTCGCCCTCGGTGAGCACCGTGTAAAAGCCCGTGATCGAGCCGCCGCGCTGTTCGACGGAACTCGCCGCATTTCCCGCGCGCTCGACGAGCGCCGGCAGCTTGGCAAACACGCTTGGCGGATAGCCCTTGGTCGCGGGCGGCTCGCCGATCGCCAGCGCGATCTCGCGCCCAGCCATCGCGTAGCGGGTCAGCGAGTCCAGCAGCAGCAGCACCTGCTTGCCCTGATCACGAAAGTGCTCGGCAATGGCCGTTGCGTACGCCGCGCCTTGCATGCGCAGCAGCGGCGGCACGTCGGCGGGCGCGGCGACCACGACCGCGCGGCGCAGGCCATCTTCGCCGAGGATCTCCTCGATGAACTCCTTGACTTCGCGGCCGCGCTCGCCGATCAGCCCGACCACGGTGACATCGGCGCTCGTGTACTTGGCCATCATGCCCAGCAGCACGCTCTTGCCCACGCCCGAACCGGCAAACAGCCCCATGCGCTGGCCGCGGCCGACGGTGAGCATGGCGTTGATGGCGCGCACGCCCACATCGAGCGGCTCGCGCACCGGCTCGCGCTCCATCGCATTGATCGGCCGCCGTGCCAGCGGGCGCATGTTCCCGCTGTCAATGGCGCCCAGCTTGTCGAGTGGCTTGCCGTTGGGATCGATCACGCGGCCCAACAGCGCATCGCCCATGGGCAGGTGGCGGGTGCGGTCTTCCGCGCGGCGCCACCCATGATTGCGTCGGTAAAGTTGCGGCCGCGGCGCCGTGGCCTCAAACGGCACGACGACGGCGCCGGGCCGAAGCCCGTAAGGCTCGCTGGTGGGCATGAGGAACAAGCGCTCGCCGTTGAAGCCGACCACTTCGGCGTCGACCCGCAGCGACGCGTCCTGCAGCACGAGCACCTGGGCACCGACCGGCAGCTTCAGGCCGACAGCCTCCATGACCAAACCGGCAACGCGCGTCAGGCGACCGCGCACCTCGAGCGGCTGCGCCGCACCGACCATCGCCTGCGCGTCCTGGAGCAAGCGCGCGAAGGGGGCGGCGCCGTTGCTTTGGTGCATCTGGCTCTCGCGGCTACTGTGCTTCAACGTCCGGCGTCGCGTCGCCCGCCTCCGGCAGGCCGAGCGACTCCATCACGCGCTTCCAGCGGTTTTCCAAACGCGCGTCGACTTCGCAGTTGGCCGTCTGCACCACGCAGCCACCGCGCGGCACGCCGCGGTCGGCGATGAAGCGGCAGCCCTTGAGCAGACCGTCAGCGTCCAGATCCGCCTGCAGCAACTCAAGGTCCCGCGGACTCAGATGCACGCGCGGATGCGCCTGCTGGTCGATGATCGTGCTCACGGCCTCGCGCAGCGCCGGCAGCACGGCGTCGTGCGCCATGGTCACTTCACGTCGCAGCACGCCGCGGGCAACGGCCAGGGCGAGCTCGAGCACCTGCTCGGCGCCGCCGTGCTCCAGCTCCGCAAAGCGCCCGCGCAGCGCATCGAGCACCTGCCCGACCTCGCGCCCATATTGCGCGCGCTCGGCCAGCGCCGCACACCGACCGTCTTCGAAGCCTTCGGCCTTGCCACGCGCGTAGGCGCGCCTCTCGCGCTCCGATAGCAGCTTCTCGGTTCCCTGCGGCTGGTTCGCCGCGCCATGCAGCGGCTGGAACTCCCACGAGGCTGCCTCCCCGAGTTCTTCCTTGGGGATGAAGCGGCTGAACAAGCGATCGCTAGCGCCCATATCGCTTTTTCACTTTGCGTGTACGCGATCGGCTGCGCGGTCGCACGTGCACCAAGAGCGGTTCAGATCAGATGCGCGCCCTTCGGGCGGCCGGGCGGGCGCGCATGAGGCAGCGCCTGCGCGCGCTGCGCGCGGCGACAAGTGCGTTTGCGCCGTTGTGCGAGACGTTGATTGACACGCGGGCAGTGCTCGGGCGGCTGCGGAGAGCGCGCCAAGCGACGCAGTCGCGGGCACGTTCGGGCTGTCGAGCGGGAGCGACGCGGCAAGCGAGACCCACATCGACTTCGTCTGGCCGCGCCAGCGAAGTTGAACTGGGTCTAGCGCTTCGCGTGCACGTGCGATCCGCGCAGCCGATCGCGTACACGCGAAGTGAAGACTAGACGTATTCATCGTCGCCACCCTTGCCCCCAAGCTGGATCTGCCCCTCGTCGGCCAAGCGGCGGACGACCTTCAGGATCTCGCGTTGCTCGGCCTCGACTTCGGACAGGCGCACCGGACCCTTGGCCTCCAGATCCTCACGCAGCATCTCGGCGGCGCGGCTGGACATGTTCTTGAATACTTTCTCGCGCAAGCCCTGGTCAACCCCCTTGAGCGCGACAATCAGGCTCTCGCTTTGCACCTCGCGCAGCAGCATCTGGATGCCGCGGTCGTCAATGTCATTCAGATTTTCGAACGTGAACATCTGGTCGAGGATCTTCTGCGCGAGATCGGGGTCATGCTCGCGGATCGACTCCACCGCAGGCGTTTCGATCTGGCCGCCCAGAAAGTTCAGGATCTCGGCCGCCGCCTTGGTGCCGCCCAGCGTGGTTTTCTTGAGCTTCTCGCCGCCGGCCAGCACCTTGGACAGCACCTCGTTCAGCTCCTGCAGCGCTTGTGGCTGGATCCCGTCGAGCGTGGCGATCCGCAGCAGCACGTCGTGGCGCGTGCGATCGGTCAGGTTACGCAGCACCTCGGAGGCTTGATCGCGCTCCAGGTGGACGAGGATGGAGGCGACGATCTGTGGATGCTCGTTCTTGAGCAACTCGGCGATCGAGCGCGGATCCATCCACTTCAAGCTCTCGATGCCCGAGACGTCGCGGCCTTGCAGGATGCGGTCGAGCAGCATCCCCGCTTTCTCCTCGCCCAGCGCACGCTTGAGGACCTGGCTGACGAAGGCGTCCGTGTCCCCCACTAGCGAGTACTGCTCGTCCTTGCTCTTCTGAAATTGCTCGATGACCTGGTCCACGCGCTCGCGTGGCACTTTGCGCAAGCGGGCCATCGCCTCGCCGAGCTTCTGTACCTCCTTGGGCGAAAGAAACTTGAAGACCTCGGCCGCATGCTCCTCGCCGACGGTCATCAGGAGGATGGCTGCTTCTTCCAAACCCGCAACGTCTTCGGCCATGGACTTACTGCGCTCCCGTCGACAAGCTGCGGGCCGTTGGCGCGCGCCGGCGCGCGCCATGGCAAGCTGAACGCACGACGGTGCTCCGCTGGCCCCTTCGCGCTCCCCGAGCCACTGTGTGAAGTCCCTCGTTGCTTGCCATGGCGCTTTGCCGGCTCCGCAGTCCGCGCATTATTTGGCTTCGCCGACCCAAGCCTTGACGACGTTGGCGACGGTGGCCGGATCGTTCTTCGCCAGCAGGCGCACCTGCTCCAGCGGACTCATCGCCGCGTCGGCCTCCGGCGCGGCCAACTGCGGCGGCGGGGGCGCAGGCGGCTGCGACGGGGGCGCCTTGGGCTGCGCGCCGATGGACTTCAGGGCCGGGCGGACCACGCCGAACACGACGATCATCGTGAGCAACAGGAACAGCGTGGCCTTGCCCGCCTCCTTGGCCAGCGCGATGACATCGGGCTGCTTCCATAGCGGCAGCGGCTCCACGGGCGCCAGCTCGCTCGTGCTGAACGCGGCGTTGACCACGTTCAGGGAGTCGCCGCGCTCCTTGCTGAAGCCCATGGCCTCGCGCACCAGCGCATTGACGTTGTTCATCTCCTGCTCGGTCAACGGGGTCGGCGTGGCGCCCGCGGCACCGCCACGGTGATTGACGACGACCGCGGCAGTCAGACGACGCACCTGTCCGCTTGCGCCCCTGGTGTGGCGCACGGTCTTGTCGACCTCGAAGTTGGTGACAGCTTCGCGGCGCGTGCTGTTGCCGCCCGCGGCGCCAGGCTGGTTGGCGTTCAATGGCGCGGCGGCGCCGTTGATCGGCGCGGTCGGGGGCGTGGGCGGCTGGTTCGACAGCGCGCCCGGCACGCCCTGCGGCGTGGCGGGACCCGGCTGCGAGGACTCCTGCGTGGACTGCGAGCGGATCGCTGCCTTGGCTTCTGCGCCCTGGTTGGGCGCGTAGATCTCGGCCACGTTCTCGACCTGCGAGAAGTCCACATCGGCCGTCACCTGCGCCCGCACGTTGCCGCGGCCGAGGATCGGCTCGAGGATGTCCTCGATGCGGCGAATGGTCTCGCTCTCGATGCGGCCCACGTAGTCGAGCTGCGCCGCGTCGAGCCCGGCGGCGTTGCCGTCGCGCGGGCTGGCCATCAGATTGCCGTGCTGGTCGACCACCGACACGTTCTTGGGGTTCATTTCCGGCACGCTGGAGCTCACCAGATGGACGATGCCGGCCACCTGCGCGCGATCGAGCGCCTTGCCGTTGTGCAACTGAAGCAGCACGCTGGCGGTGGGCGGTTGCTTGTCGCGCAAGAAGCCCGACTGCTTGGGCAGCGCCAGGTGCACGCGCGCGTTGGCCACGGGCGCGAGCGCCTGGATCGAGCGCGCCAGCTCACCCTCGAGGGCGCGTTGGTAGTTGATCTGTTCCTGAAACTGCGTGACGCCGAACTTCTGCGTCTCCATGATCTCGAAGCCGACCACGCTGCCCTTGGGCAGGCCCTGGCTGGCGAGCTTCAGACGCGCCTCATGCACGCGATCCTGCGGGACGAGAATGGTGCCGCCGTCGCCGTTCTTGTACGGGATGTTCATCTGCGACAACTGCGCGATGATGGCGCCACCGTCGCGATCCGACAGATTGGTGAACAGCACCCGAAAGGTCGGAGAACTCGACCAGAGCCAGGCGGCGGCGATCAGCGCCGCCGCACCCGCCGCACCCAGGAGCAGCATGCCCTTGGTGCGCGGCGACATGCGTGCGAACACGCTGGTGCCCGCCGGGGCGAGCGTGCTGGGGACAACCGCTGTGTTTTCCATCCGCTTTTCTTGACAAGGGCAGATGGGGCAACCGCCGGCATTGACGGCCCTCCCATCGCGTCTCGGCAATTATTGGGACGGCTTGAGTGCCGCTAAGCGCGAAAAAGGGCGATGCATCCCGCCCGCCGCGCCGCGCGTGTCAGCGCGTTTCCTACATCGCGGCCCGCGGCTGTCATTATTGGCGGCCGGCGCAGCCCTCAAGTCCACGCAAATTGGGCCGATACCGCAGGCGATTTCCGGAATTTTGGCCCGGCGCCGGCGCGTTAGCGTGCGTGCGTCACTCGCTTTGGCTGCCCGGTGCCACATGGAAATCAAGGCCATCAACGCCCAGATCGCACAAGCCGTCTCCGGCATGAAAGTGCCGGCTGCCGCATCCGCGGCCAGTGCGGGCAAGGCCGCCGGCGGCGCGGACTTCATCGCCTCGCTCGACTCGGCCCTGAAGAGCGTCAGCAGCAATCAGCGTGCGTCCAGCGAACTGCAGCGGCAGTTCCAACTCGAGAACCCCAACGTCGGCCTCGAGGAGACGATGATTGCGATGAACAAGTCGTCGATCTCGTTCCAGGCCGCCGTGCAGGTGCGTAATCGGCTGGTGCAGGCGTATGAGTCGGTGATGAACATGCCCGTGTGAGATCGCTTTGCGAGCAGGCGGCGGCGCGTCCGGATTCAGCTCCGGGCAGTCACTGGGCAGACACAACACCTCGGTGACCTTGCCACGCTCCGTCCGATAGGTCGTTCGAAGCGCCTGTCGAGATCGCAATCAAAGCGTCAAGAAGATTCTCCCGCTCAGTCGCCGCAGCCTTACAGAAACCAAGCAAGCGCTGCCCCTCTTCGCTTCCAATGGAGATCTCTTGCGAGGAAGTGACTCTGGCGAGGACCGCATGGGCCAGAGTTCGTCCCGCAAGCGTTGGATGGAGGCTTCGACGCTCAAGCAGGCGCTTTGCGTGGTTGAGATCACCTTGCGCTATGACGGCGGCAACTTCTGGAGAGCCACTGATCCGCACTAGTCGCGATCCGACAGCGCCGCGAGATTCCAGCTCAAAGCACGTTTCCAAAAGATACGCCGCGAGTTCATCCTCGACTGGATCGCTGTATGGGCGCCCTGCCCACGCCATATAGTGTGCGACTTCATGAGCAATCAATGACGCCACCCCGATCGACCACTCACGAAGTGCTTCTTGGCTTGCCGCTTCGACCGGCAGCGTCTGTGCAAACCACATCGGAAGTCCGTCCAGCGCTACTCCTTTTTCGGTCTTACTCAGATGAATGGATCCTTCCGTTGGAAGGAGGACCAACATTATCGTCGGGCGAGCTGTTTCCGTGAAGTTAACTCGGTGCCAGTTATCGAGATGTACGAGTTGGTTGGCGAGCTCATGCAACACAAGCTCACTCACTCGTTCACCACTCGTTGGACGAAGAATGTGCAGCGACCAACCGGCATGCTGTATGCGCGGTCCTTCTTGCAGCTGGTGAGATCTTTTTCCGATCGAGCCCACAAACATTACTTGGGACCAAATCTCATGGCCATCGAACTTCTGCTGATGGTGGTAGGCATGGATCTCAAACTGTTGTCCGGGCCGAACGTCGATGTTATGCAACGCCCACAAGGCCTGAAATCGGATCGACGAACAAGCACCGACAAGCGGAAGAATGAAACACAGAAGGGCCAGTCTCCAGGCCCTTCCGCTCGGCACACAGTTATCGCGCTCCGCTTTTGTCACCAGAGATTCGGCGGCGGGGCAGAGTGGAAGTCGCGGAAATAGCTTGTCGACCCGGTACTCAACGCCGTCGACGAGTAGCGGGTTGTCGCCGCAACAACATTGACGCCATGTACGTCGTTCACTACGACACCAGTTGCAAGTGCCGTGTAGTGATTGACTGTCGGATACTGGCGGACCCACGAATTGATCTGTGCCGGATTTGCTGGAAGTAATGACTGGCCCGAGCGAATCCATTGAAACGTGTTGCTGGCAAGGATAAGCCCGTTTCTAAAAAGCGTCACAGCGAAGTTTCCGGTCGGGGCATCAAGCGCAACATTCGATTGAGAGCAGTCGACGATAACTTGTGTGGCGTCGAACGCCCATACGTTGAATCCGGACCCGTCGGTCGCTACGTGCGACCGAGGAAGCAGCCAGTCGAGGAGATTCTGCTGCTCCTTTTGCATCTGCTCAAAAATAATCTCCAGTTCTGTCTTTCGACCACTTTTGTCTTCGTGCCGGGCTTTTATGATGGTCCTTGAGCCCGCGCATCCAGCAAGACCAATGGGGATTGCGCACGCGACTGGCGTCGCTTTGAGGAAGCTTCTTCTCTCCATTTCTTTTTCTCCGTTGACGTTTTGCGGATTGAGCCAAAGAGTCCGGCGGCCTGCTGCTGTTGCGCCAGGTCGATGAGCCTCGGGGTTTGAGTCGCGCGGCCGCTGCCGCGATTCCCGATCCGCGCGACCCCGAGCGCATCCGCCATGGCCTGCGCCAGATGCTCGCGCAGCGCCTGTATGGCCTGTGCCGCGGCTACGAGGACCTGAACGATCACAAGGCATTGCGCGACGAGTTGCTGATGCAGACGGCGGTGGGCCGCGATGAGGCCCTGGCCTCCGCGCCCACCTTCAGCCGCCTGGAGAACCGGGCCACGCGCGCGCAGGCCGTGGCGCTGCATGGCGTGCTGCTGGATCAATTCGTGGCCAGCCACGCAGTCGAGCCCGAGGACCTGGTGCTGAACATCGACGCCTCGGACGTGCCGCTGCACGGCGCGCAGGAGCTGTCGCAGTTTCACGCCGACGCAGCCTGCCCCCGCGCAGGCGGGGGACCAGCACCGCGACCTGCCGCTGTACGTGTTCCGCGGTCAGGCCATGCTGGCG
>JADCGX010000161.1 GCA_020248785.1 Burkholderiales bacterium | reverse complement strand
CGGCTGGCGGGGGTTTCACCATCACGCCGCACTCACCATCGCCGCCTACGGCTTCCTCGTCGCCGAGCGTCTGATGACCGACCGTGCCGTCGGCACCAAAAAAAACTTCATCGAACGCTAAGTGCCGGCCCTTCCCTCCGATTATAACCCGCGCGGCAGCCCGGCGCGCTCAGCGGCTCGCGCCCAACTCGATCGCAACGATCCGCCACCTGCCCGGCGTCCAGCTCATCCATCACCCCGGCCATTGCCCGCACTGCGGTCAGCGAAGCGAAAGACTACGTTTGTGACACAGTAAGACTAGCACGGCTTTACTTTAACAGACGGCAAAAACCGAGATCTTCTTATCTTATCTAGAGAACAGCTTTTCGTGCATCCATCCGTTGTTCGTCAAAACAACCCCGGCTATCGCCTTGACAGGCTTTGCCTCTGATTCGACATCCGCCTTCATCTGAGGGTAGAGCGCAAGCAGTTCCATTGACTTACTCCATGCGGGAAGAACCTCAACAAGACAACTGCGTGAATCACAAGCGGCGGCTATGGCGGAAGCTTGCCAAGTCTTGCACCTGCTCCAGGCCCCCTGAGCTTTCATCGCGCCCAAGCAAGAAGCTGGATCAAGCCAGCCGCCCCCGCGCCGCCGCCCGCTCCAGCATCTTGCGACTCTCGATCGGGTCGCTTTGCTTGAGCACACGGGCAGCCAGTTGCATCGCGCTGCGGCGCGAGGTGTCGAGCACGCGCTCCTTGACGGCAAGGATCTGCGACGGGTGCATGGAGAACTGACGTAGTCCCATGCCGAGCAGCAACTCGGTCAGCTCCAATTCGCCAGCCATCTCGCCGCACACGCTCACCGGCGCGCGGGCCTTCTCGCCGGTCTTGATGGTGCGGCTCACCAGTTGGAGCACGGCCGGATGCAGGTGGTCGTACAGGTGCGCCACCGAAGAGTCCGCACGGTCGATCGCCAGCGTGTACTGGATGAGATCGTTGGTGCCCAGCGAAAGAAACTTCAGCCGCTGCACGAAGGCGGGCAGGTTGAGCGCCGCGCCGGGCACCTCGATCATGCCGCCCACCAGCGCGCGTCCGTCGAACTTCTGCTTGCGCTCCTTGAGCTGCTCCTTGGCGCGTGCGACGAACGCGAGCGCCTGCTCGATCTCGTGCACGTGTGCCAGCATGGGCACCAGGATGCGCACGGTGCCGACGCTGCTGGCGCGCAGGATCGCGCGCAACTGCGTGAGAAAGAGTTCGGGATAGGCAAGGCAGTAGCGGATTGCGCGCAGGCCGAGTGCCGGGTTACTTTCGGCCGTCGGCGCGCCCTTGGCCAGGCCGAGCGACTCGCGCGCCGCGTCGTTGAGGACCTTGTCGGCGCCGATATCGAGGGTGCGGATGACGACCGGCTTGCCCTTCATGCTGCGCGCCACGCGCGCATAGGCCTCGAACTGCTCGTCTTCATCGGGCAGCTCGTCGCGGTTCATGAACAGGAATTCGGTGCGATACAACCCAATGCCGTCCGCACCGGCATCGAGCGCCTCGCGCGCATCCTCCGGCGCTTCGATATTGGCGAGCAGCTCGACCGCGATGCCATCCTTGGTGCGCGCGATCTTGCCCTTGAGTTTGCGCAGCTCGATGCGCGCATCGACCTCGCTCTTTGCGCGGCGGCGGTACTCGGCCAGCTCGCTGGCGTCCGGGTTGATGATGAGCTTGCCGGCGTCGGCGTCGACGATGACAAGCTCGTGTTCCTGCACCTGGTCGCGCGCACCGCCGGCTCCGAGCACCGCGGGCAAGCCCAGGCTGCGCGCCAAAATGGCCGTGTGCGAGGTCGGGCCGCCCAGCTCGGTGACAAAGCCAGCGAGCGAAACGTCGCTGCGGTCGCGCAGCATCAGCATGTCGGCGGGCGCCAGATCGTGCGCCACCAAAATGAGCTTCTCGCCATCGGCGGGCTTGGTGACGCTGGCGGTGGCGGCGCGGCCGCCCGCCAAGGCCTTGAGCACGCGGTCGGCCACTTGCCGGACGTCTTGCGTGCGGCTGGCGAAGTACTCGTCGTCGATCGCCTCGAACTCCTTGCAGACTTCCTCGATCTGGATCGACAGCGCCCATTCGGCGTTGATGAGCCGCGTGCGGACAAGGTCGCGCGGCGCGTCCGACAACAGCGCGTCATCAAGGATCAGTCGATGCAGGTCGAGAAAGGCGCGTACCTCCTGCGGCGCCGCGGGCGCCACATCGGCCCGCAGGGCATCGAGCTCGGCGCGCACCAGCGAGAAGGCGTTGTTCAGGCGCGCCACTTCATGCAGCACGTCCTTGCGATCGATCTGGTACTGACGGAAGTCGAGTTCGCTCGGCGACAGCCGGTGCGCGCGCCCGATGGCGATGCCACGCGACACGCCGATGCCGTTGATTTCCCTGCTCATCTCGCTCTTAATTTTTCAAGGGGCGCTGAATTTCGATGTCGCGCCAAGTGTAGGCAGGGCCGGACGGTTTGCCCTAATTGCGGCCTCGCCCGGAGGCTTCATCGGACGGCCGGCGAAACGCTCTGGGCCTCAGTCTTCACCGAAGCCGGACTCGATCAGTTGCGCCAGCGCGTCAATGGCCTCGGCCTCGTCGGGGCCGTCGGCATCGACCACCACGACCGAGCCCTGGCCCGCGGCCAGCATCATCACACCCATGATCGACTTGGCGTTGACCCGCCGCGCGCCCTTGGCGATATAGACCTCGCTACGGTAACGGGTCGCGGTCTGGGTGATCTGGGCCGAGGGCCGGGCATGCAGGCCCAGCTTATTGCTGATGGTGAATTCGCGCGAGATCATGTCCTGCGGGGGCCGACCGGCTTGCTTGGTTTTGTACTGGGCTGCCAGCCACCTGCAGCACGCCCTGCGTGCCGCCAGAAAGGGCCTTGTCCACGGTCTGGGTCAGCGTGCCGTCGCGATAGCACAGCACACGGAGCAGCATGGGCAGGTTCACGCCCGCAACGACCGCGATCTTGCCGCAATCCACGAGCCGGGCAGCGACATTGCCCGGCGTGGCGCCAAAGGCGTCGGTCATCACCAGGGTGCCGCTGCCGTCGTCGATCGCGCCAATGAGCGCCTGGGCGGCGAGCACCATGGACTCGACGTCGGCGTCGGCCGGCACGTCGAGCGTGCGCAGCTGCGTCCCGGCGCGCTCGGGCGCGCAGGAGTAGACGTGCGATGCCGCCTGCGCCAGCGCGCTGGCCAGGGGTGCATGCGCGACGAGAAGGACCGAGATCATCGTGTCAGCGTGCGAGCGCCGCTTCGAGCGCGTCGATAAACATCCCGGCCACGTTGAAGCCGGTCTGCTGGCCGATTTCTACAAAGCAGGTGGGGCTCGTGACGTTGACCTCGGTGAGGTGATTGCCGATGACATCGAGCCCGACCAACAACAGGCCCCGTGCAGCAAGCGTGGGGCCTAGCGCCGCGGCGATCGCGCGGTCGCCCTCGGACAGCGGCTGCGCGCGGCCGGTGCCACCCGCAGCAAGGTTGCCGCGCGACTCGCCCGGCTTGGGAATGCGCGCCAGCGCATAGGGGACCGGCTGGCCGGCGATCAGCAGGACGCGCTTGTCGCCGTCGCGAATCTCCGGGATGAAGCGCTGCGCCATCACGGTCCGGCTGCCCAGCTGCGTGATCGTCTCGAGGATCACGTTCAGGTTGGGGTCGCCCGTCTTGACGCGAAAGACGCTGGCGCCGCCCATGCCGTCGAGCGGCTTGAGGACCACGTCGCCAAACTCGGCCTGAAAGGCACGCAGCACGTCGGGCTCGCGCGAGACCACAGTGGGCACGGCAAACTGCGCGAACTCCGTGATCGCGAGCTTCTCGTTGTGATCGCGCAGCGCGCGCGCGGAGTTGAACACGCGCGCACCGCCCCGCTCGGCGGCCTCCAGCAGGTGGGTGGAATACAGGTACTCGCTGTCGAATGGCGGGTCCTTGCGCATGAGCACGGCGTCGAAGGTCGACAGCTCGTGCTCGCCGGTCTCGCGCAGCGCGTACCAAGCGTGGTCGTCGGCATTCGCGTCGCCATTGATCGCGAGCAGCTGCGCGGTCGCGGTGACCTTGCCATCGCGCCAGCGCAGGCTCGGCTGCGGGCTGGCCCAGACATCGTGCCCGCGCCGCGCGGCCTCGCGCATCATCGCGACACTCGAGTCCTTGTAGGCCTTGAGCGCCTCGAGCGGGTCGACGATGAACAGCAGGGACAGGCCTTGTGCCACGTGGGTGTCGTCCTTGACTGCCGCTACTGCGCCACGGCGACGTCGGGCGCCGACGACGCCTTGGGCAGCAGCTGCGCGGTGCGCTCGAGCTCGATCGCCGCGGCCGCCAGCGCCAGCCGCGCCACCACGCCATAGCTGTAGAAGCGATTGGGCGCGGCGGTGCCGGGCAGCGCCCGGCAATCGGGCAGGTTGCACGCGCCCGCGAAGGCCAGCTGCACGAAATGCGCGCCGGGCGCGTTGAGGTTCTCGTCGATGCCGCGCTCGCGGTGCACGCGATAGAAGCCGCCGACGACATACTTGTCGACCATGTACACCACCGGCTCGGCGGTGCCTTCCTCGATGCGCTCGCGCGTCGGCACGCCCTCCTGGATGATCACATCCGACACCTGCAGGCCCTCCTTCACCACCGCCATCCTGTTGCGCTGCTTGCGGTTCAGGTCACGGACCTCGCTGGCGTCCTTCACGGTCATGATGCCCATTCCGTAGGTGCCGGCATCGGCCTTGACGATCACGAACGGCTGCTCGTCGATGCCGTACTCCTTGTGCTTGGCGCGGATGCGGGTGAGAACATGGTCAACGCTCTCGGCCAGGCAGTCCTCGCCCTCACGCGCTTGAAAGTCCACGGCCGAGCAGCGCGCGAAGTACGGGTTGACCATCCACGCGTCGATGGAGATCAGGCGCGCGAACTCGTCGGCGATCTCGTCGTAAGCGGCAAAGTGATGCGACTTGCGCCGTACGGTCCAGCCGGCATGCAGCGGCGGCACCAGCACCTGGTCCCGCAGGTCGCGCAGGATCTCGGGTGTGCCGGCCGACAGGTCGTTGTTGAGCAGGATCGCGCAAGGATCGAAGCCTGCCCCGGGCGTCGATTCGGGGTCATCGCCGTGGCCAAACAGGCCCACGCGTCCATGGCGCCGCGCCAACGGCTCCACGCGCAACTGCTCGTTGCCGGGCAGCGAGATGACGGTGGGCTCGGTAACTTCGGCCGACAGGCTGCCGACGCGCACTTCGAGCCCGGTGGCCGCGAGGATGCGCACCAGCCGCGCGACATTCGTGAGGTAATGCAGGTTGCGGGTATGCCGCTCCGGCACCAGCAGCAGGTTGCGCGCATCCGGACACAGGCGCTCCACCGCCGCCTGCGCGGCCTGCACCGCGCAGGGCAGCATGTCCTCGGACAGGTTGTTGAACCCCGCGGGAAACAGGTTCATATCAACCGGCGCCAGCTTGTAGCCGGCATTGCGCAGATCCACAGAGCCGTAGAACGGCGGCACATGGTCCTGCCAAAACAGCCGGAACCAGCGCTCGATCGCGGGCATCGAGTCGAGAATGCGACGTTCGAGTTCGAGCAGGGGACCGGTCAGGGCGGTCGTCAGGTGCGGGACCGCCGGGTGGCCGGGGTGATCAGCAGGCTGCTGCATGGGCTTCCGTTTCGCGTCGCGTAACCCGGGCATAACCGAGCCGCGCAGAACGCTGCGCCTTGGGAAAAGGATTGTAGCCAAGGCATATGCGACGCCCGGGCAGGCCAAACAAGGGCCTGCGGCAAAAAAACGGCGCCCCGAAAGGGGCGCCGATAAATCGCCTTGGTGCGTCCGCGCTGCGAAGCAGGGCGGGGCCGGCGAGCTAGGGAGACACACTCACTGTGCGCGCAAGGCCTATGCCAGGAGGACCGGCGACCGCCCTCATCGCTCCGAAGATGAGGCAGACATGCTGGGCGACGGCTCGATGGCGCGGGGGATCGAGTGCTCAAGGGGCCGCATCGCGGCAGCCTGACATCGAGATGAAACGCGCACAGCGCGTTCATTGTCCGGCGCGCCACGGCGGGTGCCGCGCCGCGCCCGCGCTGGCTTGAAGCGGTCGGCGCGCTACGCGGCGCGGCCTTCCGCCGGCCGCTTCCTCGATGACCCGCTGGACCCTCTCTACGCCGCCCGACGACTCGTCTTGGCAGAGGCCTTCTTCGCCGGCGCCTTTGGGCCTTTCTTTGCCGCGGTCTTGGCCGCCTGTTTCGTCGCCTTCTTCGCTGGCGCTTTCGCGGCCTTCTTGGCGGCCTTCTCTTCGGCGGTGCTGCCGGCGCGGATGTCAGCCGCGTGGGCGTGCGCGTACTGCTGGATGTCCTTGAACTTGCCGCTGGCGTCGCGCACCGCGCACAGCTTCTTGCCCGCCGAGCTGTACAGCACCGTGCGCCTGGACGCCTTCTTTGCTGCTTTCTTCGTCGCCGTCAGTTCCCCTCGTCTGCTCACGCGGACCGAACAACGCTGTCGTCGGCCCGCGCGTGCTGACGAAAACCTCGCGTCAATCGACGTGAAACTTCAAACGCGTGCTGGCCGCCCTTGCCACGGTACGGGTTCGGCACGGCGGGCTGCGCCGCCACAAGCGGCGCCGTAACGCTCAACCCTTCCTCAGCAACCGATAGATGAACAGCAGCAGCATGGCGCCGAGCACGGCACCGACAAAGCCGGTGCCGCCGCCCATGCCCATTGCGCTGGCGATGAAGGAGCCGACCCAGGAGCCCGCGATGCCCAGGAGCATCGTCACGAGCCACCCTCCCGGGTCCCTGCCGGGCATCAGCAGTTTGGCGACTGCGCCGATCACCAGCCCGATCAGACCAGCGATCAAGAACCCCATGGGTCCACCCGCTGCCACGTCCATGTGCTGTTGCTCCCCTGGCTTGCATTTGCCGACAACTTTGTTTGATCCAAAAAAGCCGCAGTTGACGGCCGCAAGACGCACCAAGTCGCTGTCGCGACTGAACAATTTGAGCGGCGGTCGATCACCGGTTTGGAACTGCTCCGCAGTCGCGGGAATTGCCCGGAAAGCCGCGCCAACACTCGATCTGCGCTGTTT
>JADCGX010000160.1 GCA_020248785.1 Burkholderiales bacterium | reverse complement strand
GTTCCAACGACCGAACTCCTTGGGTAGATCGCGCCACGGACTGCCGGTGCGGGCGATCCACAACACGGCTTCAATGAACCGTCGGTTGTCTTGCGCCGTGCGTCCGGGATCGCCACGCTTGCCCGGCAGCATCTGCTCAATTCGCTTGCACTGCCAATCGCCCGGTTGTCTGCGCACCATCACCCCACTCCTTCAACGAGTTGGACGCGTGGTCTGAACCCAGTTGTCAACAGACCCTATGGCGCAGTGACCCGGCGCCCTGTCGGGGCGGCAGATCGCAAGCGCGCCGGCCGATGAGCCCCAAGGTTGCCGCGCCTGCCGCTCATCGACACCGCCCAGGCCCGGCCGCGCATCCACCGGCGCACTGCCCGCTCTCTGACGCTCACATCAGTCGTCGCACTTGGCGCCAATGTGCTCGTCCTGCGCAAGCCGAGCGCACGCACGCGCCGTGTGGTCGCAACGGGTCGCAGAAGGTCAGCCCCTAAAGGGCTTTGGCTAGTTGAGCGCCCTCACCGTCGCGATGCCTGCGGCCGTGGCAGCCAGCGAGCCAACGAGATGAAGCGCCGTGTGCGTGAGCGCCAGACCCCACTGCCCGTTGCTCAGCATTGCAATGGACTCCGCGGAGAAGGTCGAGAACGTGGTGAGGGCACCGAGCAAGCCGGTGACAAGAAACAGCCGCCAGAGCGGCGACAGGCCCGGCTGCAGGGCGAAGACCACCACCGCCAGCCCAATGACGTAGGCCCCGATCAGGTTCGCAGCGAGCGTGCCGAGCGGCAACGCGCCGCGCTCATTGAGCCAGTACGACAGGCCCCAGCGCAGCCAGGCGCCAAGCACGGCGCCGAGCGCGATGGCCGCGAGCACCCCAAGCAGCGGGCCGTCGCGCGTGATCACGTGGCGCTCATCACGTGGGGCTCTCGTCGCCGGACCAGCGCTCACGCGCAGCGGCGTCGCTGTCGCGTGCGCCGACCCAACGCGCGCCCTGTGGCGTGGCTTCCTTCTTCCAAAATGGCGCTTCGGTCTTCAGGTAGTCCATGACGAACTCGCAGCACGCAAACGCCTCGCCGCGGTGCGCGGAGGTCACGATGACGAGCACGATCTGGTCGAGCGGCCGCAGTTCGCCGACGCGATGCAGGACAAGGATGTCGATGACGTCCCAGCGCTGTGCCGCGTCCTCGCAGATCTTCTGCAGCGCGCGCTCGGTCATGCCCGGATAGTGTTCGAGCGTCAATGTGGCCACGGCGCTGCCGTCGTTGCGATCGCGAGCCACGCCGACGAAGCTCGCGACGGCGCCAATGGCCGGATTGCCCGCCCGCAGGCGAGCCATCTCGGCGCCCGCGTCGAAGTCAGCCGTTTGCACCCGCACGGCGATCGTCACGCCTCAGCCTCCCGTCACCGGCGGAAAGAACGCGACCTCGGCGCCGGCGGTGAGCGGCGTGTCGTCGCGCGCCATGTCCTGGTTGACGGCCGCGCGCAGGCGGCGCGTCTCGCCGAAGGCTGCATCCCACGGCGCGCCGCGCGCCACCAGCCAGCTGCGCAGCGCCGCCACCGTCGTCACATCGGCCGGAAGCTCCAGCTCTTCGCGGTCGCGCTCCATGGCCTCGCGCAACTTAGCGAAGTACAGCACGGTGATTTTCATGTCCCCAGGTCCGCAAAGAGCAGCGCGTCGACCATAGCGCCGCGCGCGATGCTGCGCCCCGCAGGATTGTCGATGAGCGCATCGGCCCACACGCAGGAGGTCAGCACGGCCGAGTTCTGGTTGGCAAACAGATCGAGCCCGCCGCTGGTATTGCGCCGCGCCCGCAGGAACTCGCGCCGCTTGTCCGCCTTGGGCAGATCGAAGTCGGCGCGCAGTTGCACACGCGGCGGTTGAACGTCATGGATGCCCTGCCGCGCGAGGATGAACGGCCGGGCAAACAGCAGGAACGTGACAAAGCTCGACACGGGATTACCCGGCAGCCCGATGAAAGGCACACCACGCACGCTGCCGAACGCGAGCGGCTTGCCCGGCTTCATCGCGATCTGCCATAGGTCCAGCGTACCCTCGGCCTGCACCGCCGGCTTCACATGGTCCTCTTCACCGACCGACACGCCGCCCGAAGTGATGATGCAGTCGGCAGACTCGGCAGCGCGCAGGAGCGCCGCGCGCGTGGCGGCCAGCGAGTCGGGCACGATGCCCAGGTCGATGACCTCGCAGTCCAGCGCCGCAAGCAAGCCGCGCAGCATGAATCGGTTGGAGTTATAGATGCGACCAGGCGGCAGCGGCTCGCCCGGCATCATCAGCTCGTCGCCCGTGAAGAACACCGACACGCGCAGGCGGCGTCGCACGGTCAACTCAGCGCAGCCGACCGAGGCCGCGAGCCCCAGATGCTGGCCGCCCAGTCGCACGCCGGGCGCCAGCACCGTGGCACCAGCCTTCACGTCGATCCCGGCGCGCCGCACCCACTGCCCCGGCGCAGGCGCGTCCTTGATGATGACGTCCTCGCCTGCCGCTTCGGTCAGCTCCTGCATGACGATCGCGTCGGCCCCAGCGGGAACGCTAGCGCCCGTGAAGATACGGGCAGCGGTGCCGGCTGCGAGCGCCGTTCCCACGTGGCCGGCGGCAATCCGCTGCGACACGCGCAGGCGTTGTGGCAGCTGCGTGATGTCCGCCGCGCGTACCGCGTAGCCGTCCATCTGCGCGTTGTCCATGGGCGGCACATCGATCGCCGCAACCACCGGCTGCGCCAGCACCCGGCCGGCAGCGTCAAGCACGGAGATCAATTCAACCGCATCAATGGGCGCCGCCTGCGCGAGCACGCGGAGCAGGGCCTGTTCGACGGTGAGCATGGGAGAACTAGGAAACGTCAGGGCGCTGCGGCGGCGCGCAACACGGCTACCAGGGGCAACCGGGAAGATTGGGGTGGCCGATGGGATTCGAACCCACAACAACTGGAATCACAATCCAGGACTCTACCGTTGAGCTACGGCCACCACTTGCAAACTGCACCAGCGACAAACTGGCCTGCCCGGCTGGATTCGAACCAGCGACCACCGGCTTAGAAGGCCGGTGCTCTGTCCAGCTGAGCTACGGGCAGATTCGAGTACAGCGTCGTGCGAAAAGTCGCATCAACATTCGCCACGATCCTGCCCGGCACTGCTGTTCGGGAACGACCAGCAAGACTGGTCGGGGCGATTGGATTCGAACCAACGACCCCCTGCGCCCAAGGCAGGTGCGCTACCAGGCTGCGCTACGCCCCGAAAGGAGGTGATGATACCCGCGTGGAACAGGCGTTCGCAATTGGCGTGATCGACTCGGGCTGAGACGAGTTGACCAACTGGTAGTCGCAACGAAGGCGGAAAGAGCACTACGCCAGATGCAGGTGCACTGATAACGGTCGGTAACGCATCCCCGGGCAGAGCCCATTAGCGCTAACTTAAATTTTGAGTATTTTCGTGAAGGCGCCGTTACTTTCTTGGTGTTCACGGATGGACCTGATGGGATGCGCGAAGCGAGCATGGAGTTGGATCCGAGCGAGCGCTTGGACGAAGACTGGCGGTTGGTGCAGGAGTTGTTGCCGCAGGGCTGGGAGGCCAAGGCGCGCGAACTCGGGGCGCTGAGGCGCGGGCGCGGCATTGTCGATGCAGCCACGCTGCTGCGGGTGATGCTGATTCACTTGGCGCAAGGCTGCGGGCTGCGCGAGACCGCGGTGCGCGCCCGCGAGGGCGGCTTGGCCAGCGTCGGCGACGTG
>JADCGX010000016.1 GCA_020248785.1 Burkholderiales bacterium | reverse complement strand
TCGGTCGCAAACCGTTCACCTCATCAACGACACCTCCTCGCAGCCTGCGGGTGGGATCTCATTGCAACAACAGAAGGTCTACGCCGCAGCGCGGTCGAGCTGGAACGCCTCGCCCTTGGCCAGCAGCGCCCAGATCACGCGGGCGTTCTTCGCCGCCAGCGCCACGCACGCCTTCTTGAAGCCGCGCCGCGCAATCAGTGCGCTGGCCCAGCGACTCAGCTTGTCATCCCGGCGCGTCAGCGCCAGCAGCGCCGAGCGCGCGCCATGGATCAGCAGCGTGCGCAGATACACATCGCCCTGCTTGGTGATGCGCCCGAGCACCGGCTTGCCGCCGGTGGAAAACTGCCGCGGCACCAGACCTAGCCAGGCGGCAAACTGCCGCCCATTTTTGAACAGCTTCGCATCCCCGACGCTTGCCACCACCGCGCTGGCGGTGATCGGTCCCACGCCGCACACGGCCACGATGCGCTGCATGGCCGCGCTGTCGCGCACCTGGGCGCTGATGCGCCGGTCGTAGGCCAGGATGTCCTCGTCGAGCGCACGGATGCGGGCGTTGACCTCGTGCAGCACCTGGCGCGCCAACTCCGGCACCCGCGGATCATCAAGTGCGGCGCCGATCTGCTGGCGAAAGCGGTAGCGGCCCACGGCGATGACCACCCCGAACTCGGCCAGCAGGCTGCGGGCCTGGTTGATCTGGCCGTTGCGTAGTTCGACGAGTTCTTTGCGGACCCGGTGCACGACGAGCACTGCTTGCTGCTCGACGCTCTTGATGGGCACGAAGCGCATGTTGGGGCGGCCGACGGCCTCGCAGATGGCTTCGGCATCGTTGCCGTCGTTTTTCTGGTTGCGCCGGTACGGGATGACGAACTTGGGCATCATGATGCGCGGCTGGTGGCCCAGCGGCTGCAGGTCGCGGGCCAGTTGGTGGGCACCGGAGCAGGCTTCCATGCCGACCAGGCAACGCGGCAGTTGTGCCATGAGTTCGAGCAACGCGCCGCGGCTGACGGTCTTGCGCAGCACGGCCAGTCTTGCCGTGGGCGTCGACGCCATGCACACTGGAGACGTTCTTGGCCAGATCGATACCGACGGTGGTGATCTCTCCCATGACGGCCTCCTCTGAAGCGATGTGCAGGATTGGTACGCCAACCTTCGCACAACCCGCGGCGACGCGGGGTGCGGCAGTCCATATCATTCGTTGAACTAAACCGCTGGCGCGGTGGAGGCGTGCGAGGCGAAGGGGTGATCGAAGTCGTACCTTGGATGGTGCGGGCATGTGCCCGCGCAGATCCGAGGAGACACAGATGACACCGCTTCGGCAACGCATGCTCGATGCACTGGTCTTGCACGGCAAGGCCCCGCGCACGCAAGAGGCCTACATCTGGGCCGTGGCCCAGTTGGCGCGGCATTACCGGCGCAGTCCCGACAGCCTCAATGGTGCCGAGATTGAAGCCTATCTGCTGCACCTGCTGCGCGAGCGGCAGCTCACGCGCTCCAACGTCAACCAGGCCGGCTGCGCGATCAACTTCCTGTTCGGCAAGGTCCTCGGCCGCGACGGCAGCCCGTGTCGGATCCCGCTGCCGCACGGACCACAGCGGCTGCCCGAGATCCTCTCGCGCGACGAGATCGCGCGCCTGCTGGGTTGCGCTCGAACTCTGAAGGCGCGCACCGTCCTGAGCTGCGCCTATGCGCTGGGCCTGCGCGTGAGCGAGCTGTGCGCGTTGCGCGTGGAGCACATCGACACCGCCGCCGACCGCATGTGCGTGCGCGTGGTCCAGGGCAAGGGGGCCAAGGACCGCTACGTGCCGCTGCCGGCCGACCTGCTCGCGCTGTTGCGCAGCTATCACCGCCACGTGCGTCCACGGGGCTGGCTGTTCAGCGCGGCGACCGATCCGGCGCAGCCGCTGCACACCGAGCAGGCGCAGCGCTGGTACTGGCAGGCGCGCGACGCCGCCGGCATCTACCGAAGGCCGGCGGCATCCATGGCTTGCGCCACTGCTACGCCACCCATCTGCTGGAGTGCGGTGTCGACTTGCACAGCATCTCGCAGTGGCTCGGCCACCGCCACGTCAACACCACGGCGCGCTACCTGCACCTGGCGCGGCCCGACGCGCCAGACGGCGCCCGCCGCCCGCCGCTGACGCTGCTGTCGAACCTGCCCGAGTGCACGCGGCACTGAAGCGGCGACCACTGAGGCGGCGATGTCGGTGTCATTGGCCGAGGTGCTCGCGCACTTCGGACCGCGCTATCTGGCCGCGCACGGGCTGAGCCGCGCGCAGGCCAAGGCGTGTAGATCAGCGTGGCGCGCGATCGCCGCCTGCCGCACGCCCGCCCTGGGCGGCCAGCAGTTGGCCTGCGACGGCTGCGGTGCGACCCAGTGGCGCTGGCACTCCTGCCGCAACCGGCACTGCCCGCGCTGCCAGAAGCAGGCGGCCGACGCCTGGCGCCGCGCGCGCAGCGCCGAGTTGCTCGAGGTGCCCTACGCGCACCTGGTGTTCACGCTGCCGCACGAGCTCAATGCGCTGGCGCGGGCGCACCCGCGCTGGGTCTACGAGACGCTGTTCGGCTGCGCGGCGGCCACCCTGAACGAGTTCGCGGCCAACCCCCGCTGGCTCGGCGGGCGGCCGTCCTTCACGCTGGTGCTGCACACCTGGACCCAGGACCTGCGGCTGCACATCCACGCGCACGTGCTGATGGCCTGCGGGGCGCTGGCCGCCGACGGCCGCTGGATCGTGCCGCGGCGCGCCGAGCGGTTCCTGTTCCCGGTGCGGGCCTTATCGCGCGTGTTCGCCGGCAAGTTCCGCGCCGCCCTGCGCACGGCCGAGCACGACGGCACGTTGCCTCAGGACCCGCTGGCCGCCGTCGGCGAGCGGCAGCGCCGCATGCAGCGGCTCACCGAGAAGGACTGGATCGTCTATGCCAAGACACCGCTGGCCGGACCGGCAGCGGTGCTGGACTATCTGGCGCGCTACACGCACCGCACCGCGATCGGCCACGAACGCATCGTTGCTGTGTGCGACGACGCCGTGCGGCTGCGCGTGCGTGGCGACGGTGGCGGCAAGAAGACCGTGCGCATCGACGGCGCCGAGTTCGTCGGCCGCTTCGTGCAGCACGTGCTGCCGGCCGGCTTCAAGCGCATCCGCCACTATGGGCTGCTGGCCCCGGCACACAAGACCCGGTGCCTGGCGCAGGCGCGGGCAGCGCTGGCGATGCCGGCGCCGAACCCGATCGCGCAGGACTCGGTGGCGGCGTTCATGCGGCGCGTGGCCGGCATCGACCTGGAGCGTTGTCCGCATTGCCAGGGCCGCTGGCGCTCGATCGCGCTGCTTGCGCCGCAGCGCACGACGCCGTGGCCGCGCCCCGTATCGGCGCAGCGATCTGCGGCAGCACAGACCGCGGCGCAGCCGCAGGCACCGTGAGCCGAGCATGTGCAACTTGTGTCGATGGTCTGCTGCACCCGAGCCGACGCCACCGCGCCGGCGGGCTGCGCTCGCCCGCGCGGTGGCACAGCGTCGTTCTGACGGTGCGCACCGACTGCGGCGGCGCCGCGCCGCCGCGTTGCCACTGCCGCGCCGCTCGCACCGGGCGCCGAAGGCGCTCGCAGCACCCCTGCGTCGCGTGCCAAACGCGGATCGCTGAACCTTACACTGCCCATCCGCACCGCCGCCTTGCCACCACCGAGCGGCGGTTCAGTCCAACGAGGTTTATCCGCCGCCATGCTGCTGTCCTGCCTGCGCTCGGCCTGGCCTCGGCGGCGGATAAACCCTGTTCGTTAGGTTTCAGAAACAGAGAGTGGAGCGCCACACTTGACACCCGAAGAATACAAAACGCTTTTTGCAGAGCCCACCCCCGGCTGGAAGAAGGATGAACTGAAAGAATCAGAAACAAGAGCTGGCCGCGCGCTCGCATTCGCGACTGACATCAGAAAATTCGAGATTGAACTCTATTGGAAGCGAGCAACCTACTTCTGGGCGTTTATCGGCGCAGCGTTTGCTGGATATGCGCTTACGTACAAAACATCAGCTGATCACGAGCCATGGCTATCACTGTTATTCTCAGCACTAGGACTGATATTCTCCTTTGCATGGTACTTGGTAAATCGAGGCAGCAAGTTCTGGCAAAACAATTGGGAGCGGCATGTCGATATGCTTGAAGATATGACACTTGGACCTCTCTACAAGATAATTGCGAGCGATATTTCGACGAAAAATCCACTCATCGCACCAGGTTCATTCTCCGTCACTAAGATCAACCAAGTATTGAGTGTATTCGTTACATTTATCTGGTGCACGCTGTTCACAAAGTCATTACTGCCAATCTCGCCGGACCGAGAGTTTGATTTTGGAAAGATTGCAATAGCGGTCGCCACAATTACTTGCCTAGTTGTTCTTTTCAGCCTGTGCAGGTCGTCTAACGAGCAAACCCTAACCAAACTTTCCCCTCGAGCACTGCACACTGAAACCTATTGAGTCGGCATGAATGAACTTGAATCAAGCCGCATAGCGGACCGGGTCATGCTGGAAGTAGCTTTGGATTCTGGCGGGTTGTTTCTGCACGCTGCGCAAGTGCCTGGCAGTGGCCTTGACCAGTTGCAGCTTGGTGCG
>JADCGX010000159.1 GCA_020248785.1 Burkholderiales bacterium | reverse complement strand
GCCGTCGGCGACCTCCTGCAGTTCGTTCATCAGGCGCAAGATCGCCGCCTGGTTCAGCTCGTTGGTGCGATTGGCGTCCTCTTCGAGTCGCTGAGCCTCGGCGCGCTGCTGCTCGGCTTCGTTGGCACGCTTGCGGGTGTCTTCCAACAGCACCTTCACGACGCCGGCGGCGGCGACCAGCACGCCGAGGCCGAAGATCCCCATGATCCAGAAGTTGAGGACCCGCAGGCGCTGGTCCTTCTTGAACGACGCTTGCGTGTCGGTGAAGGCCTGGCGCAGCGCTTCGGTGTCGCGCAGGATCGCCACCTCGGCGTCCTTCGCCTGCACGATCGCCTGCAGATTGGACAGGCCGCCGGCGATCGACGCCTGGAACTCGTCGTAGATCTTGGAAAGCTCCTGCAACCGACTGCGAGTGCCGACATCGCCGGCGGGCGCGATGCGCAGCGCCGGAGAGCCTTGCAGCAGCGCCAGGGTCAGGTCGCGGAAGAGATTGATGTCGCGCCCGAGCGTCAGGCCGATCTCGGCGTTCGCAGTCTCGCCGCTGATCAGCGCGTTGGCCGAGCGGCCCAGGCGCTGGGTCAGCATCACGAGCTGGTTGCTGGCGGCGATCTCGCTCGCCGGGGCGCTCTGCTGCAGCTTGAGCGCCGCGATCTCCTCAGTCAGCAGCAACAGGCGGGGGCTCACTTCGTTGATCTTGCGAATCACGTCGCCGAAGGCGGCGAGCTCCTTTTGCTGTTGCAGGATCACCGAGGCGGCTTGCTGCGAGACACGCCAGCGCTCGCCCAGTTTGCTCAGCTGCTCCTGGCGCTCGGATGGCGCGGGCGCCAGACCGCGCGTGCGGTCGCCATTGGCCAGCGCGTCGAGGTTGGCGTCGATTCGGTCGCGGCTGTCGCTAAGGGTGGCGAACGCCTGTCGGTTGCCAGCTACGGCATAGGGCGCGGCGCGCGCCAGGCGCTGTGTGTGCATGAGCGCATCGCCAGTGATCTCGACCTGCAGCGTTCCGCTCGTCGACTGGCGCAGATCGAGGGCGAGCACGCCAGCCACGACGACGGCAAACAGGCCCATCAGGATCAGCAGCACCTGCACCTGCAGATTAACCGGACGGTCGCCAATCAGCGGCAGCTTCCATGCCAGGAAGCGCTCGATCAGGTCGACGGTGCGGCGGCCGCGCGACTCGCCGCGGCGGACGTGCACCGTCGCGCGGCGCGTGGCCGGCCGCCGAACGGCCGAGGGCGCAGGGACGTCGTCGACCGCAGCCAGCTCCGTGTAGCTGAAGGTGTTCGGATCGGCTGCGAGAGTCGCGGCCCGGTCGCCATCGCGGGCTCCGGACCCCCGGCCTGCCTTGCTGGCCTTCTTGCCCTTCTTGAAACCAAAGTCCAACGCCATGGTTTGCCCTCCAAATGCCACACGGAACCCGGCCGCCGGACCGGATTCCTTAGGGCCGTGCCCGCCGTCAGGCCCCGATCATCGCAAAGCGCTCGCTGGTGACCAATCGCTCCAGACGGAGCTCCGTGAGTTGCGTGCCATCCATGTCGCGGTAGCGCAGCGACTCCCAGGGCGCTGACGCCTGGCCCCGGCCCAGCGGCTCGAGTTCATTGAGGTTGCGCAGACCAAAGGCGCGCGTGATCAGCAACGCTGCATTGACATTGAGCGCCTCACCGAAGACGAGCAACTGGGTTGCCTCGCCTGCCGCCGACGGCTCGCCGCCCATGAAGTGCATCAAATCGATGACACCGATCAGCCGGCCACGTACGTTGGCCAGGCCGCGGTACCAAGGCTGCGTCCACGGCACCGGCACGACTTTGGGCAGGGCCACGATCTCCGCCGCCAGATTCATGTCGAGCAGGTAGTGCCTTGGACCGATCTTAACGGCGAGCCGCAGCGGCTCCGACGACGTGCCGGACGCCGCCTTCAGACGCTCTGCCAACTGCGTGGAGAAGTCCCGCAGCTTGGCTCGAACCTGGCCCGTCCGCTTGCCCGCGTCCATGTCAATCGAGTCCGTCGGCCCTACGCCGCTGCGGCCGAACCACAGGGTGCAGCGAGCGAAGCGAGCAGCGCGGCGCTGACAGCCTGCTGGCGTCCGTCGGCTCGACGCCGCTGACGAAGTCCGCCCGGCAAGCCAGCGACGGGGTGGAGCGTGGCGGCCGTTTCATCCTAGCCCAGTGCGGCGATCTTCTCGAGGAGCTCTTCGGGCCTGACCGGCTTGGTCACGAAGTCGCGTGCCCCCTGACGCAGCGCCCAGATGCGGTCGGTCTGCTGATTCTTGCTGGTGCAGATGATGATCGGCACCGCCTGCGTAGCCGGATCCCTGGACAGCTGACGGGTCAGCTGAAAACCGTTTTGTCCAGGCATCACGACGTCGAGCAGGATGAGGTCGGGCACGCCGTTGCGCAGCTTGTCCACGGCGTCTTCGGCGTTCTCGGCCTGGGTGACGGCGAAGCCGTTCTTGGTCAGCAACTCGTTCAGGAAATAGCGCTCGGTGGGCGAGTCGTCAACGATGAGGACTTTCTTGATCGGCATGGCACTCCCGGTTGCCTGATGGCGCGGCTAGCTGGCGTAGAACTGGCGCACGGCGGCCAGCAGGCTGTCCTTGGTAAACGGCTTGGTCAGGTACTCGCTCGAACCGACCATGCGCCCGCGCGCCCGGTCGAACAGGCCGTCCTTGGACGACAGCATGACCACCGGCGTCTTGGAAAACCGCGGGCTGCGCTTGATCAGCGCGCAGGTCTGGTACCCGTCGAGCCGCGGCATCAGGATGTCGCAGAAGATGATGCCCGGCTCGTGATCGTTGATCTTGGCCAGCGCCTCGAAACCGTCCTGGGCGAGGATCACCTGGCAACCCGCCTGAGTCAAAAAGATTTCCGCACTGCGGCGGATGGTGTTGGAATCATCGATCACCATCACCTTGCGTCCGCGGATGTCCGAAAAATCCAGCCCAGCCATTCAACTCATCTCCGAAGCCGACTCCGGTCTGCCGCGGCTCAGATCTCGACCATCTCGAAATCTTCCTTGCGCGCACCGCACTCGGGGCAGGTCCAGTTGGGGGGCACCTGTTCCCAGCGTGTGCCTGGGGCGCTGCCCTC
>JADCGX010000158.1 GCA_020248785.1 Burkholderiales bacterium | reverse complement strand
TGCGGCGCATCCAGTTGGCGCAATTGTCGAGCCCTCACGGTACGGTCTGGCAAGTCACCGACCCGACCCCGGAGGCGGCTACGTGCTTGAAATCCTTGCAGATCAAGCCTCCGCCGCCCGTTCTTAAGCTCACCTGATCCGGGCAAACCCCATAGATACACGGCTCTCCGGCATGGTGCCGGAAACGCGTTGTGCTGCGCGCACTTACGAGGACGTGTCACTTGAAACTGTCAAAGTCAGGTCTGAGCAAGCTCATTTGCACTGCGTCGAAGTACGCGCCGTCGAACCGCATGGCGCGCCTCTTCAGCGCCTCATGCTGAAAGCCGAGCTTCTCGTACAGAGCGATCGCAGCCACGTTGTCGGCGCGGGCTTCGAGTTCTATGCGAGTAACTCCCTTGAGCCAAGCCTTCTCTATGCAGGCCGCCAGCAGTCGCTGGCCCAGTCCCCTGCGGCGATACTCTGGATGAATGCCCATGCCAAGTGACCCGCAGTGGGCAACGGCATGCGCCCAAGCGGGGAAGATGTCGGCCCATCCGACGATGCGCTCGCCATCCAAAGCGAAGAACTGGATGGCGTCGTTGGCGACACTGTCCTTGACGAAGTTCGCGATGCGCTCGACAGGCAGGGCTTCGACTTGAGCCAGGTACCTGCGCTCGCGGGCCACACTATCGAGGCACTCTCGATAGCTCTCGGCGTAGCGTTCTTGAACGGGGACTATGGGCAACATGACTCGGTTCGTGAGGCCTAACTTGGCTTGGTCCGCAGGGTAGCCCGCCCAAGATGCCAAGTCATCTCCCTCTCGATCAGCTTATAGGGAGGTTCCCAGCGATCACGCAAGCGGCGGAGGCGATGACCTCGCCACCGCCAACGACCAAGCGCCCGTGCGCAAGCGCGAGACGTGCCGCCGGCACATCGGGCAATGTCTTGATCGAGCCAAGCAGCCCGCTCACTCCTCCCGCCAGCCCTCCCCCGGCATGATCCTCCGCATGAAGGCGTCGAACAGCGGCACGGTGAAGCCGGTGTCGCCGTGGTTGGGGCTCCAGATCATGCCCTTGGCGATCAATTGATTGCGCGTGGGGCCCATCGAGGTGACCTTGCGGCCGAGTTGGTCGGCGATGTCGCCGGAGCGGTGCGGGCCAGGGCCCAGCGCGGCCATGGCGCGCATGTAGCGCTTCTCGGTCGGCGTGAGCCGGTCAAAGCGCACACGGAAGAAGCTTTCGTCAAGCGCGGCGATGGCGATCCGCGAGGCGGCCTGCACGTCGGCACGCGTGATCGGTGAGGCGGCGGCGGTGTCCCAGGCCTGCTTGCCCCACTCTTGCAGAAAGTACGGGTAGCGCTGCGTGTGCTCGATGATGAGGTCGAGCGCGGCCTCGTCGATCGCCACGCCCTGATTGTTGACCGGCTTGCGGATGGCCTGGCGCGCCGCCTCGTCGGTCAGCGGGCCGATCGAGGGCAAGTCGAACAGCCGCTCGGCATAGGACTTGGCGCGGCCCATCTGCCCGCGCAGTTGCGGCAGGCCGGCGCCCACCAGCACGACCGGCAAGCGCCGCTGCGCGCAGCGGTGCAGCGCGGTGATGAGCGCGGCCAACTGCTCTTCGGGCACGTATTGCAGCTCGTCGATGCACAGCACGAGCGCACTGCCGGCCTTTTGTGCCGCCGCGCCCACCGCCTCGAACAGCGCCTGCAGGTCGTGCTCCAGGTCGCCGTTGTCGGCTAGGCCGGGCTCGGGGTCGAGATCGACGCCGACCTCGATGTCGTGAAACTTGACCTTGAGCGCCTTGGCAAACCCGGCCAGCCCACGCAGCGCACGCGCCGCGAGGTCCTTGGCTTGTTCGTGCATTGACAGGCGCAGCAGCGCCACGCGCAACTGCGGCGCGAGCATGGCGGGCAGCGAGCGGCCCTCGGGTGCTTCGATCCGCAGCGCGTGCAGGCCGCCGGCCTCGGCGATCTCGCGGATGCGGTCGAGCAGCACCGTCTTGCCCACGCCGCGCAGGCCCACCATCAGCACGCTCTTGGCGGGCAGGCCGCGGCGCATGCGCTCCAGCGCCACGGCGACCGCGTTCAGCAGCTCGTCACGTCCGGCGAGTTCCGGTGGCGGCGTGCCGGCGCCAGGGGCGAAGGGATTGAGGACGGGGTCCATGATGGGCGAGATTATCCGAAAGTTAGTCAAGTTACAAAAAATTGATAACCTCAGAAAGAATCACAAAATTGCCCTCGACGAAAGGGAGCGTCTCCGCAAAACTTTGGTTGTTAGCAGGTACTCACTCTTCGCTAGTCAGCGATCGAAATTACATCAGGCGATGGCAAGTCCACCAGCAGTTGCGGGCGATCGACGCTCCACGCTGCCGACTCCGTGTTGGCAAACGCTTCCCGATCGTGGGTCGCAGCGCGATCAAACCGCCGCCGCCAGCAAGCCCGCCGCTCTACAGGGAGGCCGCGGCTGCCGAGCAAACGAGGCGAACCGGCGGCAACGGCATCACCCCAGCTTCAGCTCGCGGAGCGTTTGGCCGCGCGCCAGCACAAAAGCCGTGCAACGCGAACGCCATGGCGGATCGAGTGAGCCGCACTGCGCGCACACTGGCCGCTGGTCAGGCGCGGCGCCCGGTGCCGCTTAGCCGTGCAGTGCCGACGGGAACTGCTTCAGCGCCGCTGTCTGCGGCGCGCTGAAGATCTGCGCGGCCGGGCCGCTTTCGTGCACGCGGCCCTGGTGCATGAAGATCACGCGGTCGCTCACCTTGCGCGCGAAGCTCATCTCGTGCGTGATGAGCGGCATGCCGTCTTCGGCGAGCCGCTCGACCACCTTGAGCACCTCGCCCACCATCTCGGGATCGAGCGCGCTGGTGATCTCGTCGCACAACAGCACGGCGGGCTCCATCGCCAGTGCGCGCGCGATCGCCACGCGCTGCCCCAGGCGCGCAGCTGCGCCTGCCGCAGCGGCGTGCCCTCGCTCGGCGCCTCGCTCACGACATCATGGTCGCGCCGCTGGTCGAGGCGTCGCCGCCGCGCTGCGCGGCGCGCCTGGCGATCTCCTTGCACATGCCGTCGAAGATGAACAGGTGCGCCGGCACCAGCGCGTACCAGTACGACAGGCCCCACACGCCGGCCGGGTGCCAGTAGGCGGTGATGGTCACGCGGGTGTGGCCCTCGTCCAGCGGCTCGAGCTCGATCTCCAACACACCCGCACCGGGGGCGCGCATGCCGAAGTGCAGCGACAGCAGCCGCTCGGACTCGATGCCGATGACGGTCCAGTAGTCGACGCTGTCGCCCACGCGCAACTCGGTCGGATCGCGCCGGCCCTTGGACAGGCCGGGGCCGCCGACCGCCCAGTCCATCCACGCGCGCACCTCCCACAGGGGCGCGCCGTAAAAGTAGCCAGTCTCGCCGCCGAGCGAGCAGACGATGGGCCACAGCTGCGCCGGTGTGGCGCGCGCGATCGCGCTGCCGCTGGCTTTCTTGGCGTAGTACGCGTTGTCATGGCGCAGCCGAATACCAAAGGCGCCCTCGGTCCAGCGTGCGGCCACCGTGTGCTGCCGCTCGGCCTCCAGCGCCGCATGCACCGACTCCTTGAACGTCAACAGGCGCTGCGGCACCAGGGCCTCGATCGCGGCACTGTCGGCCGGGATGTCGTGCTTGAGCCCGCCGATGAGCGCCCGCCCGATGCTCGACGGCACCGCCGTCACCAGCGCCAACCAGTAGCTCGACAGCCTGGGCGTGAGCACCGGGACCGGAACGATCTTCGGGCGCTTGCCCACGATGGCGCCGTACTGGAGCATCAGGTCTTCATAGCTGAGCGTCTCCGGGCCTGCGACGTCATAGACCTTGCCTTGCGCTTCGTCCAGCAGCGCCACCCGCTCCATGTAGGTGAGCAGGTTGGACAGGGCAATCGGGCTCGACCGCGAATACACCCACTTCGGTGTGAGCATCAGCGGCAGATGGTTGACCAGATCGCGGATCACCTCGTAGGCCGCCGACCCCGGGCCGACGATGATGCCGGCGCGGATCTCGGTCACCGGCACGCTGCCGGCGCGCAGCGTATCGCCCGTCTGCGCGCGCGACACCAGGTGCTCGGACTCGGCATCGGGCGGCACCAGACCGCCGAGGTAGACGATGCGGCGCACGCGCGCCTCTGCCGCGGCCTGGGCAAAGTTGTGCGCCGCCTTCAGGTCGATGGCGCCGAAGTTGGTGCCCGCCGCCATGGAGTGCACCAGGTAATAGGCGACATCGATGCCCTGCAGGGCCGGCACCAGGGACTTGGGGTGCAGGGCGTCGGCCCGCACGAGATCGACGTCGCGCCACTGGCGCGCTTGCAGCACCTTGAGGTTGCGTGCGGCGGCTCGCACGGTCCAACCGGCAGCCTGCAGGTGCGGGACGAGGTTGGTGCCGATATAGCCGCTGGCACCGAAGACCAGGGCGTACGGGGGCGAGTGCGGTTCGGTCATGGCGGCCGCAGTGTGCCTGCACCTTGCATCTGAGGGGAAGGCCTGCGACCCGCCGTGGGCGGGCGTGCCTGTCGGCCCGGTCGCGCGGCAGCGGCCCGGCCCGTGCCTAATTCGAGTTCCGTTTCAATGCGAAAACATTCCGACGTCGCCCCGGCGCAGGCTCATTAGCGCTAACTTAAATTTTGAGTATTTTCGTGAAGGCGCCGTTACTTTCTTGGTGTTCACGGATGGACCTGATGGGATGCGCGAATCGAGCATGGAGTTGGATCCGAGCGAGCGCTTGGACGAAGACTGGCGGTTGGTGCAGGAGTTGTTGCCGCAGGGCTGGGAGGCCAAGGCGCGCGAACTGGGGGCGCTGAGGCGCGGGCGCGGCATTGTCGATGCAGCCACGCTGCTGCGGGTGATGCTGATTCACTTGGCGCAAGGCTGCGGGCTGCGCGAGACCGCGGTGCGCGCCCGCGAGGGCGGCTTGGCCAGCGTC
>JADCGX010000157.1 GCA_020248785.1 Burkholderiales bacterium | reverse complement strand
GCCAATACCGCCACCGCCCACAAGCTGGCCCGGATGGTGTACTTCATGCTCACGCGCGGTGAAGCCTACGTCGATCAGGGCCAGCAGCACGACGAAGAGCAGCAGCGCCAGCGCAGCATTGCAGCCCTCAAGCGACGCGCCGCCGCGCTCGGCTTCGCAGTCACGCCGACGCCCGTGCCGGCATGAAAACGTCCCTAAACCCGTTTTGTTTCTCATGAGCATCACCGTCCGGCGGACGGCTCGTGCCGAAGATCTCGCCGCCGTTGTGCATGCCTGGCCGACCGATACACTCGCGCCATGGCGCAGCCGCAAACGATGCCCCACGCCGCCCAGCCGGCCGTCAGCGCCGCCGGGTGGCTCGAGCGGCTGGCCCAGCTCGCTGCGCGCAAGGGGTTGCTGCTATCCAACGTGCGCGAGCGCGACCCGCGCGACTTCGAGTTGCTGCTCGCCAGCGCCGCCCTGTTTCTCCCGGCGCAGCAACTGCTGACGGAGCGCGACGCCAACGAGCACCTGCGCCGCTTTCTGCAGACCGCCGGCGCAATGCTCGACACCGATCATGTGGAACTGCGTCGCTGGCTGGCGGACCTCGGCTTCATCCATCGCAGCGACTACGGCACGGACTACCGGCGCGGCATGCTGCCGGCCTGGCTGCACGACGCGGCCGCCGAACTCGACGCCGTGCAACTGGCTTCGGCCGCTGAGACGGCGCGTGCTGCCAAGGCGCAGGAGCGGGCCGCGCGCAAGGCCGCCTGGCTGGCGCGCACGCAGGACGTGGCCGCGCAGGCTTTGGCGGTGCCACCCGTGGGTGTCGGCGAGGTCGAAGTCATCGAGCAGCCGCCGCCGCCGCGTGAGCACGGCATTCGCGATGAGGCGCTCATGCGACTTGCCATCGACCAGGCCCATAACGCCTGGGCGCTCGGCGAGGTCCCCGTGGGCGCGCTGGTCGTGCGCGATGGCCAGGTGATTGCCACCGGTTTCAACCAGCCGATCGGCAACTCCGATCCGACCGCGCATGCGGAGATCCAGGCGCTGCGCGCCGCGGCCGAACTGCTCGGCAACTATCGGCTGAATCACTGCGAGCTGTATGTGACGCTGGAGCCATGCGCAATGTGCGCCGGGGCCATCCAGCATGCGCGCATCAAGCGCCTGGTCTTCGGCGCCGCGGACCCGAAAACCGGCGCCTGCGGCGGTGTGGTGAACCTGTTTGCCGAGCCACGCCTGAATCATCACACCCACGTCGAGCGTGGCGTGCTGGCCGGTGACTGCGGTGAGCTTCTGTCACGCTTCTTTGCTGATCGGCGTGCGCTGCGCGATGCGGCCGCCGCTGGGTAGCGGGCCGGGGACGATGGCGCGCAGCCGTAGGCCACAGCGGGTCGGCTTCGTGGCGCCGTCGGGCTACGTGACGGAGCCCGCTGCGATCGATCGTGCCGCGCAGTGGTTCACGGTGCGAGGCTGGCAGGTGCAGGCGGGCGACAGCTGCTTCGAACGCCATCTGCGGTTCGCCGGCGCGGACGCCTTGCGCGCGGAAGAACTGCAGCGCTTCTGCACGGACTCCAGCCTCGATCTCGTGCTCTCGGCCCGCGGCGGCTATGGCCTCACGCGCATCCTCGACCGGCTGGACTATGCGGCCATTCGCGCCGCCGGCCGGCCGATCTGCGGCTACAGCGACTTCACGGCGTTCACCCTTGCCTACCTCGCGCAGGCCGGCGGTGTGAGCCTGCACGGGCCGTCCGCGACGGATTTCGGCGCGCCCGAGCCCCATGCAATCACCTGCGAGACGCTGCTCGAGGTGCTGCAGGCCGGCGAGTACGCGACGCGCTTTGCGGCGGACGGGCCGGACTGCACGGCGGAGGGGCTGCTCTGGGGCGGCAATCTCGCGCTTGCGTCTGCGCTGCTTGGCACCCCGTTCTTCCCGACGCCGGCCCAACGCCGCGGCAGCATTGCCTTTTTCGAGGACGTCAACGAGCCCGCGTACAAGGTGGAGCGCATGTTCCTGCAACTGCTGCAGGCGGGCGCGTTGGATCGCTGCAAGGCGGTGCTGCTCGGGTCCTTCGAGCCGGTGCCGCCGCAGGCCAATGACAATGGGTTCACGCTGGGCCACGCGATCGACACGCTGCGGCAGCGCTTGCATGTTCCCGTCATCACCGGCCTGCCGATTGGACACGTGGCGCACAAGCTCACGCTTCCGGTGGGCGCACGCGTGAGCTTGCGCCTGGCCGACGGGCTGGCCACGCTTGGCTGGTCAACCGGCGCGTAGCCAGAGCGCACGCTCAGACGCCAAGGTGACGATGCCAGAGCGATCGGTCGGCGTTCAGCGCGGCCGAGTCACCGGCCCACACCACGCGCCCGCGCTCGATGATGGTATGCGCGTCGGCGAGCTTGAGGAGCCGTTCGATGTACTTGTCGGTCACCAGGATGCTCTGGCCGGTGTCCTTCAAGCGCTGCAGGCAGCGCCAGATGTCCTCGCGAACGAGCGGCGCCAGGCCTTCGGTCGCCTCGTCGAGGATGAGCAGGCGCGGGTTGGTCATCAAGGCGCGGCCGATCGCCAGCATCTGCTGCTCGCCCCCCGACAGCTGATTGCCCATGTTGTCGGCGCGCTCGGCCAGCCGCGGGAAGAGCGCCAGTACCTTGTCGAGCGTCCATGGCTCGGCATGCCCCGCGCGGTTGGCCGCAAATGCCACCAAGTTTTCGCGCACGGTGAGATTGGGAAAGATCTGCCGGCCCTCTGGCACGAGCGCCATGCCCAGCCGGCCGATCGCATCGGTGGACAGTCCATCGATGCGCCGGCCATCGAAGCGCACCTCGCCTCGGCGCAGCGGCAGCAGGCCGAGGATCGCGCGAATGCTGGTGGTCTTGCCCATGCCATTGCGACCGAGCAGCGTGGCCACGGCACCCGCGTGCACGGTCAGGCGCAGGCCAAACAGAACCTGGCTGCTGCCGTAGCCGGCATCGGCGTTTTCGACTTGCAGCAGGGCGCTCAAGCGGCCGCCTCCGCTTGCTCGTCGCCCAGGTAGGCCTTGCGCACGTCGACATTGGCGCGGATCGCGTCTGGCGACCCGGTGGCGATCACGCGGCCGTACACCAGCACCGAGATCACGTCGGCGAGCTTGAACACGGCGTCCATGTCGTGCTCCACCAGCAGCATGGTGACGCTGCCCTTGAGCCGCGCGAGCAGTTCGATCATGCGCGCGGACTCGTCCGGGCCCTGGCCGGCCATCGGCTCATCGAGCAGCAGCAGCTTCGGGTTGGTCGCCAGTGCCAGTGCCACCTCGAGCTGGCGCTGCTCGCCGTGCGCGAGCGCGCCGGCGGGAGCCTCCATGCGCCGGCCCAGGCCAACGCGCTCGAGGACCGAGGTGGCTTCGTCGAACAGCGCCTGCTCGCGCGCCACGGGCTGCCAGAAGCGCAGGCTGCTGCCACTGCGCGCCTGCACGGCCAGCGCCACGCTTTCGAGCGCCGAGAAGCGCTTGAACACGTTGGTGACCTGGTACGAGCGCGCCAGCCCGCGCGCCACCCGCTGGTGCATCGGCAGGCGCGTGATGTCGTCGCCGTTGAACACGATGCGACCGCCATCGGGCCGCAGCGCGCCCGACAGCTGATTGATCAAGGTGGACTTGCCGGCGCCATTGGGGCCGATCAGTGCGTGGATCGTTCCCAGCTTGACCGCGAGTTGTACATCGTCCGTGGCCGTGAGGCCGCCGAAGCGCTTGGTCAGGTGCTCGACCTGCAGCAGCGGCATCAGCTGACCCTGCGGGAGACGAGCCCCGTGAGGCCGCGCGGCGCGGCAAACACGACGATCAGCAGCAGGACCCCCAGTGCCAGATGCCAATACTCGGTGTACTGCGAAAGCACGTCCTCGAGCAGCAGCAGCACCGCCGCGCCGATCGGCCCGCCGTAGCGATAACCGATGCCGCCCAGGATCACCATGATCACGAGCGTGGCGCTCTGGGTCCAGTGCAGCGCCGTCGGCGAGACGAAACTATTGTGGTTGGCAAAGAGCACGCCGGCCAGGCCAGCTAGGGCGCCGGCAATGACGAAGGCGATCAGGCGCGCCTGATAGGTGGAGAAGCCGATTGCCTCCATGCGTGTCTCGTTCTCGCGGATGCCCACCAGCACGCGCCCGAAGCGAGAGTCGACAACACGATTGAGCGCGAACATCGCGGCCGCGAAGATCGCCAGCACGAGGTAATAGAAGGTGATGTCGTGCGTGAGGTCGATGCCCAGCCCGATCGCGGACCTGCCGGGTAGGCTCAGGCCGTCCTCGCCGCCGTAGGTCTTCAGGCCGATGGCAACGTAGTAGATCATCTGCGCGAAGGCGAGCGTGATCATGATGAAGTACACGCCCCGCGTGCGCAGGGATACGCCGCCGATCACCAGCGCGAACAGGGCGGCGGCCAGCACCGCGAGCGGCCAGGCGACCCAGGCGCTTTGCACGCCCTCGACCATCAGGATGCCGACGGTATAGGCCCCGATACCAAAGAACGCCGCATGCCCCAGGCTCACCATGCCGCCGAAGCCAAGGATCAGGTTCAGGCTCGCGGCCGCGAGCGCGAAGATGAGAATGCGGCGCGCCACGCCGATGTAGTACTCCTGGCCGGCAAGCTGCATGGCCCAGGGCAGGGCGATGGCGAGCGCAATGACCACCCAGGGCAGGGCGCGCAGCAGCCGCGCGTTCAGTTGCGCCGTGGTCATGGTCAGCCGCGCGCTGGAAACAGGCCTGTGGGCTTGGCGAACAGCACCGCGGCCATCAGCACGTAGATGGCGATCGCCGCCACCGCAGGCCCGAGGTTGGAAGCGATGTTCAGGGGCAGGACGGTGTTGAGCAAGGTCGGGAGAAACGCGCGGCCCGCGGTGTCCACGATGCCGACCAGCAAAGCTCCGACGAATGCCCCCCGGATCGAGCCGATGCCACCGATCACGATCACCACCAGCGCCAGGATCAGGATGTTCTCGCCCATGCCCACTTCCACGGCGAGGACAGGCCCGAGCAGCGCGCCAGCCACCGCGCACAGCGCCGCGCCGAGCACGAACACCGCCATGAACAAGCGCTGCACGCGCACACCCATGACCGCCGCCATCTCGCGGTTGGAGGCGCCCGCTCGCACCAGCATCCCTGCGCGCGTCTTGGTGACCACGAAACACAGGCCAAGCGCTGCCGCCAGGCCCACCCCGATGATCAGCAGCCGGTAGGCGGGGTAGAAAAAGCCAGGCAGCAGTTCGACCGGGCCCGACAGGGACGGCGGTGCATTGAGCATCATCGGCGCCGGGCCCCAGATCATCTTCACCAGATCGTCGGCGATGAGGATCACGGCGAAGGTCGCCAGCACCTGGCTCAGGTGGTCACGGTGATACAGGTGCCGTATGAGCCCGACTTCGAGCACCAGGCCCACCAGCGCGGTGGCCAGGATCGCCAGGGGCAGCGCGATCCAGAAGTTGCCAGTGGCGGCCAGCACGGTCGCCATGAGGTAGGCGCCGATCATGTAGAGCGACCCGTGCGCCAGGTTCATGAGGTCCATGATGCCGAAAACCAGCGTCAGCCCGGCCGCCAGCAAGAACAGCATCAGGCCGAATTGAACGCCGTTCAGCAGTTGTTCGGCGATCAGGGTCGGGGGCATCAAGGGTAGGGCAGCCGGCAAAATGCGCAGCGCCGCTCAAAGCGGCGCTGCTTGGGTCGGGCGCGACCGATCAGGCGTTCACTTCATCGGGCACTGGCTCGCATACGCGTCCACGTGCTTTTCCATCACTTTGTTGAGCGAGCGGTTGTTCAGCTCGCCGTTGAACGACTCGTCCTTGCGCACCACGCGCAGGTAGAAGTCCTGCACCGGAAAATGGTTGGTCCCGAAACGGAAGTCGCCGCGCACCGACTTGAAGTTGGCCTTGCGCAGTGCCGCGCGCACGGCGTCCTTGTTGTCGACCTTGCCCTTGGTCTCGCGCACGGCGGCGTCCATCATCATGATCGCGTCGTACGCCTGCGCCGCGTAGATCGAGGGCGTACGCTTGTACTCCTTGCGGAACTCGGCGACGAAAGCGCGGCTCGCGAGGTTGTCGAAGTCGTGATTCCAGTGGGCGGTGTTGAACATGCCGAGCATTGGCTCGCCCACCGCGCGGATCACGTCCTGGTCGCCCGAGAAGCCCGGCCCGATGATCGTGGTGTCCTTTGACAGGCCGGCCCCCACGAACTGCTTGATGAAGTTGATCCCCATGCCGCCGGGCAGGAAGATGAACAATGCGTCCGGCTTGACGGCGCGCAGCTGTGCGATCTCGACGGCGTAGTCGAGCTGGCCCAGCTTGGTGAAGGTCTCGGAGGCGATCGGCTTGCCGAAGCCGCGCTTGAAGCCGTTGAGCGCGTCCTGCCCGGCCGGGTAGCTTGGCGCCATGATGGCCACGCGCTTGAAGTCACGCGAGGCGGCAAAGCGGCCGGCGGCCTCGTGATACTGGTCGTTCTGCCAGGCGGTGCCGAAGAAGAAAGGATTGCACTGCGCTCCCGCAAACTGCGAGGGGCCCGCGTTGTTGCTCAGGTAAAACACGCGCTCGGCAAAGAGCGCCGGCCCCACGGCCAGCGCGACGTTCGAGCCGATCGGACCGGTGAAGAAGTCGATCCGGTCGCGCTTGACCATCCGCTCGACCAACTGGCGGGCGCTATCCGGGTTGCCGGCCATGTCTTGCATGACGAACTCGGCGTCCACGTCGCCAAGCTTGTTGCCCAGCTGCTTGATGGCGAGGTTGAAGCCGTCGCGCGCCTCGGCGCCCAAGGCGGCGAACGGCCCGGTCAGATCCTGGGCGATCCCCACCTTCACGCTCTGCGCCGACGCAGAGCCGGTGGCAAGGCAGGCGAGCAGGCCTGCTGTGAGAAGCGAGCTTCGCAGGGACGGACACATCCAACAGTCTCCTTGTCATTCATTGCCGCACCGGCGTGCGCCAGCGTCGGCTTGCACCATCCGGCCACGAGCGGCGCGGCAGGCTATCACAGGGATACGCGGCTCAGATGCATCGCTGCGTGGACGCTCTTTGCAATGACACTGAAAGCAAGACCGACCAGACGCCTCAGGTGGCACCGGGGCACCTATCATCGCGGCATGACAGGACCCCTGACCCGTTTCGGGATCGACAGCGAATCGCGCGAGCAGCGGCAGGACAAGATCCTGGCGGGCGTGTTGGCCTCGGTGTACCAGCAGGTTCCGCAGTCGGTCTTGGGCAGTGTCGTCGGCGGCTTCGCCATCGTCGCTTCGTTCTGGCAGAACCAAAGCCAGGGCCTGCTGATCGCCTGGTTCTTCGCGATGCTCCTGGAGTCGCTGGTTCGCTTGCGCGTGGCGCGCGCCTTTGGCCGGTCCGCCGACACCGTAAGTCGTGTCAACGCTTGGTCCTTGCGCTGGGTGGCACTGTCGGCCGTGGCTGGCTCGCTGTGGGGTCTGGCCGGAGTGTTCTTTTTCGCACCGAATGCGCCGAGCCAGCAACTCGTTTTGGTGGCTGTGATTCTCGGCGTGGCCTTCGGTTCGCTCACCCTGTACGCGACGCATCGGCCCGCCCTGTCCTTCTTTCTGCCGCTAGCACTGCTGCCTCTGATCGGCCGCTTGGTCTTCGAGCAGGATCCGGCGTACTACACGGCGGCGATCGTCACGCTGGCCGTGTTCGGTTGCACCATGTTCTTCGGGCGCAGCTTTGGCGACACGATGAGCGAGGCGGTGAAGAACAACTACGAAAACGAGGTCCTGGTCGAGCAACTGGTCAGCCAGATGCGGGTGGCCGATGACGCCCGCCGCGCGGCAGAGAACGCGACCCGGTCGAAGACACAGTTTTTCGCCGCCGCCAGCCACGACCTGCGCCAGCCGCTGCAGGCCATCGGCATCTACGTGTCGCTGCTGAAAAGGCGCGTGCAAGGCCCAGCAGAGCCGCTGGTGGGCAACCTCAGCTCGGCTGTCGATGCGTTGTCCACGCTCGTCGAAGAACTGCTGGAGATCTCGCGCCTGGACTCGGGCTCGATCCAGCCGCAGCAGCAGCAGGTGCTGCTGGACGACCTGTTCAACACGATCGAGCAGGAGTTCATGCCGCAGGCCGCGGGCAAGGGGCTGGAGCTGCGGGTGCGACGCGCTGGCTTCGCGATCGACTCGGACCCGATGCTGCTGATGCGCGTGCTGCGCAATCTGGTCGCCAATGCCTTGAAATACACGCGCGAGGGCGGCGTGCTGCTCGGGGCGAGGGTGCGGCGAGGGGTGATCAGTATCGAAGTCTGGGACACTGGCCCGGGCATCAAGCAACTGGAGCTCGACCGCGTGTTCGAGGAGTTCTATCGCGGTGAGAGCGGCAAAGCCGAGGGTGGAGGGTTCGGTCTCGGCCTGTCGATCGTCAAGCGCATTTGCAGCGTGCTGGCTCACCCTTTGATCGTCACGACGCGGCCTGGCTCGGGCACGGTGTTTCGTGTCGAGGCTGCCGTGTCAGCCTCACCGATGCGCAGGACGCCGCGTATCGACAGCGCGAGCGAGCAGCAGATCCGCGCGCTAAATGGTCTGACGATCGTCGTCCTTGAGGACAACGAAGAGATCCTCAACAGCCTCACGCGGCTGCTGCGATCGTGGGGCGCCGATATCCTGTCGTCCACCAGTTTCAACTCGTCGCTGGTGAAGAAGCTCGGCCTGCGCAACAAGATCGACCTGTTGATCGCGGACCAGAACCTCGGCAACTCGGCCGTCACCGGCGTGGACGCGGCGTTTCGCATCCGTTCGATCATTGGTTTTCCGGTGCCTGTCATCATGCTGACGGCGGTGCAAGGCCTCGATGTCATCGCCGAGTTCCAGCGCACCATGCAACAGCATCTTGCCCGCAACCCAGAGCTGGCGACCGTGATCGCGCGCAGCAGGGTCGAGGAACCGAAGGTGCTGCAAAAGCCGACAACCACCGCCGCGCTCAACGCGACGATCGCCCAAACGCTCGGCTTGTCCAACACTCCCGAGGGGGCGCCACGTCCTGAAGCGGTGCCAGAAGGCGGCGAAGAGCGCGTCCGCTGACTTGCTCGGCGCGCGACGGCTTGGCGACGGTCGCGTGTCCGCTAGCCGACCTCGTAGCCCTGCCGGCGTGCGGCCAGCAAGGCTTCGGTCCGGTTGGAAGCGCCAAACGTCCGGTAAATGGCCGTGACATGGGTCTTGACCGTACCCTCCGACAGACCCAGTTCCCGGCAGATGACCTTGATCGGTACGCCACGCGCGAGCAGCTGGAGCACTTGCTCCTGTCGCTCCGTCAACTGGACGCGATTAGTGGTCGGCCGTCCGAGCATGTCCCGACCCCGCTCCGGCAGTCCAAGCATCCCAGCGCCACGGGTCGCGTCGTCGAGTAGGTTGGCCGGGATGTAGACGCCGCCTGAAAGGACGAAGCGGATCGCCGACACGAGCGTCTCGCTTGCCATGGACTTGGGAACGAAGCCGGCAGCGCCCAATTGCAACACGCGCATGACGCTGCGTTGGTCCTGCACACCGGACAGCACGAGGACTTTTAGGTCCGGCGCACGCGCCACCAGCGCTTCGAGCAGACTGGTTCCCAATGCGCCCGGCAGCGTAAGGTCCAGCAGCATCAAGTCGGCATCGGGATGCTGGTCGATCAGACGCGCGGCGCCGGCGGCATCGGCAGCCGTATGCACGGCTGCGGTGGGGTCGATGTCGAGCAGCAGGATGCGCAGCGCGTCGGTGATCAGCGAATGATCGTCAACGACGAGTACTTTCATGTGGGTACAGCTCGCAAAGCGGGACCGCCCTGGTTGTCCTTGGTCCCGTCGTGTAGGTTGTCCGCGCAAACTGGCGCGGCTGGCAAAACGATTCTAGTCGCGCGCGGTGCGCTTCCTTCTCTCGAATTGGACCTAAAAACCGCAGTTGTCATTGCTGTGGAACCGCGCAGATCCAGTATTGGCGCGGCTTTCCGGGTGATTCCCGCAACTGCGGAGCAGTTCCAAATCGGTGATCGACCGCCGCTTGGATTGTTCCAGGGCTCTCCATTTAACTGGACCGCCATGGTCGACCGGCCGCTTTGCGGTCGAGGCTGACCGGCTTGCCGCGCGAGG
>JADCGX010000156.1 GCA_020248785.1 Burkholderiales bacterium | reverse complement strand
GACCCACGGCATCAGCGTCGAGGTGGTGCGCCACCCCGGCAAGCGCAGCACCGGCACGTGGCAAGACCCGCGGCAGCCGCTCGATCTCATGTGGCCCGCGGTCGTCGCCAAGGGCTTCGTCGTGCAGGCCAAGCGCTGGGTCGTGGAACGCACTCATGCCTGGAACGAGCGCGCCCGTCGACTCATGGCACACCATGATCGATCCGATTGGGCGCCACTGGCCTGGGTCTGGCTGGCCGAAGCACGTATCCTCGCAACCAGACTGGCGGCGTAGATCATTTCGTTTACACCTGCTCAGGCCACCAGCACCACCTGCCCGGTGGTGCGGCGCGCCTCCAGATCGGCGTGGGCCTGCGCCGCCGCGCCCAGCGCGTAGCGCGTCACGGCCGGTTGCAGGATGCCGTCGCGCAGCGCATCGAACACGCGCCGCGCCATGGCTTCGCGCCGCGCCGCATCGGCGGTGTAGTGAAAGATCACGGGGCGCGACAAGGTGACCGACTTGCGGGTGAGCCACTCGGCTTCGACCGGCGCCCATTTGCCGCCGGCCTGGCCCACGCTGATCCAGTGACCGGTGGGCGCCAGCGCAGCGAAGTTCTCCTCGCGCGCGCGCTCACCCAGCCCGTCGACGATCAGCCGGACCCCGTGCCGCGTGATCTGCAGGACGGCCTCGGCGAAGCGGCCATCGCTCGCCACGATGACGCGGTCACAGTAGGCGCGCGCGCGGCGCGCCTTGTCTTCCGAACCGACCGTGCCGATCACGAAGGCGCCCAGCGCCTTGGCCCACTGCGCTACCAGCATGCCGAGCGCGCCGGCGGCGGCATGCACCAGGATCGGCTCGTCGCGCTCGATGCGGTGCAGACGGTGCAGGCAGTACTCGGCCGTCATGCCCTTGAGAGCCAGCGCTGCGGCCTGCTCGTCGCTGACATGCGGCGGTAGCGCAATCAACTGCTCGGCGCTCATCGTCCGCACGTTGGCGTAGGCCCCGGCCGGCGGGCAGGCATAGGCCACACGGTCGCCGGGCAGCAGATGGCTCACGCCGGGTCCGATGTCGAGCACGGTCGCGGCCGCCTCGAAACCGGGCACGCCACCCGGCTCCAGCAGGCCCGCATATTGGCCGTTGCGCACGTACACGTCGATGAAGTTCAGGCCGATCGCCGTCTGCCGCAATCGGACCTCCCCATGCCCGGGCGGGGCGGCCGGGCGATCGACGAGCTTCAACTGCTCCGGACCGCCGCGGCCGTTGAGCACGATGACCTGGGCGGGCAGCACCATGCCGCTGGGCAGCGCTGCCCGGCTGGACGAGGCTACCGGCTGGCCGAGGTGCTGCTTCAGACCCGCGAAGCCGGCCTCGTAGACGCCCTGCGCCACGAGCGCGGCCAGCTCGCGCTCCTGGCCGCGCGGCGTGCCGAAGGTCGAGTGCCAGCGGAAGAACGTGCGACGCCCATCGGTAACCGGCTTCAGCTCCACGTGCGCGACGTAGCGCTGCAGCGGCACGGTCGAGTCCAGGATGCTGTAGGACAGACGATGGTCGCGATCGGACAGCAGGATCAGTTGCTCGCGCAGCGCGCCGCCGTCCTTCAGCCGGAACGCCCGCACGCAGCCGACTTCGTCGGGGCGCCGGCCGTCCTCGATGCGGCTGTCGGCGATTGCCGGATGCCACTGCGCATGGCTGTTGAAGTCGCGCAGCACCGCCCACACGCGCTCGATCGGCGCATCGATCACGGTCGAGCGCATGATGCGCTGCAGGCCCATCGGGCGCGGCTCCTAGCGGCCAGCCAGACGCCGCTTCAGCGCGTCGAAGCCGCCCTGGAACACACCCTGGCCGATGACCTGGGACAGTTCGCGCTCGCGCGCCTCGTCGCAGTCGAACTCCGCGCTCCATTCCGCAAAGGTGCGGTTGCCGTCGGTGATCGGCGTGAGCTTGAGCGTCGCCACGTAGTTGTCCACGCCCATCGGCGACTCGAGGATCGCGTAGGTGCACTCGTAGTCGTAGTCCGACAGTGTCAGCAGTTGCTCGCGGATCAGGCCACCGTCCCGGGTCCGGAAGTTGCGGATGCAGCCGACCCGATCGGCGGCAAGCCCGCCCTCGATGCGCGAGTCCGCGATCAGCGGGTGCCAGTCCGGCAGGCCGTTGAAATCGCGCACCACCTCCCACACGCGGTCGGCGGGCGCGTCGATCACGCTGGAGGTGTAGACGCGGATCATCGGGCGCTTCCTGGTCGGGGCAGGCGGCTACTCGCCGGCCTTGGGCACGGCGGGCAGGGCGTTGGCGCTGAGGCTCTGCGCGATCTGGCCGATCTCGCCGCCCTGCACGCCGATCTCGCGCAGTAACTGGTCCACCAGCGGGGCCTGCGCGCGGAAGCGCAGCGCACTGTTGACCACGCTGTCGGCCAGGCCGTGGCCGCCGGGTTCGCCGTTGCCGTAGCTGCCGCCGCCATGGCCGCCGCCGAGGCCGTCGACATGCAGGATCTTGATGCCTTCGATCCGCTCCATCGGCTTGACGCTCTCGCGGATGATGCCTTCCATCTTCTCCACCAGCCGCAGCCGCAGCGCCGACAGGCGGGCCTCCGGGGACAGCACGTTCTGCGCCTCGTTCATCAGGCGCGTGCCCTCCGCATCGATCTCGTGGCGAATCTTGACGGCGAGCGCGCGGATCTTCTCGGCGTCGGCCTCGGCCTCGGCCTGCGCGCGCAGCGCCGCGCCGCGGTCGCCGGCAGCCAGCTTCTCGGCCTCGGCGGCCAGCCGCAGGCGCAAGCCTTCGCGCTCGCCCTCCTTCTGGGCTTCGATCAACTGGATGCGCTTGGCGCGTTCGGCCATCTCGACCTCGCGCGCGGTGAAGACGCGCTCCTCCTCGGCCACGGCGCGCGCGCGCGCCTGATCGGCCGCTGCCCGCGCCTCGCTTTCGGCCTTGCTCTGCTCGGCGACGGCGATGGCGCGCTGCTGTTCCGCGAGCTCGAGCTCCTTGCGGCGCTGGATCTCGAGCGCCTGCAGCTCGCGCTCCTTGGCGATGCGCTCCTCCTGCAGCTTGCGCTCGGTCACCAGCTTGGCCCTTTCGACGGCTTCGCGGGCGGCGATGCCGGCGCGCTCGGCTTCCTGTTCGCGGCCGGCGCGCTCGCTGGCGAGGTCGGCGCGCTGGCGGGCACGGGCGATCTCGACCTCGCGCTCCTGCATCAGGCGCGCATGCTCGGCTTCGCGGTCGATGTCCAGGGCCAGCTTCTCGGCCTCCAGGTTCTTGGTGCGGATCGAGATCATCGTGTCCTGCTCGATCTCATTGCGCTGCTTCTTGCGGCGCTCGATCTGCTCGGTCAGCCGGGTCAGGCCCTCGGCGTCGAACGCGTTGCTCGGATTGAAGAACTCCATGCCGGTCTGGTCCAGCTGGGTCAGCGAAGCCGCCTCCAGCTCCAGGCCGTTCTTCAGCAGGTCTTCGGCCACCGATCCGCGGACCCGCCGCACGTACTCGCCGCGCTTCTCGTGCAGATCTTCCATGGTCGTCTCCGCGGCCACCGTGCGCAGGGCGTCGACGAACTTGCCCTCCAGCAGCTCGCGCAGCTTTTCGGGCTCCAGCGTGCGGGTGCCGAGGGTCTGCGCCGCATCGGCCACCGCCTGCGCGCTCGCCTGCACGCGCACGTAGAACTCGGCCATCACGTCCACCCGCATCCGGTCCTTGGTGATGAGCGCCTTGTCGCGGCCGCGCGCCACCTCCAGCCGCAGCGTGTTCATGTTGACCGGGATGACGTCGTGCACGATCGGCAGCACGAAGGCGCCGCCGCCCAGCACCACCTTCTGGCCGCCGAGCCCGGTACGCACGAAGCTGCGTTCCTTGGAGGAGCGCAGGTAGAGCCAGTGCAGCAGCCACACCACGATCGCCACGACGATGGCGACCGCGACGAGTCCGAGGAGGAAGATGCCGAAGTCCGATGCGCTCATGTGCGTACCTTTGGTTCAGTTACTGCCGGCGGCCGCCGAGGGTGGGTCGATTGCTGCGTGCTTGCGCTCGATGGCGACGAAGCGGCGCGTCTGTTCGGTCAGGGCGACTTCGGTCGGCAGTCGCTCCATGCTGGAGGCGCCATAGAAGCCGTGGCACTGCGGGCAGTGCGCGAGGATGTACTCGGCGTCCGCCGGCATGGCGATCGGCCCGCCGTGGCACAGCACGATCGCCTGCGGGTTGACCGCCAGCGCGGCCCGCGCCCAGGCGTTGATGCGCGGCACGCAGTCGGCGAGCGTCAGTGCGCTCTGCGCGCCGATGCTGCCGCCGGTGGTCAGTCCGAGATGGCAGACGATGATGTCGGCGCCGGCTTCGGCCATCGCCTCGGCGTTGGCTTCGCTGAACACGTAGGGCGTGGTCAGCAGGTCGAGCTGGCGCGCCGCACGGATCATCTCGACCTCCAGCGCGTAGCCCATGCCGGTCTCTTCGAGGTTGGCGCGGAAGCTGCCGTCGAACAGCCCGACGGTCGGAAAGTTCTGCACGCCCGAGAAGCCGAGCTCGCCCAACTGGCGCAGGAAGTGCGCGGTCAGCATGAAGGGGTCGGTGCCGTTGACGCCGGCCAGAACCGGGGTGCGGCGGACCACCGGCAGCACCTCGCGCGCCATCTCGACCACGATCTCGTTGGCATTGCCGTAGGCCATCAGCCCCGCCAGCGAGCCGCGGCCGGCCATGCGGTAGCGCCCGCTGTTGTAGATGACGATCAGGTCGATGCCGCCGGCCTCCTCGCACTTGGCCGACAGGCCGGTGCCGGCACCACCGCCGATGATGGGGGCACCGCGCGCGATCTTGGCGCGTAGCCGGGACAGAATCTCGTGACGGGGAATACGGGCCATGTTCGTCCGGGGCAGGGGTCAGCGCAGCGCCTGGCGCGCGGCGCCGGCGGGCTGCATCACTTCTTGAAAAAGGTTCACGAGCAGGTCGGCAAACTTGGGATCGTTCAGGTGCAACGGCGTCCTGATCAGCTTGCGGTTGGGACCGGCGCGCAATCCCGACTCGATGGCGGCAAACAGCGCCCGGTCGGCGGCCGGGTCCCAGAACGCCTGGCCGGGCGCATCCAGCGCGCTGACGCCGCCTTCGGGGAGCACGAAGCGCACCGGTCCTTCCATGCGGTTGAGCTTGGCGGCGATGAAGGCGCCGATGGCCTTGCATTCGTCCGCCGTGGTGCGCATCAGCGTCACGTTGGGGTTGTGCCGGTACAGGTTGCGGGCCTTGAACCGGGCGGGCACCGTGTCGAACGCCCAGAAGTTGACCATGTCGAGCGCGCCGCACGAGCCCACGTAAGGCACGGCGCGGCGGGCAAACGCATCGAGGCGCTCGGGGCCGGCCGACAGCACGCCGCCGACCAGCTCGTCGCACACCTCGGTGGTGGTGATGTCGAGCACGCCGGCCAGCAGGCCCGAGTCGGCCAGCTTTTCCATCGACTGGCCGCCGGTGCCGGTGGCGTGGAAGGTGATGCAGTCGTAGGCGTCCGCCAGCGCCTTGCTCACGGCCTGCACGCAGGCGGTGGTGACGCCGAACATGGTGAGGCCGACCGCCGGCTTGGCCTGCGACACCTCGTTGCGCGCGTGCGCCACCATGCCGGCCAGCGCGTGGGCGGCATTGGCCAGCACCTTTTCGCTGATGCGGTTCAGGCCCGACACATCGGTGACCGAGTACATCATGCAGATGTCGCTGGGCCCCACATACGGCCGCACGTCGCCCGAGGCGACGGTGGAGACCATGATTTTCGGGATGCCGATGGGCAGCGCGCGCATGGCGGGGGTGGCGAGCGCGGTGCCGCCCGAGCCGCCGGCGGAAATCACGCCGCCGACGTCGCGCCGGCCCGCCAGGAAACGCTCGAAGGCGATGGCCATCGCCGTCACGGCGCTGCCGCGGTCGCCGGTCAGGACGGCGCGCTCGCCTTGCGGATGATGGCGCGCCACCTCGCGCGGGTGCACGCTGGCGGTGGAGGCGCCGCCGGAAGTCGACAGGTCCACCGTCACCACGCGCAGGCCGAGACGCTCGATGCACTGGCGCAAGTAGTGCAGCTCGCGGCCCTTGGTGTCGAACGTGCCGCAGACGTAGGCGGCGCGGTTGACGCTGGTGGCGACCGGGAACTCGAAGACCCGGGCCTCGCCCGCCAGGATTGAGGCGGCCGCGGCAGCCGCTGGGGCGGACGTGGCCGCTGCGGTTGCGGCGCGCCCCGTCGCCGTGGCGGGGGCGGGCGGCACGGCGCGCTCGACCGTCGGATCGGCCGCCGTCCAGCGGGTGAAGCCGGCGCGCTCGCGGGCGGCGCCGCCGGGTAGCGGCACGCCCTCGCCGGCCCGCATGACCGTGAGGATCTGGACCCGGCCGTCATCCGGCGCCGCCGTGTCGTCGGGCGCGCTCGGCGTGGCCTCTTCGCCGCCGCTCTTCACACCCAGCAGCCGCTGCTGCAAGTCGCGGTCGGCTGCCAGCTCGGCGGCCGACAGCGTGCGCGCGATGCGGCCGTTGACCATCACCGCCACCATGTCGGCGACGTCCATCGCCACGCCGAGGTTCTGCTCGATCAGCAGCACCGCGATATCGCCCTCGTGCGCCAGCGCCTTCAAGGTGTTGGCCACCTGCTCGACGATGACCGGCGCCAGGCCCTCGGTCGGTTCGTCCATCACCAGCAGGCGCGGGTTAAACAACAGGGCGCGCCCGATCGCCAGCATCTGCTGCTCGCCCCCGGACAGTTGCGCACCGCCGTTGCCGCGGCGCTCGCCCAGCCGCGGAAAGAGCTCGTAGACGCGCGCCACGGTCCAGGCGCCGCGGCGCGCCGTCTTGGCGGCCAGGCGCAGGTGCTCGTCCACCGACAGCGATGGCCACACGCGCCGACCCTGGGGCACGTAGCCCACTCCCTTGTCGGTGATCGCGTGCGGCGCCAGGCCGAGGATCTCCTCGCCGGCCAGCTTGACGCTGCCGGCCGCCGGCACCAGTCCGGTGATGGCGTTGCACAGCGTCGTCTTGCCCATGCCGTTGCGCCCGACCACGGCGAACACGCCGCGCTCGAAGGCCAGGCTCACGCCCTGCAGCGCATGGGCCTGGCCGTAGTGCACGTCCAGCCCCGTGACCTCGAGGATCGGGGCGGCCGCCCTGGCGGCGCTGGATTTACGGAAGCCGAGCATCGTCTGCGTGCGCCTCAGTGGTGCGTGTAGCCGTGCTCGCCCATGTAGATCGCCTGCACTTCGGCGTCGTTCTCGATCTCGTGCGGCGTGCCGTGCTTGAGCACGCGGCCGTTGTGCATGACCGTGACCTTCTCGACCACGCGCAGCGCGATCTCCAGGTCGTGCTCGATGATCACGAAGCCGATGTGGCGGGGCAGGGCGGTGAGCAGCGCCACCAGCTCGGCGCGCTCGCCCGGCGACAGGCCGGCGGCCGGCTCGTCGAACAGGATCAGACGCGGCGCCCCGGCCAGTGCCATGCCGATCTCCAACTGCCGCTGCTGGCCGTGTGCCAGTTCGCTCACCAGCGTGTCGGCCAGGTGCGCCAGCCGGGCGTGCGACAGCAGTTCCTCGGCGGCGCGGCGCGCGCCATCGTCATGCGCCGGCCGTCGCAGGGAAAAGCGGCCGCGCGCCACACCGCGTGCAGCCAGGTACAGGTTGTCGCGCACGCTCAGTTCCCTGAACAGCAGCGACGACTGATAGGTACGGCGCAGCCCGCGCCGGATACGCTCGTGCGGCGCCAACTCGGTCACGTCTTCGCCGAACAGGCGCACGCGCCCGCCCGTGGCGGGAAAGTCACCCGTGACGACGTTGAACAGCGTGGTCTTGCCTGCGCCGTTGGAGCCGATCACGGCACGCCGCTCGCCGGCGGCCACGCTGAACGTGACCTCGTCGATCGCCCGCAGCGCACCGAAGGCGCGCGAGACTCGGTCGAGCTCGAGGGCGTAGGCCGAATTGAAGCCGGTCGACATGGTGCGGTCCGGTTGTCGCAGGGGCGCCGGCGGGGCGAAGGCCCCGCCGGCGCTCATTGCGTCAGCGGCACTGGTTCTCCAGCGAGTTGCGGGCGGCAAAGCCGACCTGCAGGAACTGCTCGGGCGGCTGGCCCAGCGTCTGGTTCACGTTGGGCACCACGCGCAGCACCCGGTTGACGAGGTTGTTGCCCTCCTTGGCCACCTGCGTGACGAAGATGTTGCCGATCGCGTTGCGGTTGGCATCCAGGCGCATCGGGCCGGTGGGGCCGTTGAGCGTCATGGTCGACAGCGTCTGGCGCAGCGCCTGGTGATTGTTGCCGAGGTCGCCCTTGACGGTGTCCAGCGCGGTCAGCACGGCCATCATGTTCTGGAAGTACGCGGTGGCAAACAGCGACGGCGTCGGCAGCCCGTCCTTGAACGCAGCCCGGTAGTCGGCCACGTACTTGCGCCAGGCCGGGTTGTCCCAGGTGTCGCCGATCGGGCCGGCCGCCAGCGTGCCGACCAGCCAGTCCGGGCGCTTCTGGCCGCGGAACGACAGTACGGTCTGGTCGACCGTGATCGAACCGCCGACGAGGTCCTTGTCGCCGCCGGACTGGTCGTACTGGGTCAGGAAGTTGACCGCGTCCGAGCCGCCCAGGGCAACGTAAATGGCGTCGATGTCCTTGGGGATGCGCGAGATGACCGCCGAGTAGTCCCGGTTGCCCAGCGGTACCCAGAAGCGCTCGACGATCTTGCCGCCGCCGCGGCAGAACTCGAGCGCGAAGCCCTTGAGCTGGGCCCACGGGAACGAGTAATCCTCGCCGATGGCCGCCACGCGCTTGTACTTCTTGGACGCCTCGGTGCCCAGACCGGCCATCCACTGCACGCCGTCCATGCTGAAGCGGAAGAAGTTGGGCGACGGATCCTGCAGCGTGGTCTGCTGCGCGGCCGACGAGCCGTTCATGAAGGTGCACTGCGGCTGCGAGCGCGAGTAGTTCTTGATCGCGATGCCTTCGGAGCCCGACAGCGGCCCGACGATGATGTCGACCTTGTCCTGCTCCACCAGCTTGCGCACCTCGGCGGTGGCGCGGTCGGGCGTGGCATTGGTGCCGCCGCGGATCACCTCCAGTGGCCGCCCGCCGGCGCGCATGCTGGCCTGGCGCAGGGCCAGTTCGGCCCCGCGGAAGCAGTCCGCGCCCATCACGGCGAACGGGCCCTCGGTGATCGACACCAGGCCGATCTTGATCGGCTGGGCCGACTGGCTCAGCACGCTGGGCGCAGCGACGGTGGCCGCACCCGCCGCGATGGCCGTATTGAAGCGACGACGATTGAACTGCATTGATGTCTCCTTGTGGTGTGTTGGAGGGACTAGCTGCGGTGGGCCGTCCGATCCCGCGGCGAGCTTGCGGCGCGGCGCAGCCGCTGCCACAGCCCGAGCAGGCCGTCGGGTGAGAAAAGCACGATCAGCAGGAAGGCGCCGCCGATCACCAGGTTCACGCGCTCGGCGCCGACCAGGTCGCGCGCGAAAGTCTGCAGCAGCACGACCACCAGCGCGCCGATGAAGGCACCGATCGGGTGGCGCATGCCGCCCAGTACTGCGATGACCAGGATGTTGATCATCGCCGCCGTGCCGATCGATCCCGGCGAAATCTGGCCGTTGTACCAAACCAGCAGGACGCCGCCGACGGCGGCCATGAAGCCGGCCACCGCATAGGCGGCGATGCGGTGCGCCGTGACGTTGAAGCCCAGCGCGCGCATGCGCCGGGCATTGTCGCGGATACCCTGCAGCGCCAGCCCGAATGTCGAGCGCCCGATGTACTTGACGAAGAAGTAGCCGGCCAGCGCGCAGCCCAGCGCCAGGAAGTAGAAGGGCAGCGGCTGGCGCCAGTCGATGCCGAACACCTGCGGCGGATGAACCTCCTGGAACCCGTCGAAGCCGTGGAACACGGCCATGTTCTGCTGGGTCAGGTAGAAAAAGGCCACGCCGATGGCCAGCGTGATCATGATCGTGTAGATGCCCTCGGTGCGCACCGACAGCACCCCGATCAGGGTGGCGCACAGGGTGGCGATCAGGATCGACTTGGGCACGTAGATCCACCAGGGCCACTGCATGCTGATCTCGAAGCTGGAGACGCCGAAAATGGCGATCATGTAGCCGGCGATGCCCGCCACCGTCATTTGCGCAAGACTCACCATGCCGCCATAGCCGGCGAGAAAGGACAGCGACAGGGCGATCAGTCCCAGCGCCAGCGACTGGGCGGCGACCTGGTAGGTGAAGAACGGAGTGGCGAAGAACGGGTATGCGATCAGCACGGCCAGCACGATCAGGTGACGCGGGCGGACGTGCGCGCCGATCGCCGCCGTCCAGGATGCTGCGCGCGGGGCGTTGGCGGCCGGTGTCGCGGCGGCCGCACGCGGTGTCAACGCCGCCGGCAGGGAGCCGCCGGACGAGGGCAGGCTGCCGCCACTGGCCATGGCCTTGCGCCAGCGGGCTGCGCTCACCGGGCCCGCCCCATGATCCCCTGCGGCCGGAACGCCAGCACCAGCACCATGATGAGGAACGTGAACACGATCCCGTAGGTGGGCACGTAGGCCAGCCCGAAGGTCTCGGCCAGCCCGATCAGCAGCGCGCCGATCGCCGCACCGGTGACGCTGCCCATGCCGCCGACGATCACCACCACCAGCGAGGCCAGCAGGTAGCGGGTGTCCTCGCCGGGTGCGACCGACAACGCGGTGCCGCCCACCACGCCGGCAAGGCCGGCGAGCCCGGCGCCGATCGCAAACGTGATCGCAAAGACGCGCTGCACGTTGACGCCCGAGGCCGACAGCATGTTGCGATCGTCGACGCCGGCGCGAATCATCATGCCGACCCGCGTGCGGTTCAGGAACAGCCACAACGCGACGCCGATGACAATGGCCGCGACCAGCAGCGCCACGCGAAACGCCGGAAAGCGGCCGACGCCGGGGATCGTGATCGACCCATCGAGCCCGCTCGGCGGCTGGAACACATAGGTGTCGCCGCCCCAGATCCACAGCATCAGGTTGGCCATGACGATCGACAGGCCGATCGTCACCAGCGTCTGGCGCATGTCATCTCCCTCCATGTGACGGAAGATGATGAGCTGCATCAGCAGGCCGGCGATCGCGGTGGCGGCAAAGCCGGCGGCCAGCGCGACCAGCCAGGACCCGGTCGCGGCTTGTACGCTGAATCCCACGTAGGCGCCCAGCAGGAACAACGCGCCGTGCGCCAGGTTGACGTTGCGCATCAGCCCGAACACCAGCGTAAAACCGCTGGCCACCAGGAAGTACAGCGCCGACAGCGTCAGCCCGTTGAGCACGGTGCGGAAGAACAGGCGCGAGTTGTCGATGGCCGCCCACAGCAGCAGGGCAGCCACGGGCAGGCCGAGGACGATCCACCAGGCAAGGGTCGAGCGGCGGGTCACGCGGGGGCGTCTTTGGCGTTGGCGGTCGGTCGTTACGGCTGACGGTTGCGGCCGCCGGTCAGGCGGCCCAGCGCGTGCTGCGCTGGCCGCGCACTTCCGGCGCCTTGTGAAACTCGCCGTCCTTCATGATGGCCAGCAGGCGCTTGCGGTCCTGCAGCACCGTGATGTCGGCCAGCGGATCGCCGTCGACCAGCAGGACGTCGGCGAGCCAGCCGTCCCTGATCTGACCCAGCTCGTGGCCCATGCGCATCATCTGGCCGCCCAGCCGGGTGGCGGCGATCAGGGCCTCCATGGTCGACATGCCCAGGTGCTTGACGAAGTACTCCAGATCCTTGGCGTTGGTGCCATGCGGCGTCCAGGCGAAGCCGTAGTCGCCGCCGGGCAGCACGCGGATACCGCGCTTGATCATCTTCTTCATCGACTCCACCGCATGCTCGAGCTCCCGGTGGTAGCCCATGTTCTTGGCCAGCTCCGGCGTGATCCCCCACTGGCTGGCGCCGAAGGACGTCTGGATTAGCCACGCAAGCCCCGGCGCGACGAAGTGCTTGTCCTTGTTGGCTTCGAGCAGGTCGAGCGCCTCTTCGTCGGTGAAGCTGGCGTGATAGATCACCTCGATCCCGTGGCGCACGCACTGCTTGACGCTCTCGCAACTGCGCGCATGGGCCGCCACGCGCTTGCCGAAGCGCTTGGCCTCCTCGACCGCGATCTGGATCTCCTCGTCGGAGAACTGGGTCAGCTCCGCCGGCAGGCCGACGATGTACTCGCCCGACAGGTTGAGCTTGATCGAGTCCACCCCGTACTTGAAGAACATGCGCACGCACTCGCGCATCTGCTCGCGGCCGCTGACCACCGCGCCGAAGCTGAACTCCTTGTAGGGCAGGTGCGGCTTGGTCTCGTCGCCAAGGCCGCCGGGCACGGTGATCTCCTGGCTGGCGGCCAGGTAACGCGGCCCGGGGATCTGGCCCGCGTTGATGGCGTTGCGGATGACCACATCCAGACGCGGCTTGGCGGTGGCGGCACCGACCGCCGAGGTCCAGCCCATGTCGAGGTAGCGCTTGGCCACCTGCGCGCACCACAGGATGTGCTCCTCGGGCGGCATGCGCTGGATCGAGTCCAGGCTGGGCTGGTCGTTCCAGGAGAAGTGCGTGTGCGCCTCGACCATGCCGGGCATCAGGAATGCGCCGGCCCCGTCGATCACGGTGACGCCGGCCGTCGATAGCGAGCGGGCGCTGCGCGCCACCCGCGCGATGCGGTTGCCCTGGACCAGCACTTCGCCGCTGTAGGGCTGCTCGCCGCTGCCATCGAAGATGCGCACGTTGGTGAACAGGACATTGGCCATTCGGGTTCGCTCCGTCTTGGGTTGGGCTAGCGCAGCCGATCGAGGAACTGGCGAATCAGCACCTGGCATTCGCTCGCACGCTCGAAAGTCATCCAGTGCCCGCAGCGCGCCAGCACTTCGACGTGCGCCTGGCCCTGGCCGTGGTTCAACCGCTGCGCAATCGAGCGCGACACCTGGACCGGCGCGACCGCGTCTTCGTCGGCCGCCACCAGCAGGGTCGCCGCCTTGATCTGCTCCACCGGGGCGGCCTGAGCGGCCGCCAGCGCCTCGCAGTTGCGCGCATAGCCCTCGGGGTCCTGCGCGAGCACGGACTCGCGCACCATCGCCACCGTGACCGGCTGCGTCTGTCGGGTGGAGGCCGACAGCGCGGCGCCGACGATCGCGTCGGCGATCCCGAACAGTCCCTCGGCGCGGGCCTTGGCCGCCCGTGCGGCGAGGCCGGCGCGCGCCGCATCGGGCGGGGCCAGCAGGGCACCAAACAGAGCCAGGCTCTGCACCCGGTCCGGCGCCTTGACCGCGAGGTGCTGACACACGATGGTGCCGAGCGAATGGCCGACGAAATGCGCCCTGACCAGTCCCAACTGGCCCACCACGCGTAGCACGGCGTCGACCAGTACGCCGATCGACAGCGCGCCCTTGGCCGGCGCCGAGTCCTGCAGCGCATGCGCACGGGCGGAACGGCCGGCCCCCGGCAGCTCGATGCGGATGCAGCGAAAGCCGGGCAGGGCGGGCAGCAGCGGGGTCCAGGTGTTGGTGGTGCCGCCCAGGCCATGCACCATGACGACCGCCGCACCCGTCTCGGGGCCGTCGATCTCGACGGCCATGCGGTCGATCCAGGTGAGACTCACGCGACGACCCGGTTCTCGATCATGCCGATGCCGTCGATTTCGACGCGCACGATGTCCCCGGCCGCCAGCCAGCGCGGCGGACTCATGCCCATGCCGACGCCCGCCGGCGTGCCGGTGGCGATCACGTCGCCGGGATACAGCGTGATGCCGCGCGAGATGGTCTCGATCAGCGTGGGGATGTCGAAGATCAGGTCCGTGGTGCGCGCATCCTGGCGCAGCTCGCCGTTGACCCATGCTCGTACCCGGGTGTCCCGGCCGTCCAGTTCGGTGGCATCGACCAGCCACGGACCCATCGGGCAGAAGGTGTCGAACGACTTGCCGAGGTCCCACTGCTGGTGCCGCATCTGCACGTCGCGCGCCGTGACGTCGTTGACGACCGTGTAGCCCCAGACGTGCTCCATCGCCCGTCCGGCCGGCACGTTGCGGCCGCCGCGGCCGATCACCACCGCCAGCTCGGCCTCGTAATCGATCTGGGTCGAGATCCCGGCGCCCGGCAGCTTGATCTCGTCGGCGGGGCCGATCACGCACTCCGGCACCTTGGTGAAGACGATGGGCCACTGGTCGACGCGCTCGTCGGCCTTGAAGACCGTGCCCTTCAGCTCCTGCGCGTGGGCGCGATAGTTGCGACCCACGCACCACAGGCTGCGCCGCGGTCGCGGCAAGGGCGCTTCGAGCTGGACCGCGGCAAGGGGCAGGCGCGGTCCCGCTGGGCCAGGCATCGGACCACCATCGGCCAGGTGTTCGAGCAAAGCGAGGGCACCGCGCGAGCTGACCTGCTGCTGGCGGGCCGGCAACGAAAGCGGCGTGACTTCACTCCCGTCCGTCGAAACCAGCCCGACGTGACGGCCTCCGCCCCAGCGGTAGGTGGCGATGCGCATCCAGGTTGTCTCCACTCGCCACGCTTGTGGTTGCGCGGTCGAGCATGTTTGCCGGGCAGTGAGACTACCCGATAAATGAGACGGGTGTCTCACAGATTTCAGTACGATACGACCCATGCGATGCTGGGTCATCCTAGGGTTATGACGGATAGGAGCCACGCGGCCACCACGGCTCATCCGCCACCCGACCGCGGCGCGCGCGCCCGCACCTATCGCTTGCTGCTGGACCACGCCATGGCGCTGGTCAGGCACGGGCAGCTCGTTTCGGTCGCCGAGGTTGCGGCCAGTGCCGGTGTGTCGCGCGCGACGGCCTACCGGTATTTCCCGAGCCGCGCCCAGCTCATTACGGCAATCGTCGAGGAGAGCCTTGGCCCCGTGCGCAGTTTCGAGCCGGCAGCCGCGGACGGCAGGGCCCGGCTGCAGGAACTGTTCGACCGCACCTTTCCGCGATTCAAGGAGTTCGAGCCGCAGTTGCGCGCCGCGTTGCAGTTGTCACTCGAACACTGGGCGCGTGCGCGCGCCGGCACGCTGCAAGAGGAGCCGTTCCGGCGCGGTCACCGGATCAAGATCCTGGAACGGGCCGCGGCTCCGTTGCGGCGGGCGCTCGGCGAGGACCGGTTCAACGGTCTGCTGCGGGCGCTTTCGATCATCTATGGAATCGAGCCGTACGTGGTGCTCAAGGACATCTGGGACGCCTCGGACGCGGAAGTCGAAGCGACGGCTCGCTGGATGGCGGATGCGCTGATTCGCGCGGCGGTGTTGGACGCGGGCAAGGGCGCGCTGACGACGGTGGGTGCGGCGATTGCAGCGCCGGCGCGGCGGCGCAAGGCGTCTTAGTCTTACTGTGTCAATAAAATCAAGGCACGATACGCACTTCTTCGTCCTGTGTGTGAGGAGCGATGGGCGCGAGCGAACGGTTTGAGCAGTACATGGAGCATTTGGCGGCGGGACTCGGGCGTGCCGACCGGCACGCGGGGCTGAAGGTTTACTGCACCGGACTGATCCTG
>JADCGX010000155.1 GCA_020248785.1 Burkholderiales bacterium | reverse complement strand
TGCCCTTTGAGCGGCGCGCAGCGCCGAGCCGCCCCGAGCGGCGCGCCCCATCCGATCACTTGCCCTGCACGCGCGACCCGCGGGATCGCATACATGGCAAATGCAACCGCGCGTACAGCGCGAGCGAATCGTGCGCGACAAGCTGACCCTCCTGATCGCCATCGTCCTGCTGGCGAGCGTGACCGCCACCAGCTACTGGTACGCGCGCAGCCTGCGGTTGCCGGCCGGCATCACGCTGGTGCGGCCCGGCACGCCCGACTTCGAGGCGGACAGGATCGTCATCACGCAGTTCGACACCGAGGGCCGCGCCAAGAACAAGCTGTTTGCCGAGCGCATGCTGCACTTCGGCCAGACCGACGACGTGGAATTGCTGCGCCCGCGGCTGCTGAGCCTGCGGCCGGACCAGCCGCAGGTCGAGGTGCGCGCCGACCGCGGCCGCGTGGAGAACGCCGGCGAGAAGGTGCACCTGCACGGCAACGTGGCCATTACCCGCGCCGCCCATGCCGCGGTGCCGGCGCTGCGCGTGGACACCAGCTACCTGCTGGCGCTGCCCGACCTCGACCGCTACTCCACCGACCAGCCGGTCGCCGTGCAGCGGGGCGGTGCGCGCATCAGCGCGCAGCAGGGCATGCAGATCGACAACCTGGCCCGTACCGCGCAGTTCATGGGCAGCGTGAAGATGAGCCTGCCGCCGCGCTGAGGACTCGACCGTGCGAAGACTTTCCTCCGTTCTGCTGACCACGGCCGCCGTCTGGCTGGCCGCCCTCGCCCCGGTCGCGCTCGCCGAGCGTGCCGATCGCGACAAGCCCACGCTGCTCGAGGGCGCTCAATGCACCACCGAGGAGCTCAAGCAACTGAGCGTCTGCAGCGGCAACGTGGTGCTGACGCGCGGGACCCTGCGCATCACCGGCGAGCGCCTGGAAGTGCGGCAGGATCCGGAGGGCTTCCGCACGGCCGTCGTCACCGGCCCGAGCGGCGGTTTGGCCAGCTTCCGCCAGCGGCGCGACGCGACCCGCGCCGGTGTGGAGGAGTGGGTCGAGGGCCAGGCCGAGCGCATCGAGTACGACGAGCGCACCGAGATCGTGCGCTTCATCCGGCGCGCCAACTGGAAGCGGCTGGAAAACGAGCTGCCGCGGGATGAGGTCGTCGGCCAGCTCATCACCTACAACGCGCAAAGCGCCAGCTACAGCGTAGACGGCGCGCCGGCCGGCGGCGGCGACGGCCGCGTGCGCCTGATCCTGGCGCCGCGCGACAGCGGCACGGCGCCGGCGCGCCCGCCCGCCGCACTGCGGCCGGCGCCGCAGATCGAAGGCAAGAAGTAACCGTGTCCAGCGACTCCGCTCCGATGCAGGCTGCGCCCGCGCCGACGCCGGCGGGCGAGCCGCGCGCCGGCCGCCTGACGATCGCGCACCTGAAGAAGCGCTACGGCAAGCGGGTGGTGGTGCGCGACGTGTCGCTGGCGGTGGATGCCGGCGAAGTGGTCGGCCTGCTCGGACCTAACGGCGCGGGCAAGACCACCTGCTTCTACATGGTGGTCGGGCTGGTGCCGCTGGACGACGGCCAGATCGAGCTCGACGGCCACGACATCACGCACCTGCCGATCCACCGCCGCGCCCGCATGGGGCTGTCGTACCTGCCGCAGGAGGCCAGCGTGTTCCGCCGCCTGACGGTGCAGGACAACATCCGCGCGGTGCTGGAGCTGCAGACGGACGAGCGCGCGCAGCCGCTCGATGCCGCCACGCTCGGCCAGCGGCTCGAAGACCTGCTCGACGACCTGCAGATCGCGCACTTGCGCACCAACCCGGCGCTGTCGCTGTCCGGCGGCGAGCGGCGCCGCGTGGAGATTGCCCGTGCGCTGGCGGCGCGCCCGCGCTTCATCCTGCTCGACGAACCGTTTGCCGGCGTCGACCCGATCGCGGTGATCGAGATCCAGCGGATCGTGCGCTTCCTCAAGGACCGCGGCATCGGCGTGCTGATCACCGACCACAACGTGCGCGAGACCCTCGGCATCTGCGACCACGCCTACATCATCAACGAAGGCGAAGTCCTGGCCGCCGGCCGCCCCGAGGAAATCGTCGCCAACGAGAGCGTGCGCCGCGTCTACCTCGGCGAGCACTTCCGGATGTGAATGCGCCGATGCGACGACACCTCGTCATCGGCGTGGCCGCACTCCAGCCCGACTGGCGTCGCCTCGTCCCCCCTGCAGCGCGCCAGCGTCGCGTCGCCGCGCGCTGAATGAAAGCCTCGCTCCAGTTCCGCCTGTCGCAGCACCTGGCGCTGACGCCGCAGTTACAGCAGTCGATCCGCCTGCTGCAACTGTCGACCCTCGAACTGAACCAGGAGATCGAGCAGGCACTGGTGGAAAACCCGCTGCTGGAGCGCGATGACGACCCGCTGGCGACATCGATGCGGGTGGCCGCCGACGGCGCGATCCTTGCCGCCAGCCCGTCCGCACCGGCAGGCGACCCGGGCGGCGAGGCCGGCGCCGGGGAGGCGGGCCCGGAAGACGGCGCCAGCGGCAGCGACGCCCTGCTCGACTGGGGCGGCAGCAGCCGCGGCGAGCGCGACGACGACGACGACGACGGCGGCGGACTCGCCTGGGCGGCCTCCCCCCCCTCGCTGCGCGAGCACCTGCTCGGACAGCTGCACGCAACCTGTGCGGCGCCGCTCGACCGCGCGCTCGTGGAGTTGCTGATCGAGGCGCTCGACGAGCGCGGCTACCTCTCTTGCTGTCTGGAGGAACTGCGGGAGCTGTGCCCGCCGGAGGCCGGCGTCGAACTGGACGACCTGTCCGCCGCGCTGGCCCTGCTGCAGAGCTTCGACCCACCGGGCGTGGGCGCGCGCGACGCGGCCGAGTGCCTGCGCTTGCAGATCGACCTGCTGATGCGGCGGTGCGTCGCGGCGCAGCGGCCGGTCCTGGCCTTGGCGCGCCGCATCGTTAGCGAGCACTTGCCGCTGCTGGCGGCGCGGGACTTCAACAAGCTGCGCAAGCTTCTCGACTGCAACGACGAGGAACTTCGCGGCGCCCAGCACATCATTCGTAGACTGATCCCGCATCCAGGTGTAGGGTTCCTGGACGCGGGTGCCGATTACGTAGTACCTGACATTTTTGTCCGGAAGAAGGGCGCACGCTGGGTGGCGCAACTGAACCCGGACGTGATGCCGAAGCTGCGCGTCAACCCGGCTTACGCGGCGGCCGTCAAGGCGGCGCGCGGGAGCAAGGACACGGAAGGGCAAGCGTCTTGGTCGACCCGGTTGCAGGAAGCCCGCTGGCTGATCCGCAACATCCAGCAGCGCTTCGACACCATCGCTCGCGTGTCGCAGGCCATCGTCGATCGGCAGCAGAACTTCTTCGCGCACGGCCAGATCGCGATGCGCCCGCTGGTGCTGCGCGAGATCGCCGATACGGTGGGCCTGCACGAGTCCACCATCTCGCGCGTCACCTCCAACAAGTTCATCGCCACGCCCTTCGGCGTGTTCGAGCTCAAGTACTTCTTCGGCAGCCATGTGGCTACCGACGCCGGGGGCGCGGCATCCTCCACGGCGATCCGCGCGCTGATCAAGCAACTGATAGGAGCCGAAGACCCTAGGAACCCACTATCCGACAGCAGGCTGGCAGAGCTGCTGGGCGAGCAAGGCATCGTGGTGGCGCGCCGAACGGTGGCCAAGTACCGCGAGTCGCTGAAGATCGCCCCGGTGGCGATGCGCAAGGTTTTGTAGCGCGGCGCGTCCTCCTCCCGGGCCTGCCGCAATCGAGTACCCGCAACCGAAAAGGGGCGCTTCATGAACCTGATCATCCACGGTCACCACGTCGAGGTAACTCCCGCGCTGCGCGGCTACGTCGAAGGCAAGATGGAGCGGATTCGACGACATTTCGACCGGCTGATCGAGGCCGACGTGCTGCTGTCGGTGGAGGACAAGCTGCGCCAGCGCGCCGAAGTCACGCTGCGCGTCAGCGGCACACAACTGTTTGCCGAGTGCATCGATGGCGACATGTACGCGGCCATCGACACGCTGATGGACAAGCTGGATCGCCAGGTCCTGCGTCACAAGGACCGCCTGCACAACCACGGCGCGGTCGCGGTCAAGCGCGAGCTGTCGTCCTGAAGGCGGGCCGGCAGCGCGCCACTCCGGTTGGCTCTGATCGCGCCGACTCCAGCGCGATCAGAGCACCCTTGCGCGGCAGGCCCCAG
>JADCGX010000154.1 GCA_020248785.1 Burkholderiales bacterium | reverse complement strand
GGTGCGTCTTGCAACGCCTCCACGAGCGTTCGCGTGCGCGATTCGATCTCCGCAGCCGAGTACTGCGGCCGGGCCGGCACGACCTCATCGCTTCGTCCGCCATCGACGGCCATGGCGACGACGGCGTTCTCGGCCAGCTCGTCACGGGCGCGACGGGCGTGCTCGCTGGCGAGATCCTGGTTGGATAGTTCGATGAGCTGCCGCAGCTCGGGGGCGGCCAGTTGGCCGCGGACGATGTCCAACAGCGGGTCGTGGTTGGCAGCGGTGGAAGCCTCGGGTGCGGGGGGCTGCGCCGGAGGCTGTGCCGTGTGTGGTGCGTGCTGCGTGCGGGACGCCGGCTCGGTGTGCGCGTCCGGCGCCGCGCTGTTGGCCTGCCCCGTTCGGTCGATCTCGGCGCGGACGGGTTGCAGCCGTTCGCGCTGCTGCAACTCGCGCTCTGCCCGCACGACGCTGGAGGGCGTTGCGCTCAGCCCGCCCACACCCGGCGCACCATCTGCGGCCGGCGGGGTAGCTTGCCCTGCCGGCGCGGCGGGGTTGGCGATCCGCCGATTGATTTCGGCGCCCAGTCGCACGTAGTCCTGCAGGTGGCTGCGATCCCACTGCTTGCGGCTGCCCGCTCCCGCATTGGCATTGGCCCAGCCAAGGACTGCGTTCAGATCGGAAGGGTCGCCCGTCTGGTCATGCCGCGCGATGGCCGAGTCCATCGCATCGACGATGTGCCGCCCCTGCCGCTGGGGGTCGATGCCGGTCAGATCCGGCAGGTGCGACTGGCGCGACTGGTGCGACTGGTGCGACTGGTGCGACTGGTGCTGCTGATGAGAATCGGCCCCCGCGGCAGCCGCCGGCCCGGTGCGCGGATGCTGCGAGAAGTTGTTCAGCCCGCCCACGGCAGAGCCGGTCAGCGTGCCGGCGATCTCCGAGCCCTTCAAGCCTCGACCCTCGAGCAGCCAGGTGCTTGTGGCCTGATCGGCCAGCCCGGTGACCGCATCGCCCAGCATCTGGCGCCCCGCCGAGGTCAGCGTCTGTCCACTGTCCAGACCAATGCCCAGCCCCGCCCCAAGGTAGGTAAACGGCAGACTCGCCACCTGGCTCAGCGCCGCCTGGCCCACATGTTCGGCCTTCTGCCGCAGCGTCATGTCGGGGTCTTGCGCCGCCTCCAGCGCAGCCTGGCCCACGGCCTGCGACCCCCGGAACAGAAGCTGCGCCTCGGTCTGCGCCACCGCAGCCGACCGCAACGCACCGGTGCCGCTTTGCATCAGACCGGCCGTGCGGCTCGTCGAGTACCGGCCCACAGCGGCATCGACCGCCGAACTGACGACGCTTTGGCCGAACGATTGCAGCACCTGCTGGCGGGTCTGGGCGTCGAGCTTCTGCCCCCGCACCACATCGACCCCGTAGCGCATGAGCGATTGGCGCGGTGCCGGCACATCGTGCGCCTCGGCCGATAGCTCGTAGGCGGCCTTGTTCAGGTCGCGCACAAACGTCCCCACGACCGTGCCGCCAACAGGACCCGCCAAGGTCGTGGCGGTCATGGTGGCCGTGGTCTCGGCTGCGTTGCGGGTGGCCTCCACAGCGGAAGCGCCGACCTCCAGCGCCTGCACCCGCCCGGCGTTGACGCGCTGGGCTTCGGCTCCATAGCCCCGCATCGTCTCGTTCAACCCTTGCCGGGCCTGCTCGGCGGTAATGGCGCCGCTGAGGACCTTGCCGTGCAACTGCTCGAGCCGCTCGCGGGTGTCGTGCTGGTTGCGCTGGCCGTCGTTGGCGTGGCCGGTCAAGCCCTTGCGCACGCTGTCCAGGATGCCTTGCGCCAGATTCTTCTGGCTGTCGGCTACCGCTTCCCTCGCTTCGTCGGCTCCGACCTGCTGCAGCGCCTGATTGATCTCATTGGCCGCCTGCGCCACCTGCTTGACCTTGACGCCCGGATCGGCCGGCTTGCCAGATGCGCCGGCGGGGGTGGCCTCGCCGTGCGGGCGCCGGTCGCCGGGGCCGCCCGCAGCGGCTCCACGCACACCGGGGCCGTTCGCAGCCGCCGGGCTCGCGGAGGGCCGTGAGGGCACTGAGGGCACTGAGGGCAGCGGCTTGCCGCCGGGAGCACCGGGCTTGGCCGATCCGCCGAGCGCGACGTTGCCCTTGAGCTGAGCACCCTGCGTGACCGCCTTGACCGCCGCCGCGCCCACAGGCGGCGGCGACGATGGGGCTCCTTTGGGCGGCTGACCCGCCCGACCCGTGACGGCGTTGGTCGACTGGGTCGCTTTGGTCCCGTTGGGCGTGCCGGCCGGCTTCGCCGCCCCGCCCGCCTTGCCCCGATCAGAAATCGCCTTGTCCGCCATGGTGGTCATCCTTCAACGACAATCAGGCGCTCGCATCCTCGGGCAGTCGCACCGCGCGTCGAAACAGGACGGCAACGGCGGCCATTGCCCAGTCCGCACGTCAACCTGCATACGAAAGGCATCTGCAGCCCGCCGTCGTCGCGCGCCGGCTGTCCATGCCACGCTCAACACCCGTTACTCCCCTGTCCTCGTGCGAGGCGGCTGCGTCAGCCCCAGCCAACCGGCGTCAAGGGGGCAGGGTGCGGCGGCAGGAACGACTCGCCTGACTCCAGCGCTGCAATTTCACTCGATGCTTTCGTCACCGGCCTCGCGCGAGTCTTTCGCGCGTTTGTCGCCCGCCGTGTTGCTTGCTGCGGCGGCACGGACACCGGCCCAGCGCATTCGCGCCGCGCGGGGCCGCCCGCCACCGCTCACCCTGCTCCCCCGGGTAACTCATCCTGCCGGCGACGCCCCGGCTCCTCAAGATCCTGCGCACCCGCGGCCCCCGGTGGAAGCAATCCGGCTGGTCTGAACGCAGGGGGTTGGGGCGTGGCCTCACGCGCAGGGGGCGGTTCAACCACCACATCCTCCAGCCATGGGTCGGGCAGCGGCGATGCCACGTCCGTTCGCCCGGGCGGCAGCAGTCCGGCCAACGAGGGTCGATGCGCCTCATTGCGCACGAGAGGGACGGGTTCGGGCGGGTCGATAACGAGCGTCGGTGTCTCTCTCGTAGCAGCCGGGTGATTGAAGTGTCGATGGGCAGCAGTTGCGCCGATCCCCAGGAGAGTCATCGCCGCGAGCCCAGACGGAAAGTGAGCTTGTCCGGGAACGTCGGTCAACCCGCTGCTGTAGAGCTCGAGCCCGATATCGGGCCCACCGGAGAAGTTCAGCGTCGGCGACGGACGCCCTCCGCCCTGCGGCGTTCCGATCCTGAAATTGAATGGATGCATCAGGTGCTCAAAGTAAGCCCGCGCACCGACGCTCCAGGGGCTACCGTCCTTGCCAAGTCCCCCGGCCTTGAAGAGCCAAGACATGGCGCCGATTTCTTCAAAAGCAAAGGCCCGCCCTGCACCGCCCGCGCCATCGAGCGAGCGCGTCAAGACCTCGTCCTGCGGGTAGAGCAGAAACTCGGCCCTCTGCCGTGTTCCAGCTACGTTGTACAGACTGGTCTGCAACAGTCCGAAGTCCGTCACGGTATCGCGGCGGTCCCAGACTTGACTCGATGGGCGCGACAAGTTCGTCAGGTTGCCCACGGAGACGTTCAAGGGGGTGAAGCGCAGCGAGGCGTTGAGGTTGACGTTGGCTTGCTGCCAGCGCAGAGACAAGTAGGGCACGCGCAGCAGCGGATCCAGTTGCAACTTCAAGATCGCCTCGGCGGGGCGCCGTTCGTTACCGACCGCGTAGTTGCCGACAAGCTCGCTGTGAATGCCCTCGCGCGGCCCGATCTGCCAGCGGTGTCGGTCGATCGCCGAAAATGTACCGAGGACGTCCTGAGTTCTGTAGAAGTACTCGACCTTGGGCCCCGTTCGATAGGGACGCTCGATCCGCACCGGAAAGTCGATCTTCTTGCCGTTGTACTGGATCGTCTCCCAGGCAATGAGCCGGTCTTTCTGCGCGTCGTACTCGATCGGCTTCCCGTCGGGGCCGATGATGCGGCCGCCTTTGGCTGTGACGTCCGACCGGAGCCGAACGTACGCCTCGTCCGGAATCCTGCGGAAGGCGTAGCTGCGTTGATCCGAAGGCTCGAAAAAGTAGCTGCCATCGGCGCGCTTGCGCAGCCCACCTTCGACCGTATCGATGCCTTTCGCTTCGGGCCGGTCGACGAGCCAGAGGTCTCCGTTGGCGTTCCAGGTGGCACCTTCATACGCGGTATGCACGTACTCGGTACTCTTACGAATACGTTGCAGCTCCGCCGCCCCTTGACCGGGCGGCAGCGCCGCCTTCCTCCACTCGGGCGCCATGTTGCTGCCCCAGAGCGCTCCCGACATGCCGACGTGCGCCGCCCCCAGCAGCGTGGCCAGCCGCACACCATAACGTGCCCCCACATCGATCGACAGGGACAGGTGCTTGCCGGCGCCGAACAGCGTCGTGCCGCTCGGCACGCGCGGCAGTGGCTGTGCCAGCCCGGTCGCCTTACCGATCGGCCGCCACAGCTCGAGCAGTGAATCCACCCTCTCATCGAGCCAACGTGCCTGCGCCTGCACGTTGCCTTCGAGGGTACTCAGGCGCTCCTCGGCCTGCCGCAGTCGGCGTTCACGATCCTGCACCTCGGGCGGCGTCTGTTCTGCCGCCGGGTTATCGGGCTGCGGCCCGCCGACCCTCGTCCACCCGGCGTCGCGTATAAACGCTGCCGCATCGGCAAGCGCGCCTTGCAGACGCAGGCGCTGGTCATCCTCCAGGTTTGCCGAGACCAGCTGCGGATCTTCACCGCGCAGCGCGCGCTGCAGCGCTTGGTCGAACGCGACTTCGGAGCGCAGGCCGCCGACGCTTGCGCGTTGACGCTTCAGGACGTCATCCGTCCGCCACGCCAGCTTCTGCCGCTCATACAGCAGCCCCTCCAGCGTTCGCGCCAGCTGGGTGCGCAGTCGGCCGACATCCTTGACGCCACTCCGCGCAACCTGCAACTCGTGACCGCGGATCTGTTGCGCCAGTACGCCGGCTTGCTCCGGATCGGCAGACACGCTCTGCCGCAGACGCTGCAACTCAGCGCGCAGCCGCCCGATTTCGCGGAGGCCGGGAGCCGCGTCGGCCATGCGCTGCGCTAGCAGCTCGGCGCTGCGCTCGAGACGCGGCAGGCGATCCGGCACGACCTCATCGCTTCGTCCGCCATCGACGGCCATGGCGACGACGGCGTTCTCGGCCAGCTCGTCACGGGCGCGACGGGCGTGCTCGCTGGCGAGATCCTGGTTGGATAGTTCGATGAGC
>JADCGX010000153.1 GCA_020248785.1 Burkholderiales bacterium | reverse complement strand
TAGAAGGCAAGGCTCGACTGCGACAGGACGATGTTGATGGCCGTGGAAAACTGGTGGCGGATGGAACTGGCCGACAGGCTGCTGGAGGCGCGTCGATAGGCCGGGTCGCGCTCGATCACGCTGACGCGCAGGCCGTGGTCGCCCGCCAGGAAGCAGGCGGTGGCCGCGCCCATCACGCCGGCGCCGACGATCAGAACGTCGGGACTGGACGCGGTGCCGCCGCCGCCGCCATCCCGGCTGCCACCTAGAATCAGCGTCATGCTCCGATTCTATGCAGCCGACGCAGTCCACGCGGCGCTCGACTGGCACCGCTTGGCCGATGCGCTGGCGGCCGCATTCGCCGGCGGCGCGCAGGTGCCGCTGCGCCTTGCCCATGGCCTCGGCGGCGGCGACACGCTGCTGCTGATGCCGGCCTGGCGCGAGGCAAAGGCTGAAGACCAAGGCGCGCTCGGCGTCAAGCTGGTGACGGTCATGCCGGGGGCTGCCGCGCGCGGCGCGTCGACGGTGGCGGCGCTGTACCTGCTGCTCGACCGCGCCACCGGCGAGGCGCGTGCGGTCATCGAGGGCGAGGCGCTCACCGTGCGGCGCACGGCGGCGGCATCGGCGCTGGCCGCACGCCATCTGGCGCGTGCCGACAGCCAGCGCCTGCTGGTCATCGGCACCGGCCGGCTCGCGCCCTGGATGGTGCGCGCCCATTGCGCCCTCAAGCCGTCGCTCACCCGCGTGGCGCTGTGGGGACGGCGCGCGGCGGCGGTGCAAACACTGGCGCAGACGCTGCGCGATGAGGGGCTGCCGGTCGAGGCGGCCTTCGACCTGGAGGAGGCGGTCCAGGCCGCCGACCTCGTTTGCTGTGCGACGACCTCCACCGTGCCGATCGTGCGCGGCGCCTGGCTGCGCGATGGCACGCACCTGGATCTGGTTGGCGGCTTCACCCGCGCGATGCGCGAGGCCGATGACGCGGCGATAGCGCGCGCCCGCATCATCGTCGACACTTATGCCGGCGCGCTCGCCGAGGCCGGTGACCTTGTCGTGCCGCTGGAAGCGGGCATGATGGCGCGTTCGCAGGTGGTTGCCGAACTGGCGGAAGTGCTGCGCGGCGAGCGCCCCGGGCGCACGCGCGCGGGCGAGATCACGGTGTTCAAGTCGGTGGGGACGGCACTGGAAGACCTGGCCGCCGCCGAACTGGTCGCCCGCACCTGAGCGCGTGCGGCGCCGCGCGCTCCGCGCCGCGGCTCAAGGCTTGGTGTCGGCGAAGCTGGGCCGTGCGGCGAGCTTGTCGTAGAGCCGTTCGAGGTTGGGGTGTGCGCCGCGCCAGTCGATCTGCGGAAAGCGGAAATCGAGATAGCCGAGCGCGCACCCGGCGGCGATGTCGGCCAGCGTGTAACCGTTGCCGTTGCACCAGGGCTTGTCGGCGAGGCCGCTGGCCATCGCTGCCACCCCCGCATGCACCTTGCCCATCTGCCGGTCGATCCACTTGGCCGACTGCTGCCCGGGCAGACGCTGCGTCTGCTCCAGGCGCACCAGGATCGCGGCATCGAGGATGCCGTCGGCCAGTGCCTCCCAGGTGCGTACCTCGACGCGCTCACGCCCATTGGCCGGAATGAGCTTGGCGATCGGCGTCATGGTGTCCAGGTACTCGACGATCACACGCGAGTCGAACACGGCACCGCCGTCCTCCATGATCAGGCAGGGTACCTTGCCGAGCGGATTGGCCTGCTGGATCGTCGAGTCCGCGCTCCACACGTCTTCGAGCTCAAGCTGGCAATCGATGCGTTTCTCGGCCATCACGATGCGCACCTTGCGCACGTAAGGGCTGGTCAGCGATCCGATCAGGCGGAGGTTCTTCGACACGATTGACTCGGGGACGGACACCCAGGAGCGACATGCTCTCGAAAATCAGTATATCAACGTGACCCCCGCAGCCTGCTGCGATCGGCTCTCGCGTGGGCCTACGCGCGCAAGAACCGCGGCCGGACCCGGTGATAAAATGAACAGGTGTAGTTGCAGTCGTCGGGTGAAATTGGTTTCGCTGTCGACTGCCGGCCCGCCGAGCGCCGTGTGCGATGGCAGCGTCCTTGACGCCATGGGGGCCAGCCACGTCGTTGCGTCGTCTCCTGTTCTTGCCGCCCTTCATTCCGACGTGTCCGCCGCGCCCCTGCCGCTGACTGCCCTGACCGCCCTTTCGCCGCTCGACGGCCGCTATGGCCGAGCGGCCGCCCCGCTGCGCGAGGTGTTTTCTGAGTACGCCTTCATGCGGGCGCGCTTGCGGGTCGAGGTCGAGTGGCTGATTGGTCTGGCCCGCTTGCGCCTGCCCGAGTTGCCCGAGTTGCCAGCCAGCAGCGTCGCGCGGCTGCACGGGCTGGTGGAGCAGTTCTCGCTGGCCGACTGCGACCAGATCAAGGCCATCGAGCGCGACACCAACCACGACGTCAAGGCGGTGGAGTACTGGGTCAAGCGCCGCACCGCCGACGTGCCCGAACTGGCGCGGGCCTCCGAGTTCATCCACTTT
>JADCGX010000152.1 GCA_020248785.1 Burkholderiales bacterium | reverse complement strand
TGCCGAGCGGCGCGTTGGCGGCGCTGCCGCTGTTGGCGCCCGTGGCGAGCAGCTTGCCGTCCTTGCCGAAGGCGCCGATCACGGTGTTGCCGTGCGTGAACGGGAACTGCCGCTTGGAGTTGCCGTGGATGCCGTGGATCATGCGCTTGAAGCCGTAGTTCTCCGACAGCGCCATGCCGCTGGTCATGACGGTCGAGGAAAAACGGTTCTCGTCGTGGCACAGGTTGCACGACTCCACCGTGTTGCGCGCGCCGCCGTGGAACGCCTCGGCCAGCGTGTTGGAGCCCGAGGTGGTGCCGAGGGCGCCGTGGCAGACGTTGCACTTCTCGTTGGAGACCACCTGGCGCCGCGGCTGCAGGCTGCCCGACAGCAGCACGTCGCGGTAGCCGTGCTGCACCACCACGTTGACCAGCGTGCGCGGTGTCGCTTCCGGCCGCGGGTCGGTCGGCCAGTCGATGCGCAGCTTGGGCTCCTTGATCTGGCCGACGCCCACCACCCGCGCGGTGCCCTGCGCGACCGCGTTGGGCCCGTCGGCCGGCAGCGGGATGTCGATGGTGTAGCTGTTGCTGCCGTCGTTGGTGCCGCGGTACAGGAACACGTTGGCGCCGCTGCCACCGTTGTTGTAGGCGGTGAACTCGGTCACGTTGGCCGGCTGCCCGGCCATGTTGGCGTAGGCGAGATAGAAACGCAGGTTGCCGAAGCGCGTCTGGTTCGAGCAGTTGGCGGTGGCGCCGCTGCCGGTGCAGTCGGACGTCAGCAGGTTGTAGCGGGCATTGTTGTTGGTGGGGTCGACCACGCTGTAGCGCACCGTCACGCGGCGCGTGGTGGCGTCGTAGGTGGCGTTGTCGATCACCACCTTGTACCTGGCCGCGTGGTCCTCGTTCTGGTTGAAGTGGACGCGGCCCGGCTCCAGGCCGGTGCCGACGCGGTGGCAGGTCTGGCAGGCCGCGTTGCTGATCACGCCCGGGTCCGGCACCTGCGCCAGCGCCGCATGCAGGGTGTAGTAGCGCGAGGTCGGCCCGCTGGCGTGGCAGGTCAGGCAGGCCTCCTTGCTGATGCGGGTCTTCCAGAGGTCGCCCTGCGGCGTGGTCGGCGAGGCCTGGTGGCAGACGTGGCAGTTGCGCAGGTCCTGCGGGAAGCCCACCTCCGAATAGTCGTTCTTGCTGGCGCCGAAGCCCCAGATCACGTACTGCTCGCCGCCGCGGCCTGCATCCAACTCGCGCTTGAGCAGGCGGCCGGCATGCAGCTTGTGCGTCATGGTCGACATGGTCAGCACATTGCCGCTGTTGGCGTCCACCGTGCGCGGGTTGTGGCACATCACGCAGTACTGCATGTCCACACGGCCGCCGCCGTGCAGCGCCAGCCGCTCGTGGCAGCCGTTGCAGGAGGCCACGTCGGCCATCACGCGAGTCTGCGCCGGGTCGGTGACGATCACCGAGTTGCCGTTGGCGTCGAAGCGCACGTCGATGTAGGGGTTGACCAGCACCGTCGCGCCGGCCGCGTTGGTGTAGCTGAGCTGGATCGCGATCCGGTGGGTGGCGTTGGGGTCGAACACCACCCCATCGGTGCGCGTGGGGTCGGTGATGTTGGTGGTGAAGGTGTAGGTGTAGTAGCCGTCCGGGTTGTAGACCAGGCTGGCCGCGGTGTTGGGGTCGGTAGTTGCCTGCTTGGCGCTCGCCAGCACCGGCAGCCCGCCGGGCGCCGAGCCGACGTTGTTGGCGCCGGTGGTCGTCTCGGTGCGGAAGACGTAGCTCTGCCACTGGTCGATTTCGCCGTTGCTGCCGGGCACCAGCTTGGCGATGGCAAAGCGGACGTTGGTGTTGGTCAGGCCGCGCCGGACGCCGAGGTCGGAGAAGACGGTGAAGTTCACGCGCGGCGGCCCGCCGCGCACGACCACTGCCGGCACGCCCGCCGCCTGCACGACGGTGAAGGCCGAGGCGGTGTTGACCGCGCTGTCGTTGCGCGGGTCGGCCGCCGCGGCGGCCAGCGCCTGCCCGATCGGGGTCGAGGAAGGCGGTGGTGGCGGTACCGGTGTCTCGATGCCGCTCCCGGAGCCGCCGCCGCAGCCGCTCAGGACGGCAGCCGCCACGGTCCATGCCCCTACCCACGCATGCAATCGCTTCATTGCCCTCTCCCTCGGTCTTCCGGCCGCCAGGCGAAGTGCGCCGACGCCACGCTGAACGGCGCCCGCGCCACGTCAACGCTTCTGTCCCACCGGCTGCCGCCCCTCGGAGTGTCCCTGCCCTGAACGGCACGCCCTTGACTGAGCGCAAAAGAACCGGGGGAGCGAAGCTCCCCCGCCACACTGGACCGTGCCGACGCTATTTCTTGTGCGACTCGAAAGCCGCGCCCGGGCCATGGCAACTGGCGCAGGCCTCACCCAGGCCGACCGCCGTGTTCGACACCATGTGCGCCTGGGCCGAGACGCTGTTGTGGCACGAGCTGCACGCCGCCGACACCGCGCCCTCGCGCTTGGACAGCGCCGGGTTGAACAGCGTTGCGCTGGCGCCGAGGGCGGGCTGGGCGTCGATCACCGACCAGGCAAGCCGCGGATTGGACGGCACCTTGTACGTGCCGGCCAGGTGGCAGGTCTTGCAGTCGGCGACCTGCGCCGGATACACCACGTTCTCGAACACCATCGGGCCACTGCCGCCGCTGGCCAGCGGGTTGCCGCGGATGAAGTTGAACGGGTCCGCGGGATTCTGCGCCTTGCGCTGGGCACCGGCGTGGATCGAGTGGATCAGGTCCTTGAAGTTGTTGGACTTCTGCGAGTAGAAGAACGTGCCGCCTCCCGGCGCGAGCGGGAAGGTCGCCGTCCCCGAGAACACGTTGCTGCTCGAGACCTCGGGGTTGTGGCAGGTCGCGCAGTACTCGGGGCTGTTCATCCGGCCCGCGTTGCTGTGGAAGCCGATGCGCTCGTGGCAGGTGTTGCAGGCGTCGATGTCCACGATGGCGCGCCGCAGCGTGCTGGCGCCGTCTTCCCCCTTCATGGCGGCGTTGCCGGCGACGTTCATGCTGGTGGTCACGCCATTGACCGTGGTGCTGAAGGTCAGGTAGCTCTCGATCGCCACTGCCCGCAGCGTCGTGCTGGCCGGGAAGGCCACCGGCGCGCTCGAACTCAGACCCGCGACCGTCGTGAAGTAGCCGTCGGCATCCGGACCGGTCAGCGTGGTCACGATCGAGGCCAGCGTCGGGCCGACCGGCTGGTCGAACGCGCGGAAGTTCGTGCCCAGGCTGGTCGTGTTGTTCCAGTACTGGCGGGCACCGCCGCCGAGGTTGTTCCAGTCGAGCGGCTGCGCGATCGCCGTGCCGTGGCTCGGGTTGGCCGGCGCCGGCAGCGGCGCACTCCAGGCGAGCTTGAAGTTCACCCCGCCCAGCGAGGTGCCGGCC
>JADCGX010000151.1 GCA_020248785.1 Burkholderiales bacterium | reverse complement strand
GAGCCGGCGCCCGATGCGCCGGTGCCGGCCGGCGGCGGCGCCAACGTCGATCTGCAGTCGCACATCGAGTCGCTCGAGCGCGAGCTCACCAGCACCCGCGCCAACCTGCAGCAGACCATCGAGGAACTGGAAACGGCCAACGAGGAGCTGCAGGCCACCAACGAGGAGCTGATCGCCAGCAACGAGGAGCTGCAGAGCACCAACGAGGAGCTGCAGTCGGTCAACGAGGAACTGTTCACCGTCAATGCCGACTACCAGGAGAAGGTCGACGTCCTGAACCGCGTCAACGCCGACCTCGAGAACGTTGCGCGCGCCACGGCGATCCCGACCCTGTTCGTCGACGAGAACCTGGCGTTGTCGCGCTTCACGCCGGAGGCCTCGCTGCTGTTCAAGATCAAGGACACCGACGTGGGCCGCTCGATCGAGGACTTCGCCAACCGGCTCGAGTACCCGGAGTTCTTCAGCGACCTGCGGCGCACGCTGCGCGAGGGCCATGTCGTGCAGCGCGAAGTAGCCGACCGCGACGGCCGCTGGTACTTCGCGCGCATCCAGCCGTACTCGCAGTCGGCGCAGTCGCCGCGCCGCGCGGTGGTGAGCTTCATCGACGTGTCCTCGCTCAAGGACGCGCAGCGGCTGCAGGCGGTGATCGACTCGCTGCCCGAGCACCTTGCGGTGCTCGACGCCGGCGGCACCATCGTCATGGTCAACCAGGCCTGGCGCGACTTCGCCCGCGCCAACGGCGACCTGGAGCTGATGCGCTCCGGACCCGGCACCAACTACCTGCGCGCCTGCGAGCCGGTCGACGACGAGCCCGCGCGCCTGGCCAAGACGGGCCTGACCGACGTGCTGGCCGGCCGCCGCACCCATGTGACCCTGCGCTATCCGTGTCACTCCGCCACCGAGCAGCGCTGGTTCCTGCTGCACGCGGCGCCGATTCGCTGGCCCGGCGGCGGCGCCGTGGTCAGCCACGTCAATATCACCGAGTTCATGACGGAACGGCAGGTCGAAAACACGAGGGAGGGGGAATGAACGACCGGATACACCGCAGCGGCGAAGCCGGCAGCACGACGAGCGAGGGCGGCGGCGAGGGCAGCGGCGAACGCGAGCAGATGCGCCTGCGTGCCATGGCGGCGCTGCGGCGCGGCGAGTTCGACCTGGCCGAGGCGGCGATCGCGCGCGGCGACGCCACGCTCGCCGAGCTCGTCGAGAACCTGCGCATCTACCAGATGGAACTGCAGATGCAGGCAGACGAGCTGCAACGCAGCCAGGCGCAGACCGAACAGGCGCTCGGCCGCTTCAGCGACCTGTTCCGGAACCTGCCGGTGCCGGCGCTGCTGGTCGACGGCAACGGCGTGGTGGCGGAGGCCAACCGCCATGCCGAGGACGAGTTCGGCATTTCGAGCGCGATGATGCGCGGCTACCTGTTTCACCGGCTGATCGATGCCGACGACTACCAGGCCGAGGTGCGCGGCGCGCTGCTCGATGCGCGCGCCAGCGGCCACGCCGACGTGGCCGCGGTGCGTTTCCGCGGCGCTGCCGGACGGCAGTTGGTCGGCGACCTGCATATCGAATCGCTGGTCGATCCGGTGAGTGGCCTGCAGCAGTACGCCTGCGTGGTGATCGACCGCACCCAGCAACTGGCCGACCTCGACCGGCTGCACACCACGGTGGCGCAACTGAAGACGCGCGAGGTCGAGAACCAGCGCCTGGCCGATGCCGTTCTGCGCCACGCGCGCGCCGTGCTCACGCTCGACGCCGGTGGCCGCATCACCTGGTCCAGCGACGAGGCGCTGCCGGTGACCGGCTATGGCGCGGCCGACCTGCTCGGCCATCCGGTCCTCGAGCTGCTGGGCAACGACGACAGCGCCACGGCCGACTGCAGCCAGCGCATTACCGAGGGCAGCAGCGGCCGCTACGTCGGCGTGCGCCTGCGGCGCAAGGACGGACAGACGAGCACGGTCGCGCTCGACCTGCTGGCAGTCAAGGACCCGGCGCCGCGCTTCATCGTGCTGCTGACCGAGCAGGCACGCGCCCCGGTGTAGCCGGCGGCGCGGCGCGCGTCTGGTACGTGCGGAGTAGCCGATAGACGGAGCGACCGTCCGCCGGACCTTCTGCTATTTTGGGCTCTCAAGGGTTGTGCACTGGCTCTACTTGACCCTCCCGACCGCATCTGAGCATGGCTACCGAGCTGCCGTCTGCTGCCTCACCCGCCGAGGTGCTTGCCGAGTGCCGCAAGATCTGTGTTCGCACTTTGCGCTATCAGCTGCCGTCGCTGCTCCGAGAGGTGGCGCAGCGGGTGGAGAGCGATTTTGCTGCGGGCAAGCTCGCCTCGCGTGCCGGTCCAGCGCTCCTCAAGGGCCGCGCCGAGGCCTTCGCGCAGCGGGTGCTGGAGGAACTGGAGGTCGAACTGGAGCACGCCGCCGAGGGCTTTGTGGCCGCTGCATCCAAGGGCTTCTCTGGACCGGCCTCCGAGAAGCCGCTTCCCGGTGTTAGCAGCTTTGAGAAGGAGCTCGTGCTGGGCCGCGTCAGTTCACGCCTGACCGATGTCAATGAGAGTGACTACCCGCAAATCGGCTGGCGGCTGGCCAATCTGGCCGGTTCGCGTGCGGTGCCGCCGGCGCATCAGCCTTTTCGGCCGTCCCTGTTCCTGCTCGCCTACATGCGTGCGCTGCTGGCGTATCGAATTCTTCCCGATGAGTTGCTGCTGATCTCTGCGGCGGCGGAAATGCCGTTCACGCAGCCGCTCCGGGACGTCTATCGGGACCTGAACCTTGCGCTCGACCGGCTTGGGGTGCCGCTGATGCGCAACGCGGCCAGTGCGCCGGCCGCGCGCGAGACCTCGCGCCGCGCCGACGCCACGCTGGCGGGCCTGTACGACCGGGTCGGCTCGTCGCCGGCGCCCGCAGCAGTCGCGAAGCCGGCTACCGTTGAACAGGATCTCGATCCCGGTGCGCTCGACGCGGTGTTCGCCGCGCCGCTGCAAGCCTTGCGTGGGGCGCTCGCCCGCGGCGATGCGGCGGCCCCGACCGAGGTGACGGGACTCGAGCGGGTGGCCGGTGCCCGGGTCGCTGGGCTCGCCCGTACCGTGGTCGACCTGATGTTCGATCAAGTCGCGGCTGACCCGCTGGTGCCGCGCGAGTTTGCATCGCTGATCGCATACCTGAAGCTGCCGGTGCTGCGTGCGGCCCTGGAGGACCTGTCGCTTCTGTCTTCGGGGTTTAGCGCCGCACGCCGCCTCGTCGAACGGCTGAAGGCCTCCGGTGTCGGTTGGCGCAGCGGCGATGTCGAGAGCGAGCGGCTCTTGCGGGCTTCGCGTGCCGCCGTGCAGACGGTGCTCGATGGTCAGGGCACTGCTAGCGCGATGGCGCAGGCCTTGACCGGGCTGGAGATGTTCCTGACACAGTCCGAGGAGGGCCTGTCGGATCCTGCGATTCGAGCGCGCCGCGCGTTTGCCCGCTCCGACGAGCAGGAAGTGTTGCGGGTCAACGCGTCAATCGAGATCGGTCGCGCTCTGCAGGGGGCCTTCGTTGAGCCCTACCTTCGCGACTTCTTGCTGCGGCGCTGGCTTGCGGTATTGGTAGCGGCTACCATCGATCCGCGCGTACGGCCGGAGGCGGCGGCGCAGTTCCGCCAGGCGGTGGAGCAGTTGGTGTGGAGCGTGCAACCCAAGCTGGAGTCGTCCGAGCGGCAGCAGCTGGCACGCCAGTTGCCGCAGTTGCTGGCCGTGCTCACACGCGGCCTCGAGCTGATCGAGGTTCCGGCAGCGGAGCGACGGGAATTCTTCGCTCAGCTGATGCGCACGCATTCGCAGGCGATGCAGATGGCCCTGACCTCCGGCAGTCCCCCGCGCAGCTCGACTGCTCCGCGGCCGCGTCAGCAAAGCGGTGGCCGTAACGGACTCACGTCGACCGGAAACGGAACGGGTCCGTAGCCGCCCGCCGCAACGACAGTAAGCGGCCGCGCCGATCGACACGGTCGCGGTGCCCGACGCCTTTGGCGTCGTCGGTGACTTCTGCTCCACCGCCAAACCAGCTTGGATGTTTCATCAGGCACGCGGGACTTGCGCGGATGCCCGCGCGAGCCTGCCCAGCCCCGGTGGAGCGAAGTGGCTTTGGCCGGTGGCGGTCTGTCGCCGCCGCTTGCATAGGCAGATCATGGGTGCGTGG
>JADCGX010000150.1 GCA_020248785.1 Burkholderiales bacterium | reverse complement strand
CGCAGGTACATGTGCCCAATCGTAGGCAGATTCTCCGAGCAAAAGCAAGGCTCCAGAGGCGATCCATGTATCTAGGCATTTGCGAGCGATCAGCCCCCATGAATCTCGCCAAATCAACCACTTACGCAGCCCCGACTTGGCAGAACCCGGCCTTTGTGCCCCGGAACTGTCAAACCCGGGTCTGAGTCCGCCTTGGCATCTCGCCCGCCCCGATGAGCTTTACCGCCCGCCTGTCGCCTGCCCGCGTCTCCGCGAAAGCCGCAGTGGCGTTTCCGCGCTGGGCGCTGGTTGTGCTGCTGGTGATCTACATCGCGGCCGGCCTATTTGGCCGCGACCCCTGGGGCAGCGAGGACGCCGCGGCCTTCGGCGTGATGTGGTCCATGGCGCGGGGCGACTTGTCGGCCTGGTTGCTGCCCGTCCTTGCCGGCGAGTGGTATGCACAGGAAGGTCCGTTGGCCTTCTGGGTCGGCGCGCTGTTCATTCAGCTCTTGGGTGATTGGCTCGGTGCCCCGCTGGCCGCGCGAATGTCCACCGTCCTGTCATTCGCGCTGACGACGACCGCGCTGTGGTACGGCACCTATGCATTGGCCCGGCGTGACGCCGCGCAGCCGGTAACCTTCGCTTTTGGCGGCGAGGCCGCGCCACGCGACTACGGCCGCATGCTGGCCGACATCGCTGTCCTGCTGCTTCTGGGCACGGTCGGCCTGGTGCTGCGCATGCATGAGACCTCGGCCGAGACGGCGGCCCTCGCATGGACCGCCGTGGCGCTCTTTGGCATCGCCTGGTCGCAGGATCGCCCGATGGCAGGCGCCTGGATCGCCGGCATCGCAATCGGCGCGGCGGCATTGAGTCGCGGGCCTTGGTTCGGCGCCTGGGTTCTGGCCGGCGGTCTCGTCGCATTGCGCTTTACCGTGCCCACGCCGAACCGCATTGCGGCCCTGTCGGCCAGCGCGGCTGCGGCGATGGGTGTCTTTGCGCTATGGCCGCTTGCCACCCTGCTGGCGCCGGAGTCGGCACGCAGCCTCTACTGGACCGCATACCTGGGCTGGCTCGAGCGCAGCATGGCGCTGCCCTCGCTTGGCGACCTGGGCTGGGTGCCAAAAAACGGCGCCTGGTTCACCTGGCCACTCTGGCCGCTCGTCTTCTGGGCCATTTACGCCTGGCGGCACCTGCTGCCCACCGCGCACATTGCAGTGCCTTTGGCGCTGGCAGGCGCGCTTTTGCTGGCACTGCTTTGCACTCACCCGGTCAACAACGGCCTGCTGGTGCCGCTGGTTGGGCCCCTCGTGGTGCTCGCGACCTTTGGCGCCGCCTCGCTCAAGCGCTCGCTCGATGATCTGATCGACTGGTTTGCGATCGCGACCTTTTCACTGTTCGCCCTCGCGACTTGGGCGTACTTCGTCGCGTGGCATGCAGGTGCGCCCCGCGCGATGGCGACATCGGTACGGCGCCTGATACCGGGCTTTGACGGCGGCCCTGGCGTACTGGAACTGCTGCTGGCTGGTGCGGCAACCTTGCTTTGGTTGGTCCTGATCGGCTGGCGCCTCCTGCGGCGGCCGCCGATGCTGTGGACTGGACCGTTGCTGGGCGCCTGCGGGCTGACAATGCTCTGGCTATTGGTGACGACGCTCTTTCTGGCCGCCGTCAACTACAACCGAACCTATCGTCCGCTGGCAGAGCAGGTCACGCACGAGATCCGCCGCCACGTTGCCTCAGGAGCGGCGCCGACCTGCGTCCGACCCTTGCGACTCAACGCGGGACACCGGGCGATGTTCGAGTACTTCGGCGGCGTGGACTTCGGCCATCCTGCGCGGCCACAAGACTGCAAGCTTCTGTTGCAGCGCGACTCGCGCCGCTCGGTCCTCGACGATGGTCTGCCACCGGGCGATTGGCGGCTGCTGTGGACCGGCTCGTGGCCGGCGCGACCGGATGAAGTGATCCGCTTGTATCGCCACGGCGGCGGCTGAGCGCCGCCCCTGCCGCCGCATTGATGACTGCTCCAGCCGCTCCGCGGTCCGACACGCGCGCGCTGTTCACGCTCGCGGGTCCGATCGTGATCTCGCAACTGGCCGTGATGGGCCTGGCGGTCATCGACACCGTGATGGCCGGCCGTCTGTCGGCGGTCGACCTGGCGGCCGTGGCGATCGGCTCGGCGATCTACGCGATCGTTTACGTGGGCGCGATGGGCGTCATCCAGGCGCTCACGCCCGTCGCAGGCCACCACTACGGTGCCGGCCGCACGCGCGAGGTCGGCATCGATCTGGCGCAGATGCTGTGGCTGTGCGCCGCGATGGCGGTAGCGGGCAGCGCGGCACTGTGGTTCAACCGGCCGTGGCTCGAGCTGACCGAGGCGGCGAGCGAGGTTCGCAGCATCGCGACCACCTACCTCCAGGCGCTCGCCTTCGGCCTGCCGGCGGCCCTGGCAACACGCGCGTACTTTGCCGTCAACTCGGCGGTGTCGCGCCCGCAGGTGACGATGCTGCTGCACCTAGTTGCCCTGGCACTGAAAGTGCCACTGAACCTGGTGTTCATCCATGGCATCGGGCCGCTGCCGGCACAGGGTGGCGCTGGCTGCGGCATGGCCACGGCAACGCTCTCCTGGGGGCTGCTCGTCTCCAGCCTGGTGGTATGGCGGCTTGACCCGTACTTCCGTCGCTTTCGCGCCGGTTTTCACCGGCCGCAATGGGACCGGCTACGCGAGCTGCTACGCCTGGGGCTGCCAAGCGGCGGCTCGCTCCTGATCGAAGTGTCGTCGTTCACTCTGATCGCCCTTGCGCTCGCGCGCCTGGGCGCCGAGGTGGTGGGCGGGCACCAGATCATCGCCAATCTCATTTCGGTGCTGTACATGCTGCCGCTCGCTCTGGGCGTGGCCACCAGCGTGCTGGTGGCGCAAAGCCTTGGCGCCGGCAACCCGGCAAATGCGCGACGCGCGGCCTTGCGCGGGTACCGCGTCGCCCTGACGATCGCGCTCGTCGCCGCGGGGGCGATGGTGCTGCTGCGCGCCCCGCTGATCCTCGCCTACACCGTCGATCCCGCCGTTGCGCGCACCGCACTGTCACTGATCATCCTGGGGGCGCTGTTTCACCTGTTCGATGCCGCGCAGGGCGTGGCAGGCTTCATCCTGCGCGGCTACAAGGTCGCCTTCGTGCCGATGCTGATCCACGGCGCGGCACTGTGGGGCGTTGGACTGATGGGCGGCTACTGGCTCGCTTACCACAGCACCATGGGACAGCGGCTAGGCGGCGCCTTGTCCTTCTGGCTGGCGGCCGTCGTCGGGCTGACGGTCACGGCCGCCGCGCTCGGCGCTCTCGCCAACCGGGTGGCGCGCGAACGCATCACCGAGCAAGCAACCACGCAAGGACCGGAGCAGAAGTGAAAGGGCCGGGCATGCAGCCCGGCCAATGACACGACACGACGGTCGTCAGGCAAACAGCGTCAGGCTGCCGCGCCCGACTGCAGCGCGCGGATGCGCTGCTCGATCGGCGGGTGGCTCGAGAACAGCGCCAGGAAGCCGCTCGGGCTGCCCGAGATGCCCATCGTCTTGACCTGCGAGGGCAGCTCTCCGGGCTGCATGCCGCCCAGACGCGCCAGTGCGTTGATCATCGGCTGCCTGTTGCCCATCAGCGCAGCAGCACCGGCATCGGCGCGGAACTCGCGCTGACGCGAGAACCAGGCGACAACGATGGCGGCCAGGAAGCCCAGCACGATGTCCATCACGATGACGGTAGCCCAGTAGCCGACTCCCGGCCCGTCGCTCTGGTTCTTCAGGATCAGGCGATCGACCACGTAGCCGATGATGCGCGACAGGAACACGACAAAGGTGTTCATCACGCCCTGGATGAGCGTCATCGTGACCATGTCGCCGTTGGCGATGTGCGCGACCTCGTGGCCGAGCACGGCCTCGACTTCCTCGCGGCTCATCGACTGCAGCAGGCCCGTGGACACGGCCACCAGCGCACTGTTTTTGAAGGCGCCCGTGGCAAAGGCGTTGGGCTCGCCCTCGTAGAGCGCGACCTCGGGCATGCCGATGCCGGCTTTCTCGGCGTGACGGCGCACGGTGTCCACCAGCCACTGCTCCATGGCATTGGACGGTTGGGTGATCACCTGCGCGCCGGTGGACCACTTGGCCATCGGCTTGCTGATCAGCAGCGAGATGAACGCGCCAGTGAAGCCGACGATCGTGGCAAAAATGAGCAGCGGGCCGATGTTCAGCTCGCGGCCGCCCATGGCGAAGTTGATACCGAACACCGCGCTCACGATCGACAGCGTGATGCCCAGCAGGACGATGATCGCAAGGTTCGTCAGTACGAACAGCGCGATGCGTTTCATGGCGTCTCCAAGTCAACAATCAAGAAGAATGAATGGCAGTGAGTCTATCCAAGCCGCCGCGTTGATCCAATCAGGACTTGCAACAGGATGGTGGCGATTACATCAGGCAGTTCGCCTCATTTGCGCTCAGTGGCTGCTCTCGGCGGGCTCTGACCACGCCCCCCACCGAGGGTTCACTTGGGGGCGAGGCTCGCTGACGCAAGGGGCGGGCGTCGGCACCGCAACAGGCTGCGCGGCTAGAATCCTGGGGTTTTCACTAAGCGGCTGCACAGCAAGACTGCGGCACTCCCACCCACGGCCCCGTCCATGTCCCTGCCTGACGCCGAGCGCGCCTACGCGCGCCCCATTCCCGTGCTGCCACGGCTGATCTTTGCCACGCGGTGGCTGCAGTTGCCACTGTATCTTGGCCTGATCGTCGCCCAGGCCCTATACGTGTGGCACTTCTGGGTTGAACTCACGCACCTGATCGAGGCGGCCTTCGGCAGCCAGCAGGCCCTGCAGCAACTGGTGACCAGCATCGGCTACAAGGCCGAGGCGCAGGTGACCGGCCTGAACGAGACGATCATCATGCTCGTCGTGCTGGCGCTGATCGACGTGGTGATGATCAGCAATCTGCTGATCATGGTGATCGTCGGCGGCTACGAGACATTCGTCTCGCGCATGTACCTCGAAGGCCACCCGGACCAGCCCGAGTGGTTGTCGCACGTCAACGCCAGCGTCTTGAAGGTCAAGCTCGCCACCGCGATCATCGGCATCAGTTCGATTCACCTGCTCAAGACTTTCATCAACGCGCAGGCCTATACCGACAAGGTGTTGATCGCACAAACGGCAATCCACATCACATTCTTGATCTCGGCGATGGCGATTGCCGCCACTGACCGCATCATGTTCCCCACCGACAAGGCGGCCAAGCAGGTCGATGGCCGCAGCAAGAACGACTGAAGACACGCACGAAAACCGAGGAGTGAGGATGCCCACCGTCATCAGGCGCGACGACCTTGTCGAAAGCGTCGCCGCCGCTCTGCAGTACATCAGCTACTACCACCCGGCCGACTACATCGCCCACCTGGCGCGCGCTTACGAGAGCGAGCAGAGTGCGGCCGCCAAGGACGCGATCGCGCAGATCCTGACCAACTCGAAGATGTGCGCGGAAGGCCGCCGGCCGATCTGCCAGGACACCGGCATCGTCAACGTGTTCATGAAGATCGGCATGGACGTGCGCTGGGATGGCTTTAGTGACGCAGGTGGGTCGATCGCGGATGCCGTCAACGAAGGCGTGCGGCGCGGCTACCTCAACCCGGACAACGTGCTGCGCGCCTCGGTCGTGAGCCCGCCCGAGTTCGGCCGCAAGAACACCAAGGACAACACGCCCGCCGTGATCAACATGGAGCTCGTGCCCGGCAACACCGTCGACGTGATGGTTGCGGCCAAGGGCGGCGGCTCGGAGAACAAGAGCAAGTTCGTGATGCTCAACCCGAGCGACTCGATCATCGACTGGGTGATGAAAACGGTGCCGACGATGGGCGCCGGGTGGTGTCCGCCCGGCATGCTGGGCATCGGCATCGGCGGCACCGCCGAGAAGGCGATGCTGATGGCAAAGGAAGCGCTGATGGAGGACATCGACATGTTCGATCTCCTGCGGCGCGGACCGAAGACCGACGAGGAGAAGCTGCGCGTCGAGCTGTACGAGAAGGTGAACGCGCTGGGCATCGGCGCGCAGGGCCTGGGTGGCCTCACCACGGTGCTCGACGTCAAGATTAAGATGTATCCGACGCACGCGGCCAGCAAACCGGTGGCGATGATCCCCAATTGCGCGGCCACGCGGCATGCGCACTTTGTGCTCGACGGCAGCGGCCCGGCGTACCTGGAGCCGCCGTCGCTCGACCTGTGGCCCAATGTGCAGTGGCAGCCCGATTACAACAAGAGCAAGCGCGTCAACCTGGACACGCTCACCAGGGAAGAAGTCGCCTCGTGGAAGCCCGGCGACACGCTGCTGCTGAACGGCAAGATGCTCACCGGACGCGACGCCGCGCACAAGCGCATTCAGGATATGCTCGCCAAGGGCGAAAGGCTGCCGGTGGTCTTCACCAACCGCGTGATCTACTACGTCGGCCCGGTCGACCCGGTGCGTGACGAGGTCGTCGGCCCCGCGGGCCCGACCACGGCCACGCGCATGGACAAGTTCACCGAGATGATGCTGGCGCAGACGGGGCTGATCGCGATGATCGGCAAGGCCGAGCGCGGCCCGGTGGCGATCGACGCGATCAAGAAGCACAAGAGCGCATACCTGATGGCTGTGGGCGGGGCCGCCTATCTCGTCGCCAAGGCGATCAAGGGTGCCAAGACGCTGGGCTTCGCCGACCTCGGCATGGAAGCCATCTACGAGTTCGACGTCAAGGACATGCCAGTGACCGTGGCGGTCGATGCCAATGGCACCAGCGTGCACCAGACCGGACCGAAGGAGTGGCAGGCGAAGATCGGGAAGATTCCCGTGGCGGCAGGCTGAGCCAGTCTGCACAAGTGCCCGCCGCTTACATCGTCGCCACCGCGTATTCGTCCGTGTGGTCCGCAAAGGTGAGGGCGCGCTGAAGTGGCGCCGCTGCCGGGGCGCGCAGAGAAGCTTATGGAGTTCGAGCGCTTTACCGCAGCAGACCCACAAGGGCTGGAGCGCGCCATCGTCGCGCAACGTGTTGCGCTGCAGTCGGCCGTAGCGGCCACCGACGGCAGCGCTCTCGTCGAGCACGCCGCTGACCTAGCGAGCATGCTTACCACGGCGCGCCGTGAAGAAGAGGCCTTGCATGTTTTGTTACAGCACTTGCCCCTGGCGCACACACACTCGGCCGTCGAGGCCGCCGGTTGGTTCTGGAACGCCTACGCAACAGCCCTGCAGTACCTAAGTCGTCGCGAAGAAGCACAGACCGCATTTGACCATGCGTTGCAGCTCGCGCGCGCTCATGGATGGACACGCTTGGAGTCATTCATCCTTGTGCACCTTGGCCGTTGCCTGGTGGAGACCGGGCGCCTGTCGGACGCTCGAGCCTGCTTCGAACGCGCCCACGCGATCCGTGTGGGTCTGGCTGATCCCCGCCAAGCGACCAGCGCTCGCCTCATTGACGCCTTGGCAGCGCTCGAAGACAAGGGCACGCAACGTGGCAGTCCGCTCTGACGCAGAGCATTGCCTTCGTTGGGCGCAAGCATTAGAAGCAAGCCACGCACAGCCGCGGGGGTCGAACGTCATCTGGGGCGCGTCTACAGGGATATGGACGACATCTTCTGGCGACCGGGCTGGCAGAAGACGCCGCTGGCGACCTTTCGTGCGGAGGTGGCCGAGCTGACAAGTCGTCCTGCCTGGGTGCTCGCCGGTAACTACAGCAGCGTGCGCGACCTGACCTGGCCGCGCGCCGACACGCGGGTGTGGCTCGACCTGCCGCTGCCGCGGACGCTCTGGCGCAGCGCGTTGCGCGTACTGCGCCAGGCTCGGTCCGGTGAGCCGATCTGCAACGGCAACCGGCAGACGGTCGCGGCACTGTTCTTCGGCAACGACCCGCTCTTGTGGTACGCGATCAAGACCGTGCCGGCGCGTCGGCGACAGTGGCCCCATCTGCTCGCACAGTCGGAGCATGCACATATCAATGTCGCACGCTTGAAGTCTGCCGCGGCCGTCGCACGCTGGCAGCAGGAAGCCACGCGAAGCACGCCGGTGCCGTATGTCGCTTGAGCAGCTGGCTGACCAGCTTGCCGCCCGGGTGCGCGAGCGGGTGCTTGTGTGGAGCCGCGCGGTGATCGCCTTCGACGGGTTTGGCTGCTGTGGCAAGTCCACACTGGCGCAGGCCGTCGCCGCGCGCACTGGTGGCGTCATCCTGGAAACGGATGACTTCCACCAGCCCGAGGACGGGTTGATCGAGGCAAGCAGCCCGCTGAGCTACCGCCGCTGGTCGGCCCTGCAGCGGGCCGCCACCGCGCTCACGCGCGGGCGCCCAGCGCGCTTCGCGCCCATTGACTGGGACACGAAGCGCCTCGCCGCCGAAGTCGAACTGCAACCGGCTGCGGTGGTGGTGCTCGACGGCATCGGGTCGCATGCCTTGACGCTGCCGTTGCAGCCGCTGCGAGTCTTCGTGGACGGCCGGGCTGTCACGCGCATGCAACGGGTGGCGCGCAGGGATGGCCCGGAGCACGCCAATTGGGACCACTACGTGGCCATCGAGCGCGCCTACTTCGAGCGCTTCCGGCCCTGGCGAACTGCCGACCTCTACGTGCTCGGTGCGGAGCTCGACTTCTGCAACAGCGCCGAAGGCTTTGCCAGGCAGCTGCAAGCCGCGTGCATCGTGACCACCCGGCTCGACCAGCCCTATCGTGGCGAAGATCAGGCCGGAAACACGCCGGTGGACAGGTAGCGATCGCCGCGGTCGCAGACGATGAAGACGATCGTCGCGTTGTCGACCTCGGCGGCGATGCGCTGCGCGATCACGCAGGCGCCGGCGGCGGAGATGCCGCAAAAGATGCCTTCCTCGGCAGCCATGCGGCGCGCCATGGCCTCGCTCTCGGCCTGTGTCACAAGCTCGAGCCGATCGACGCCCGCGGCGTCGTAGATCTTCGGCAGATAGGCCTCGGGCCATTTGCGGATGCCGGGGATCTTCGACCCTTCGGCCGGCTGCGCGCCGACGATCCGTACCTGCGGACTCTGTTCGCGCAGGTAACGGCCCACGCCCATGATCGTGCCGGTGGTGCCCATTGCGCTGACGAAGTGCGTGATGCCACCCTGGGTGTCGCGCCAGATCTCCGGGCCCGTCGTCTCATAGTGCGCGCGCGGATTGTCGGCATTGGCAAACTGGTCGAGCACCTTGCCCTGGCCCTCGGCCTGCATCTGCATCGCCAGGTCGCGCGCGTACTCCATGCCGACCGCCTTGCCATCGCCCTTTGCGGGCGTGAGGATGAGCTCGGCACCGTAGGCCTTCATGCTGGCGCGCCGCTCGGCTGACAGGTCGTCCGGCATGATGAGGATCATGCGGTAGCCCTTCATGGCGGCGATCATCGCCAGCGCGATCCCGGTGTTGCCGCTGGTGGCCTCGATCAGCCGATCGCCTGGCTTGATCTCGCCGCGCTCCTCCGCGCGCCGGATCATCGAGTACGCGGGCCGGTCCTTCACAGAGCCGCCAGGATTGTTCCCTTCGAGCTTGCCCAGCACCACGTTGCCGCGCCGCGCGTTCTCTTGCGCGCCGATGCGCTGCAGCCGCACCAACGGCGTGTTGCCAATCGTCATCTCGATGCTCTGCGCCGTACTTGTCGTCGTCACTTGCTTTCTTTCTTGCGCGGTGCGTCCGCAGTGAAGGCGCCGGGCACCCCGTTGACGGTCACGCCCTGCTTCTGCAACTGCTCGATGCGCTTGCCGCTCATGCCTTTCACGCGCCGCGACAGGTCGATCCAATCGATGAACGGTGCCCTGGCACGTTCCTGCAGGATCACGTCGGCAACCGTCACGCCAATGCCATTGAGCTGCTCGAGCTGCGCGCGGTTGGCGTCGTTCAACTCGAGCGCCGCGGCCCATGCCGGCAGCATGAGGAGCAAAGCGAAGGCCAGTCGCATCAGGGCGCGCTCAAACCGTCTCAGGCTGCGTCGAGTTCCTCAATCCGCCTCGGCGGATAGCTCTCCCAGCTGGTGCAGCCGGGACAGCTCCAGTGAAACTCGCGTGCGCGGAACCCGCACTTGTTGCAGCGATAGCGCGCGAGCTTGCGCGTCTGAGAATGAATCAGCGTCCGCAACAAATCGAGCTCGGGGTCGCCGGCGCCGCCCTTGGCTGCCGCGCTGCGCAGCGCCAGCAGCTTCTCGAAGCCCAGCAGCGAGGGATTGCGCTTGAGTTCGTCACGCAGCAGCGCCTCGGCGGGCCCCAATCCCTCCCACTCGGCAACGCGCTTGTAGGTCGTCTCGAGAAGATCGACCGACGGCGCATCGAGCAGCGCGCGGCGTAAGAGGTTGAGCGCGTCGGCGCGACGGTCAACGGCGTCCATCGCGCCCGACAGCCGTTCGCCGACGAGCGCGAGGTACTCCGGCGCCATCGACTCCAGCCGCAGCCAGTGCTTGACCGCCTCGTCGGGCTGGCCGCAGCCGGCCGCCAGATCGCCGCCCAGGACGGTCGCGCGCACGGACCTGCAGTCGGCGACCAGCGCCTCGTCGAGGTACTTCTGCGCGTCGGCCAGCTCGCCTTTGCCGATCGCCTTGTCGGCAAGCTCGCAGAAAAAATGCGCGATGGCCACGTCGTGCGTCTCACCGGCTTCACGCTCAAGGCGGCGCGCGCAGTCGATCGCCTTGAGCCAGTCACGCTCCATCTGGTAGATGCGCAGCAGGGCGCGCAGGGCGCTGAAGCGATGCTGATTGTCTTCGATCAGCCGGATGAAGGTGTCCTCGGCCCGATCGAGCAAGCCACCCTTCAGGTAGTCCTGACCGAGCTCGGCCAGGGCGTTGGCCCGTTCGCGCGCTGGCAGGTCGGCGCGGTTCAGCAGGTGCGTGTGGATGCGCACCGCCCGATCGATCTCGCCGCGCCGCCGGAAGAGATTGCCCAGCGCATAGTGCAGTTCGATCGTCTCCGGATCGAGCCTGACCACCTCGATGAAGGCGTCGATAGCCTTGTCTGGCTGCTCATTGAGCAGCAAATTGAGGCCGCGGAAGACCGAGCGCGGCGCGGTGGCCTGATCGTTCAGCCGTACGCGCGACTCGAAGCCGCGCGCAAACCAGCCGGCGGCGAACAGCAGCGGCAGGAAAATGAGGAGCCAGGCGTCGAATTCCATGCCGCGCTAGGGACGTGGGAAGCGGGTGTCGGCGTCGAGCTGACCGGCGGCACCGGCGTTGCGTGCGGCGCTCGCCAGCTCGTCACCATGCCGTTCGGCCGCCGCCAGGGCAGCGGCTGCGGCCTTGGTCGCATCGCGCTGCACCGCCTGCGCCTGACGGCGCAGGCGAAACAGCCGCGGCGCCAGCGCGGCGGCGCCCGCAATCACACCCAACACGAAGCAGCCGAGGATGATCACGATCAGCGGTACCCCGTCATAGCGCAGCGTCTCCGTGAAGCGCAGCGGCACAGGTGTGGTGTTCTTCAGCGCAAACCAGAGCACGAGCGCGAAGAACACGAGGCGGATGAACCAGCCGAGGAACGACATGGATCGATTATCGCTCGCCGCCGCGCGGGCGGTGGTGAACAGGCCGCAGCGCGGCGCCCGCAAAGAAAAAGCCCCGCACAGGGCGGGGCTTGGGGCGAATTGCAGGTGATCAGTCGTCGCCGTCGTCGTCATCGGCAATCGGCAACGGCAGCGGCGTAGTCTGACCATCGACGCGCTCGCGCAGCTCCTTGCCAGCCTTGAAGTGGGGCACGTGCTTGGCCGGCACCGGGACCCGCTCGCCAGACTTCGGATTGCGGCCGATGCGCGGTGGGCGGTAGTTCAGGGCAAAGCTGCCAAAGCCGCGGATCTCGATGCGATTACCACTCGCCAGCGCCTGGCCCATGGCGTCGAGAATGGTCTTGACCGCCTCGTCTGCATCGCGGGCGACCAGGCGCTGGTTGCGCTCAGCCAACCGGTTGATGAGCTCCGACTTGGTCATTGTTTTCATGCTGCGTGCCGCGCGGCAAACGCCTGCCGCGCGGCCCCCGGGCGACGCTTACTGGTTCTTCGTGTCCAGCTTGGCCTTGAGCAGGGCGCCCAGGTTGGTGGTGCCCGTTTGCGCCTCAGCCTGCATCCGATGCATCTGCTCCGCCGTCTCGGCGTTGTCCTTGGCCTTGATGGACAGATTGATGCTGCGGTTCTTGCGATCGACGTTGATGATCATCGTCGTGACGGTGTCACCCTCCTTGAGGTGGGTGCGGGCGTCTTCCACGCGGTCCGGCGAGATTTCCGAGGCACGCAGGTAGCCCTCGACGTCGCCGCCGATGTTCACGATGGCGCCCTTGGCATCCACGCTCTTGACCACGCCGGTGACGACCTGGCCTTTCTCGTGCGTGCCGGCGAAGCTCGTAAACGGATCGCCACCCATCTGCTTGACGCCCAGGCTGATGCGCTCGCGCTCGGTGTCGATGGCCAGCACCACGGCCTCGATCTCGTCGCCCTTCTTGTACTTGCGCACGGCCTCTTCGCCGGGCTCGTTCCAGGACAGGTCCGACAGGTGCACAAGGCCGTCGATGCCCCCGGGCAGGCCGATGAACACGCCAAAGTCGGTGATCGACTTGATCTGGCCGCGGACCTTGTCGCCCTTCTTGTGCGAAATGGCAAAGTCGTCCCAGGGATTGGGCTTGCACTGCTTCATGCCCAGCGAGATGCGGCGGCGGTCCTCGTCGATCTCCAGCACCATGACCTCGACCTCGTCGCCGAGCTGGACGACTTTCTTCGGGTCGACGTTCTTGTTGGTCCAGTCCATCTCGGACACGTGCACCAAGCCCTCGATGCCGGCCTCGATCTCGACGAACGCGCCGTAGTCGGTGATATTGGTGACCTTGCCGAACAGGCGCGTGCCCTGTGGGTAGCGACGGGCCAGGCCGACCCAGGGATCCTCGCCCAGTTGCTTCACACCCAGCGAGACACGGTTCTTTTCCTGGTCGAACTTGAGCACCTTAGCCGTGATCTCCTGGCCGACCTGCACCACCTCGCTCGGATGGCGCACGCGGCGCCAGGCGAGATCGGTGATGTGCAGCAGACCGTCGATACCGCCCAGGTCAACGAACGCACCGTAGTCGGTGATGTTCTTGACGGTGCCCTTGACGATGGCGCCTTCTCTGAGCGTCTCGAGCAGCTTCTGACGCTCTTCGCCCATGCTCGCCTCGACGACGGCACGGCGCGACAGCACCACGTTGTTGCGCTTGCGATCGAGTTTGATGACCTTGAACTCGAGGGTCTTGCCCTCATACGGCGTCGTGTCCTTGACCGGGCGCACGTCAACCAGGCTGCCTGGAAGAAACGCGCGGATGCCGTTGGTCATGACGGTCAGACCGCCCTTGACCTTGCCGGTGATGGTGCCGCCGATCTGCTCGCCGTTTTCCAGCGCCTTTTCGAGGTTCATCCAGGCGGCCAGGCGCTTGGCCTTGTCGCGCGACAATATCGTGTCGCCATAGCCGTTTTCGAGCGCCTCGATGGCCACCGAGACAAAGTCGCCGGGCTTGACATCAAGCTGGCCCTGGTCGTTCTTGAACTCCTCGATGGGGATGTAGGCCTCGGACTTCAGGCCCGCGTTGACTACCACGAAGTTGTAGTCGACGCGTACCACCTCGGCGGTGATGACCTCGCCTTGCTTCATTTCCTGCCGCGAAAGGCTCTCTGCGAAGAGCGCGGCAAACGATTCACCGCCGGCCGAGGCGGCGGTCTTACCCTGCGTTGCTACGGATGACATTCAATGACTTTCAGTCTCACCCGCACTTTGCGTGCAGGTGGAGTTGAACAACGCGCCCGACAGTCTGGGGAGGCCGGGCGCACCCTGGGTGCTGCAACTACGTGGTACCGCTCGCGTGCCAGTGGAGGATCTGCTGCACGACCTCGTCGATAGAGAGCGTGGACGAATCCAGCAGGTACGCGTCTTCAGCAGGCTTTAGCGGTGCTGTCGCCCGTTGCGAGTCGCGCTCATCGCGCGCCCGCAAATCCTGCAAAAGGGCCGGCATGCTAGCCGTAAAGCCCTTTTCGATCAACTGCTTATGGCGCCGCTCGGCCCGCGCCTCAACACTGGCGGTCAGGAACACCTTGAGCGCGGCATCGGGGAAGACCACGGTGCCCATGTCGCGGCCATCGGCCACCAAGCCGGGGGCCTCGCGAAAAGCCTTTTGCAGCTCAAGCAAGGCGCTGCGCACCGGCGCATGCACCGCAATGCGGGAGGCGGTGCGGCTCACGTCCTCGGTGCGGATCATGTCGGTGACGTCGCGCCCCCGCAGGCTGACGTGGCCGTCGGCAAAGCGCGGCCGCAACTGCGCGGCCAGCTGCGCGAGCGCCGCGCCATCGTCCGGATCCACGCCCTGCTCGAGCCCGTCCAGCGCCACCAGCCGGTACAGAGCGCCACTGTCCAGGTAGTGGTAGCCCAGAGCCTGCGCAAGGCGTGAAGCCACCGTTCCCTTGCCGGAAGCAGTCGGGCCGTCGACGGTGATCACGGGGATCGTCATGGTTCGCGGGCTATCGGAGCGATTTGGACAAACGAATGGACGGGCTCTGGCAGGCGCCTAAAGTGCGACTCAGATGCGAACCATTCTCAAACAGAACTGCACACTAAGGATCACCATGCGCGTTCCCTTTCGCCTCAGCCTGGCTAAAACCGGCACCTTCGCCGTCATTCACTTCACGGTCACTTTCAGCATTGCCTATCTGCTGACGGGCAGCATCGGCATCGCCAGCGCGATTGCGCTGATCGAGCCGCTGGCCAACACCGTGGCGTACCTCCTGCACGAGCGCGCGTGCAACCGCTTCACGCCCCAGCGCTCCACGCCTGTGGCGGTTGCAGCAGCGCGCCCAGCCGCGTGAAGTAGTCGGGAAAGGTCTTCGCCACGCAGCCCGGATCGTCAATGGTCACGGACACGCCGCCGGCCGCGGCGAGCGAAAAGCACATCGCGATGCGGTGATCGTCGTAGGTGTCGATGCGTGCGGGACGCCAGCGCACGGGGCCCTCGACCGTGAGCCAGTCGGCCCCCTCTTCGACTATCGCGCCCAGTTTGCGCAGTTCGGTCGCCATGGCTGCGATGCGGTCCGTCTCCTTCACCCGCCAGGAGCCGATGCCAGTCAGGCGCGTGCGACCGCGCGCGAAGCCGGCCAAGACGGCGGCGGTCATCGCCGCGTCTGGAATGGTCGTGCAGTCGTAATCGACTGCGGTCAACGCGCCGCCGCGCGCCTCGATCCAATTGGCACCGACATCGATCGTCGCGCCCATGGCGCGCAGCAGATTGACGAACGCCACATCGCCCTGCACGCTGTCGCGGCCCACGCCGTCCACGCGCACCGGCCCGCCAGCAATGGTGCCAAGCCCCAGGAAGTAAGAGGCACCGGAAGCATCGCCTTCGACCGCGAGTCGCCCGGCACTTGCGTAGCGCGCGCGCGGCACATGAAAGCGCTGGCCGTTTTGCGTGATGGCGACGCCAAAGCGCGCCATCAGCTTGACCGTCAGCGTCACGTACGGTTGCGAGATGAGCGCGCCAGGCACGACGATGCTCAGGCCCTGCGCCGGCGCGATCAGCGGCGCGGCCATCAGCAGGCTGCTCACGAACTGGCTCGAGGTGTCGCCACGTACCTGCACGGTGTCCTGCGTGACAGCCTGCGCCGGTGCGACATGCAGCGGCGGATAACCGGGGGCCGCGCCATAGCTGACCCGCGCGCCCAGCGCATTGAGCGCGTCCACCAGGTCGCCGATCGGGCGCTCGCGCATGCGCGCCACGCCATCGAGCGTGTAGTGCCCGCCCGCCCAGGCCAGCATCGCCGCGAGCGGGCGCATGGCGGTGCCGGCGTTGCCGAGGAAGAGATCGGCGCGCTCGTTCGGCACGGCGCCGTCGCAGCCGCTCACGCCCACGACGTCGCCCTGCGCCTCCACGGCGATGCCAAGCGCACGCAGCGCGTCGATCATCACGCGCGTGTCGTCGGCCTCGAGCAGCCCCGTCAGTTCGGTCGTCCCCTGCGCGAGCGCCGCGAGCAGCAAGACCCGGTTCGAGATGCTTTTCGAGCCTGGTAGGCGCACGGTGCCTTGCGCATGCGCGATCGGCGCGACGGTCAAGGCTGCGGGATAGCCGGCACGCGCGCGCATCGATCAGGCCTCGTCGAAATGGCTGGCACGCGCACGGCGGGCGCGGGACGCCAAGTCGAACACGCGTTCGAGCGCGGCGGCGTCGCCCGCATCAACCGCCGCCTGCAGTTGATCAAGCATGGCGCGGTAGCTCTTCAGCTCGACGCTCAGCGCCACGCGATTGGCCACGGCAATGTCGCGCCACATGACCGGACTCGCCGCCGCGATGCGCGTGAAGTCCCGAAAGCCGCCGCCAGCGAACTCCAGCTTGCGCGCCCCGTCGGGCTCCTGCGCGATGGCGGCGACGAGCGTAAACGCCAGCAGATGCGGCAGATGGCTGACGGCCGCGAAGATGCGGTCGTGCTCGGCGGCCGTCATGAGCACCACTCGGCTGCCGGCGGCCTGCCATAGCGCCTCGACGCGCGCGAGCGCGTCCGGATGGGTCGCCTCATGCGGCGTCGCGATGAAGAGCTTGTCTCGAAAGAGATCGGCTAGCGCTCGCTCGACACCCGGCAGTTCACGCCCGGCGATGGGGTGTCCGGGCACGAAGCGGCGCAGGGAGAAGCTGCTGTTAGCCGTCAGCGCAGCGCGTGCCGCATCGATCACCGAGCCCTTGGTGCTGCCGACGTCGGTGATGACCGCAAAGGGCGCCGCGTGGGACGCAACCTCCGCGAGCAACGCGGGTATCGCACCGACCGGCACGGCGAGAACGATGAGATCGGCGTCGTCAACTGCCCGTGCAACCGAGCTCGCCGCGACATCGACGACACCGAGCTCCTGGGCCTTGCGGGTGGCGCCCGCGTCGAGGTCATATCCAACAATGGTGCCAACACAAGCAGTGCGCTTCCACGCCAACGCAGCTGAACCACCAATCAGCCCAACTCCCAGCAGCGCCATGCGCTCGAAGCGCACAGTGCCCGTCGACTGCGCGGACGCCGACGCCACGGACTCAGGCCGCCACCGCCAGCGCCTGCTGGAGCGCTTCGATGAAGCGTTCGTTCTCCATAGGCAATCCAACGGAGACGCGCAGCCACTCGGGCAAGCCGTAGTTGGCCACAGGCCGCACGATGACGCCGCGCTTGAGCAGCGCCTGATACACGGCGGCCGCGGGGCCGACATGCACGAGCACAAAATTGCCATGGGGCGGCACGTAGCGCAGGCCAAGGCGATCGAATGCGCCGGTAAGTTGCTGCAAACCGGCTCGGTTCAACGCGTAGCTGCGCTCCAGAAACTCGGCGTCATTGAGCGCGGCAGCCGCCGCCATCTGTGCGAGCGTGTTGACATTGAAGGGCTGGCGGACGCGGTTCAGCAGTTCTGTGAGCTCGGGCTGCGCGATCCCGTAGCCGATGCGCAGTCCTGCGAGCCCGAACGCTTTGGAAAAAGTGCGCGAGATGATCAAGTTCGGGTGCTGCCGCACCCAGAGCGCGCTGTCGTAGCGCAACTCGGGCGGAAGGTATTCATCGTAGGCCTGGTCGAGCACGACGACGACGTGCGGTGGCACGCGCGCGAGAAACGCCGCGATCGACGCGCCGGTGACGAAGGTGCCAGTAGGATTGTTCGGGTTGGCCACGAACACGAGTCCCGTGTCGGGCTTGATCGCCTTGGCCATGGCATCGAGATCGTGTCCGAACTCCCGCGCAGGCACCACGACCGCTCGCGCGCCGCGCGCTTGGGCTGCAAGCGCATAAACCGCGAACGAGTGCTGTGCGTACACGCAACTCTTGCTGGCACTCAAGGTGACCGCAGCGGCTGATTCGAGGATATCGTTGCTGCCATTGCCGAGCGTCAGCCAGTCGGCCGAGACGCCATAACGGGCCGCGAGCTTGGCCTTCAGCTCGAAACCGTTGCCATCGGGATAGCGGGCGAGCTCGGTTGCGCGCAGAACTGCGTCGCGCGCGCTCTGCGGCATGCCCAGAGGATTCTCATTCGAGGCAAGCTTGACGATGGACTCTGGAGCGCGACCAAACTCGCGCGCGAGCTCTTCGATCGGCTTGCCCGCCTGGTAAGGCGCGATCTGCCGCACATAGTCGAGGGCGGCGGTGGTGGGCGTCACTGTTGCGGTTGCCATGTGTTTCTATGGTGATTCGTGATCCGGGATCGGTGATCCGTCAATGTTCCAGGCGCTTGCCGATTCCCGAATCCGTCCGTCTCAGGCTTCCATCGGATACGAGCCGAGGCTCTTGTAGAACGCGCACACGCTGCGCAGCGCCGCCAGCGCGGGCATGGTCTTCTCGTCGCGCTCGTGTCCCTCGATGTCGACGTAGAAGTAATACTCCCAGGCGCCCATCTTCGCTGGCCGCGACTCGAAGCGCGTCATCGACACGCCATGAGTCGCGAGCGGCTGCAGCATGTGGCACACGGCCCCAGCCTGGTTGTTGACCGACAGGATGAGGGAGGTCTTGTCGCGACCGCAAGGCTGCGTGTCCTGCCGCCCGAGCACCACGAAGCGCGTGCGATTCTGCGGATCGTCTTGAATGTGGCTCGCGGCCTGCTGCAGGCCATAAAGCGTGGCGGCGTTCTCACCGGCGATCGCGGCAACGGTCGCATCGAGCGAGGCCAGCCGCGCGCCCTCGGCATTGCTCGACACAGCCATGCGCTCGATCGTCGGCAGATGCTGGTTGAGCCACTCGACGCACTGGCCCAGCGCCTGCGCGTGGGCGCAAACACGTCTGATGCCGTCAACCGAGCCACTTTGGGTCAACAGATGGTGGCGCACCGGCACCGACACCTCGGCGAGGATCCGCAGCCGTGTTTGCAGCAGCAGGTCGAGCGAGCGGCTCACCGCACCCTCGGTGGAGTTCTCCACCGGCACGACGGCAAAGTCAACCGTGCCCGCCTCGGCGAGGCGGAAGACTTCGTCGATGCTGGCGCAGGGCTCGCCCGCCACACCGGTGCCAAACTGCTTGAGCATCGCGAGCTCGGAGAATGTGCCGGCCGGGCCGAGGTAAGCAACGTGCAGCGGCCGCTCCAGCGCGCGACAGGCGGAGATGATCTCGCGGTACACACCGGTGAGCGCTGCATTGCGTAGCGGCCCGGCGTTCAAGCCCGCCACCTTGCGCAGCACCTCGGCCTCGCGCTCCGGCCGATACACGGGCGCGTTGGTGGTCTGCTTCAAGTGGCCGACCTGCTGCGCCAGCCGTGCGCGCTCATTAAGCAGACGCACGAGCTCGCGATCGACCGCGTCGATCGACTCGCGCAGGGGCCGCAGTCGCTCGTCCATGCGACTACCCGTGCCGTTGCGCAAACTCGCGCATGAACTGCGATAGCGCCTGCACGCCCGCCAGCGGCATCGCGTTGTAAATAGAAGCTCGCATGCCGCCCACGGCCCGGTGGCCCTTCAGTTGCACCATGTGCCGCTCGGCCGCCTGCGCCAGGAACGTCTCGTTCAGCCGCTCGTCGCGCAACGAGAACGGCACATTCATGCGCGACCGATGCGCCGGGTTCACGTGGTTGACGTAGAAGCCGCTGGAGCTGTCGATGGTGTCGTACAGCAACCGCGCCTTGTCGATATTCACACGCTCGATGGCCTCGACCCCGCCCTGCGCCTTGAGCCAGCGCAGCACCAGCAGCGCGATGTAGACGGAGAACGTGGCCGGCGTGTTCCACATCGACTGCGCGTCGGCGTAGGTCTTGTAGTCGAGCATCGTCGGCCAGCGATGGGAGGCGTGGCCGATCAGGTCGTCGCGGATGACCACGGCAGTCAGACCCGCCGGCCCGAAGTTCTTCTGCGCGCAGGCGTAGACGATGCCGTGGCGAGCGATGTCGATCAGCCGCGACAAAAAGCTCGACGACACGTCGGCCACCAGCGGCACGCGACCCGTGTCCGGCACGTAGTCGAACTCCACGCCGTGAATCGTCTCGTTTGGACAGTAGTAGGCGTAGGCGGCATCGGCATCGAGCTTCAGCTCCCCCTGCCGCGGCACGTGACGAAAGTGGGGCGCCGTGTTGGCTGCCTCGCGCACATTGCAGAAGCGCCGCGCCTCCTCGGCCGCGGCCTTGGTCCAGTGGCCGGTCACGATATAGTCGGCCAGGAACTTCGCACCGAGCAGGTTGATGGGCACCATCGCAAACTGCTGGTGCCCGCCTCCCTGCATGAACAGCACCTTGTAGTTGGCAGGCACGTGCAACAGCTCGCGCAGCAGCGCCTCGGTCGACTGCATTACCTCGACAAACTCGGGCGAGCGGTGGCTCGTCTCCATCACCGAGTAGCCACGGCCCTGCCAGTCGAGGAGTTCCGCCTGCGCTTGCTGCAATACAGGCTCCGGCAGCACCGCCGGGCCGGAGGCGAAGTTGTAGATGCGCTGCATACTCAGTCGCGGACCGTTGATCCCGCCGGCTACTTCTTCGCGGGCGCTTGCGTGGCAGGCGCGGCCGGTTTGGCCGCCGCCGGCTGGTTGAACTTGGCAGCCAGCCTTTGGTCAAGCGCCTTGATCTTGGGTTCGATCTGCGCGCGCGATTCGGCAACGACCTTCTGGGTCAGCGTCGACTGCATGTCGCCGGCGATCTGCTGGTACTTGCGACTCACGGGTGACTCGAGCCACGCGATGAGGGTGCGCAACTCCTCTTCGGTGAAGCGCTCCTCGAACGCTGCACCAACGGTGCCCGGGGCCAGTTGCACCGCGCGCTGGCGCAGGATGGGCGCGATCTCATCGTAGAACTTCTTGACCTCGGCTTGGATCTCCTTGGCCACCGCCTCGCGACGCGCGTCCGGAATCGTTCCGAGCGCAGAGCCGGCCGCCTGCATGGCCTGGCCCGCGGTCTGGTTGGCCAACTGCTCGCCCACGCCTTCGATGCCGGACTGGTTCAGCTTGAGCACACGTTGAACAAGCTCTTTCTTGGCGGGCGAAGAAGCCGCCGGCGCCGCCGCACCCGGGCTTCCGCCCGCGCCCTGCGCCCACGCCGGCGTTGACAGCGCCAGCACAATCGCGGCCACCGCCGCCTGCATCCGCATCATTGCTCCCAGCCTTCCTGGTTGCCGGCGGCGGCATCGCTCGCCGCATCGTCCGCCGAGCCATGACCACTCGTGTTGGCATCAGCGTCGCTCTCGACGATCCGCTGCAGGCCCGACAGCTTGGTGCCAGGATCCAGGCTGATCAGCGTCACGCCCTGCGTGGCCCGGCCCATCTCGCGAATCTCTGCCACCCGCGTGCGGATCAGCACGCCGCCGGTGGTGATGAGCATGATCTCGTCGTCGGCATGCACCAGGGTCGCGGCCACCACAGCGCCATTGCGCTCGCTGGTGGCGATGGCGATCATGCCCTTGGTGCCGCGGCCATGTCGCGTGTACTCGGCAATCGGCGTGCGCTTGCCGTAGCCGTTCTCGGTGGCCGTCAGCACGCTCTGCTGTTCATCCTCGGCCACCAGCAGCGCGATCACGCGCTGGCCATCCTCGAGCATCATGCCGCGCACGCCCCGCGCCTGCCGGCCCATGGGCCGCACGTCATTCTCATCGAAGCGCACGGCCTTGCCGGCGTCCGAGAACAGCATCACGTCGTGCTTGCCGTCGGTAATCGCGGCGCCAATCAGGTAGTCGCCCGGATCGAGGTCGACCGCGATGATCCCCGCCTTGCGCGGGTTGGCGAACTCGGTGAGCTCGGTCTTCTTCACCGTGCCCATGGCGGTGGCCATGAACACGAAGTGCACCGCGTCGTACTTCTTGATCGGCAGCACGACGGTGATCTTCTCGGGACTCGCGCCGTCGGTTGCAAGCGGGAACATATTGACGATCGGCTTTCCCCGCGAGGTGCGCGTGCCCTGCGGCACTTCCCACACCTTGAGCCAATACAGGCGGCCACGGTTGGAAAAGCAAAGGATCGTGTCGTGCGTGTTCGCGATGAACAGCTCCTCGATCCAGTCGTCTTCCTTGGTCGCCGCGGCCTGCTTGCCGCGGCCGCCACGCTTCTGCGCCCGATAGTCGGCCAGCGGCTGGCTCTTGATGTAGCCGGTGTGCGAGAGCGTGACCACCATGTCCTGCGGGGTGATCAGATCCTCGGTCATCAGGTCTTCGGCGCTGCGCACGATCTCGCTCTTGCGTGCGTCCCAAAAATCGCGCTTCAGCTCGGCCAGCTCGTCGCCGATGATTGTCGTGATGCGCTCTGGCCGCGCGAGGATGTCGAGCAGGTCGGTGATCTTCTCCATCACCTCGCGGTACTCGTTGACGATCTTGTCCTGCTCCAGGCCCGTCAGGCGCTGCAGGCGCATCTGCAGGATCTGCTCGGCCTGGATCTCGCTGAGCCGATAAAGCCCATCGGCTTGCAAGCCGAACTGGGCGGCCAGCCCGAGCGGGCGGTACGACTGCGCGTCGCCCGCGCGCGACAGCAGCTCGCGCACGAGCGCCGAGTCCCAAGTGCGGCTCATCAGTTCCGTCTTCGCCACCGGCGGCGTCGGCGCCGCCTTGATCACGTGGATGAACTCGTCAATGTTGGCCAGCGCCACCGCCAGGCCCTCGAGCACGTGGCCGCGGTCGCGCGCCTCGCGCAGCTCGAACACCGTGCGCCGCGTGACGACCTCGCGCCGGTGTGACAGGAACGCCTCGAGCATCTGCTTGAGGTTGAGCAGGCGAGGCTGGCCGTCGACCAGCGCCACGAGGTTCATGCCGAAGCTATCCTGCAGCTGGGTCTGCTTGTAGAGGTTGTTGAGAACGACCTCCGGCACCTCGTTGCGCTTCAGTTCGATGACGACCCGCATACCGCTCTTGTCGGACTCGTCACGCAGGTCGGAAATGCCCTCGATGCGCTTTTCATTGACGAGTTCGGCAATGCGCTCGAGCAGCACGCGCTTGTTGACCTGGTACGGGATCTCGTCAACGATGATCGCGGTCCGCGCGCCCTTGTCGATCTCCTCGAAGTGCGTGCGCGCACGCATCACCACGCGGCCGCGGCCGGTGCGATAGCCCTCGCGCACGCCGTCCAGGCCATAGATGATCCCGGCGGTCGGAAAATCGGGCGCGGGGATGATCTCGATCACCTCGTCCACCGTGGCCTGCGGGTTGTGCAGCACGTGCAGGCAGCCGTCGATCACCTCGGTCAGGTTGTGCGGCGGGATATTTGTCGCCATGCCGACCGCGATGCCCGACGACCCATTGACCAGCAGGTTGGGCAGCCGCGAGGGCAGCACCGTAGGCTCGCGCTCCTTGCCGTCGTAGTTGGGCTGGAAGTCAACGGTCTCCTTCTCGATATCCGCCAGCAGTTCGGCGGCGATCTTTTCGAGCCGGCACTCGGTGTAGCGCATGGCCGCGGCGTTATCGCCGTCGATTGAGCCGAAGTTGCCCTGCCCGTCGACCAGCGTGTAGCGCAGCGAGAAGTCCTGCGCCATGCGCACCAGCGTGTCGTAGATGCTCGCGTCGCCATGCGGGTGGTATTTGCCCATCACCTCGCCGACGATTCGCGCGCACTTCACATACGGCCGGTTGTGGACGTTGTTCGACTCATGCATCGCAAAGAGCACACGCCGGTGCACCGGCTTCAGGCCATCGCGCACGTCGGGCAGCGCGCGACCGACAATCACGCTCATCGCGTAATCGAGATAGGAGCGCCGCATCTCCTCTTCGAGGGAAATGGGCAGCGTTTCCTTGGCGAATTGGTCCATCAGCGGGAGCTCAGACAGGGACTGCGGCGGGTCGCTGCACGGGGTCGGACGCGCAGCGTTCGGCGGCGGGATAGCGAAGCTCAAAGTCTATCAGTGCAAGGCCTTTGGCCCGGCCGCATCAAGGGCGTCGGCAGCGACCGGCCGGCGCAGCCGTGGCACCATTGCCGCCCTCGGCGCGACCCGCGCCGCGGCGGCCGACGCGCAGCCCAAGATGCAGGCGACCCATGCAACCCGTTGACACGCTCATCCAGGCCCGCTGGGTCATCCCGGTCGAGCCGCGGCAGACGGTGCTCGAGCACCACGCCGTGGCAATCGACGGCGGCCGCATCGTGGCCATCCTGCCCGCGCAGGAGGCGCGCCAGCGCTATGCACCGCGCGCGAGTATCGAGCTGCCCGAGCATGCACTGACGCCCGGGCTCATCAATGCGCATACGCACGCGGCCATGACCCTGTTGCGCGGCGTCGGCGATGACCTGCCGCTGATGCGCTGGCTGTCCGAGCGCATCTGGCCGCTCGAGAAAGCGCTGGTGGACGAGCAGTTCGTGCACGATGGCGCCCTGCTGGCGGCCCTCGAACTGCTGCGCGGTGGCGTGACCACCTGCTCGGACATGTACTTCCACCCCGAGGCCGCCGCGCGCGCGATGCGCGAGGCGGGCATGCGCGCGGTGGTGGGCATCATCGCCATCGAGTTTCCGACCGCGTATGCGACCGATGCCGAGGACTACCTGCGCAAGGGCCTTGCCGCGCGCGACGCCCTGCGCAACGATCCCCTGGTGGCCTTCACGCTCGCCCCGCACGCGCCGTACACCGTGGCCGATGCCACCCTGCGACGCATTGCCACCTATGCCGAGGAACTCGATCTGCCGATCCACATGCATGTGCACGAGACGGCGGACGAGGTGTTCGAGGGCGTGCAGCAACACGGCATGCGGCCGCTGGCGCGCCTGGACAAGCTGGGGCTCGTCACCGAACGCCTGATCGCCGTGCACGCCGTGCACCTGGAGCCGGTCGAGATTGCGCTGCTGGGCGAGCGCGGCGCCTCGGTGGCGCACTGCCCGGCATCCAACCTCAAGCTGGCCAGTGGCTTCGCACCGGTGGCCGCGCTGCTGGCGGCCGGCGCCAACGTGGCCATCGGCACCGACGGGGCGGCGAGCAACGACCGGCTCGACGTCATGGAAGACATGCGCCTCGCCGCCCTGCTCGCCAAGGCCGTGGCCGCGGACGCAACTGCCCTGCCCGCCTGGCGAGCACTGGAGTGCGCCACACTGGGCGGCGCCAAAGCCCTGGGGCTCGAGGCGCGCGTCGGCTCGCTCAGCGTGGATAAGGACGCGGATCTTGCTGCGTTCGACCTGTCCGGCTGGGAAACCACACCCTGCTTCGATCCGGTCGCGCAGCTGGTCTATGCCGCGGGCCGCGAACACGTGACCGACGTGTGGGTCGCGGGGCGCCAGGTGGTCCGGGCCAGGCAGCCCGTGGTCCTGGACGACAGCGCGCAGCGGCACGCCCTCACGGCGGCGAGGGCGGCATGGCACGCGCGCACGCTTCAACTGCTGCGCTAGACGCAGACCCGGTTGGTGAGGAGGGGCTTGCCGCGCTGATCCGAGTGCCAAAGTGTTGCGCACGTCGGACGGTTGTGCCCCACCGTCACTGCCAAACGCGGCAGCGCAGCGCTATAGTCATGGCAGGGATGTCGATCGTCCCGCGCAGCGTCCCTGCGCTCTCAAAAAGAGGAGAACCATGAGGAAGACCGCGAAGTTCGCGACCCTGCTCGCCGCCTCGGCGCTGCTGGTCGTTTCTGGTGCGGCGTTCGCCCAGGCGAAGGACATTCCGGGTGCGAAAAACGCCCCTGCGTATGTACTTGATGCCCGTGGCAACGTCGTGATGGATCCGTTTGGCCTGTGCTGGCGTACCCCCTGGTGGACGCCGCAGTTGGCCGGCATTGACGGCCCCAAAGGCGCCGGCTGCGCATGCGACAAGGCCGCACTGCCCAAGGAAGTCTGCGAGCCGCCCCCGCCGCCTCCGCCCCCGCCGGCTCCGCGCGCTGCTCCGCCCGCTCCCCCGCCGCCCCCGCCGCCGCCGGCACCTCCGGCCGTCGAGAAGGTGACGCTGCAGGCCGACGCGCTGTTTGACTTCGACAAGTACAACATCCGGAAGGATGCTCAGGGCCAGCTCGACGAGCTCGTCTCCAAGCTCGCCGGCGTGACGCTCGAAGTGATCATCGCCACCGGCCACACCGACTCGATCGGTACCGAGGAGTACAACCTGGCCCTGTCGAAGCGCCGGTCCGACGCCGTGAAGGCCTATCTGGTCAGCAAGGGTATCGAGCCGAACCGCATCTACACCGAAGGCAAGGGTGAGTCGCAACCCGTGGCGGACAACCGGACGGCCGAAGGTCGCCAGAAGAACCGTCGCGTGGACATCGAAGTCGTCGGCACGCGCTCCGTGCGTCGCTAACCACCTCGACGTTGCAAGCAAAGAGCCCCGCTTCGGCGGGGCTCTTTTTTTGGCATCTCCTCCTCCATCTAACGGAGTCTTCGGACGAACGCTGCGCGCTTGGTGGTTGTCTCGATGCTTTCCGCTTCTCTCTGCCTACCCTGTCCGAGGCGTGCGCACGGGCCGTCTACATCGGCAAGGAAGGACAAACGGGTACAGGGCGCACCATGGACTGGTTCGCTTCCGACATGGACACGAACATGTGGCTGTACCCGCGCGGGTTGCAGCGAACCAGCAACACCAAGACCCCGTTCAACCGGAAGAGGAAGTACGGCAGCGTCGTCGTGACGGTGTACGAAGACCAGAAGAACAAGGTCTACTACCACCAGGACATCAACAGCCCGAGCATCCTCTGGGCAAAGCTGGGGCGAGCTCGACTTCAGGGAGGGCTCTGGCCCTCGAACGCTGCAGCTTGACGACAACCCGGATCTCGCAGGTGATCAGACCAAGAACTTCAAGCCAGCCGCCCTGTTCAAGTTCCTGGCGCCTCAGGACTCATCGTCTTGGTCGGCCCTGAGATGAGTGCGGTCGGTGGGGCCGCGTGTACTGCGCATGGCTCGACTGTGTGGCCGCCCGCCGTGCGAGCGACGCTCTCCCGCGCGGTTGCGTGCCACGCGTTGGACGACTGCTTCCGAGAACTCGGCAACAGCCGCAAGGAATCGGCAGCCCGGAGCGTCAGGACGCTTTAGACCCGACGCCCAGCAGGCAACGCAGGGGGCATCCGTCGATGCCCATTACACTGGCGTTTCAGCGATGCGGTGGCTGTGCACAGCGGCCACGCCGAACTCTCCCATACTCGACCCACTCGCTTTGAAAGTCGTCATCGAGCGCCTGTCCCGCCCGATCGAGCTGCTCGTGCTCGGGACGATGTTCGTCGGGCTCCCGCTCGCGCCGCTGCTGATGGCGGCCTTTTCCGGGCGCCTCGCTGACGCCGTCGAATACTGGCGCTCACTGCGCCTGGCGTTCCGGCACGTGATCGAGATGTACCGCTCCGGCGCGACCTCGCGCTACGTCCGCTGGCGCGCGGGCAATCGGCAGCCGTCGCTGCTTGCCCCGTGCGAACGCATCGAAGGCGAATGCATCCACTGTGGGCAATGCTGCACCAACAAAGCCTGCGTGTTCGTGCAGTTCGACGCGCTCGGTCGCTCCAGTTGCCGGATCTACGGCACCGCGTTGTGGCGCTGGCTGTCTTGCGGCAGCTATCCGGTGTCGCGGGAGGACATCGAGGTTTACCGCTGCCCGTCGTTCAGGGTGATCCGAATCCAGCCGACGCCCAGCAACTAGGGCCGCTTCGCCGATGCGATGCGGCTGCCAGGCAATGTCTGACCAGCCATTGTTGGTCGAGCCGGCGCGTGTCAAGGTAGTTGTCGCCTCAGTCATGCAGCCATCTGCTGAGTATGCGGAGCGCTGGCAGCCAGGTTGGCCACCGAGTCGCGCTCAGGATTGAGGCTGACCACGCCGGTGTGCGACCAGTCCCGCGTGTTGCCGGACCAGCGCCTGGGGTTGCACTGTCGTGCTTGGAGGTACAGCGCATGTCGGGCCGCCAGGATCGCTTGATCGTCGCCAGCATGGCGCTGAGCTGGGCTGACGTAGCGGATGCCGCTGT